>DASZVV010000115.1:0-10885 GCA_035546955.1 Bryobacteraceae bacterium
CGGCCGAGCCCGCGGCTGGCGCCGGTGACCAAAACGGCGGGCGTAGACTCCATCGGGAGCATTATATAAAACCGCGCTGAAAGCGCGGGCGATTCGGCTCTCTGACTGCAGGAGTGCGGGTTGCATGTTCAGGGCGATCGAAGCATTCTTTGTCAATGGAATCCTGATCGCGATCATTGCCCACGGCCTGATTGGGATTTCGCTCGTTTGGGATAAGGTCCTCCTGCAGCGAAAGGGCACCCAGAACCTCTTCGCGTACGTTTTTTGGCTGGGCGCGATCAGCATCTTCGGACTTGCCCTGATTCCATTTGGCTTTCACCTGCCCGGTTGGCGCGTTGCCGGAATCGGCTTCAGCGCGGGCATTCTGGACCTGATCGCCAGCTTTTTTTACTACGCCGCCCTGAAAGCCGGTGAGGCTTCCGACGAACTCGCCGCGATGGGCGGTTTCACCCCGGTCGCCACCGCCTTGCTGAGTCTTCCTCTGCTCCAGGGTGCTTTCGGTGGCCACTTCACCGGCTTCGCGTTGATGACAGCCGGCGGTTTCGCCATGTTCTTTGCGGAAAAGCGGCCCCTGAAAGTCATGCTGCCCCGAATTCTCGCGGCGTCCGCCTGCTTTGGACTCACGAATGTTCTGCAGAAGATCGTATTCAATGCGAGCGGATTTGTTACGGGCTACGTTTTTTTCACGCTGGGAACCACGGCCGGTTCGTTTGCGCTGCTCATTCCTCCGTACTGGCGCGCTCAGATCCTTCAGACCTCGGAGGGGGCGCCGCCCCGCAGCAAGTTCTGGTACAGCATGAACCGATTCATGGCAGGGGTCGGGTCATTTCTGGTCGTGCTCGCGGTGAGCCGGGCCACGCCGGCCCTGGTGGCGTCCATCTCCGGCCTGCGATACGTCGTTATCTTCATCGGAGCGTGGTGGATCACCCGGTTCCACCCCGCCTGGTTTCGCGAAGATTTCGGCCGGTATGCATTAATTGTCAAAATCAGCGGGACGGGCCTGATACTCGCTGGGTTATTCCTTGTCGGCCTGCATGGCGGAGCCGCACAGGGCGGCCCCGGCTGAAGGGCTGCTCAAAGCGCGATCAGGATCACTCCGATGGCGACGAGGAATGCCCCTGCCCAGCGCTTTGCGCCGATCTGTTCGTGGAGGAATATTTTTGCAAGAACGGTGCGCAATATATATCCGAGGGCGGTAGCCGGTACGGCGAAGTTCAGCGGAGATATCGACAGCAGCGCCATGAACGAAATGAAGGAAGTCGCGTTGGCTATGATCCCGAGCACCACGCTTCGATGCGAAAAGATAAATCGAAGCGTACGGCGCATCATGGATGGGCTGAATTCGTGCACTCCGTGCTGGGACATACCATGCGCGCTCAATAAATCGCCTATGGTCCCGCTCGTCACCGTGATAGCTACCCATAGCCATTTCATTCGAGTTTTCCGTCAGGCTCGTGAACCGTCCTCGGCGCTGTCTCCGCCACTACGATCGCGCCAAGGGAGATCAGCAGAATCCCGATCCAGTGCGTGAACGATATTGTTTCGCCAAGGACAAAAGTGCCCAGCAATGCAGCAATGACGTAACCGCTGGCGGTGACCGGCAGCACGTAAGTCAGGTCAGACCAGCTCAGCATGGAAAGCTGTGCGAACATCCAGAGCGCCAGCAATGTGGTTCCCGCGAGCACGTCCGGGTTTGTGATTACCGCCTGGAGATAGTGCGGCAGCCCCGAAAACTGAAAATCGGGGAGTTGTTTCGTGCCCATGGCGAGCAGCAGGTTTCCGAATGAGTTCGTAACCACGATGAAGACGATGGTCGCCACATTACGCAGTGTCGAAACGGGTTGAACATGCTGCTCCATGCGGGCACGTGTACTGAAGCACGACCCAGACCATACAGAAGCCGTTCCGCACCGGGGCGGCGGGTCGCACCGGATGGTTGGGTGGGTTCTTGCAGTAGCAGAAAAGAAGTGGTGAATCTGCAGAGTGACCGGTTGTTTGCGCGGCGTGTTGTCATCACGATCATGATCGCCAGCGCTTTCATTCTTCTTTTCTACACCGCGCGGCTACTGCTGCTGGGCTTTGCCGGAGTGCTCGGCGGAGTGATCCTCGATACGGCCGCATCCTGGCTGAGCGCCCATTCGTCGCTGCGCCGCAAGTGGGCCTACCTGGTGGTTCTTGCAGGAATCATCTCCATCGCCGGCGTGATTGCATGGCTGCTGGCCCCCCGGGTCGTCATCCAGTTGAGCCAGTTGACCAGCGCACTGCCGCGTGCGATCGATAACGCGCGCGCGTGGCTGAATCAGTTCGATTGGGGCCGCGTCCTGACTTCCCACATGGACACCCCGAGCTTCGGCTCCCTGATGTCGCACGTGACCCAGATCGGAACCGTGCTCGTCGATGTTGCGATCGCCATCACCGTGATGATCGTGCTCACCGCCTACCTGGGAGAAGATCCCCGCCTCTACCGGGCGGGTCTGTTAGCTCTGCTGCCCCTCTCCTGGCGCCGAACTGCGGACGATCTGCTGACTACGGTCGCTCATACTTTGCGCTGGTGGCTGATTGGTCAATCGGTGCCCATGGCCGTGCTGGGTGTCGTCTCACTGGTTGGTCTGCTGCTGCTGCATATTCCTCTCGCGTTCACCCTGAGTCTGATCACGGGCCTGATGATTTTTGTCCCCTTCGCCGGTTCCGTAGCCGCATACGTGATCACGGCGCTGGTGACGCTTTCTTATAACCCGTCCGATCTGCTGATCGTGACAATACTCTTTTTGGGGATTCACATCCTCGAAGGATACGTGCTGACTCCTCTGGTGCAGCGCCGCGCCGTTTACCTGCCGCCCGCGCTCACGATCTCCGCTCAGGTGCTCATGTCGATCCTGTTCGGTGTCCTCGGTCTGGTTCTTGCCACGCCCCTCGCCGCCGCCGTGCTCGCGGTGGTCAGGAAGTTCTATGTACCGCAGGTTGCAAACGGCGGCGGGGAATCATGATGCTGTCCCGGCCTGGAACCTCCCGCCGCCATCGCCTCCATTTGTGCCTCGGAACAGAGCGCGTTCAACCTCGCTGAGAGCCTGCTATTGAACGATTTCGCTCGATGGCCATGAGTTCGAGCGCAATTGCCCCGGTCAGGCCCGCGGCCCCCCGCCGATGATCAGTACCTTCATGACCTGATCTCATCTGGGGGTACGCGGGCGAAACAAAGACCGGGCCGGTCCGCGCTTGCTATGCCGCGACGCGATCCATCTCCGGTTTGAGCACCACCTTCGTGAACGCGCGGCCGTCGCCCACGCCTCGCCGATCGAAGTGCGCGTACGCCTGCGGCGCCTGACTGAGCGGGAGCCGGTGACTAATGATGAAGCTCGGCCTCGCGCGCCCCGCAATAATCATGTCGCGCAGATACTCGTTATATTTTTTCACCGGCGCCTGCCCCTGCCCGATGGTGACGCCTTTATCCCAGAACTCGCCCAGAGGGAAGAGAAATTCGCCCTTTTTGGCATGTTCGTTCACGCCTCCCGGGTCCTTTGGAAAGTAGACGCCGATCAGCCCCACGCTTCCCGTCGGGTTAATCACCTGCGAAATCCACCGAACCGTCTGCATCGGATCCTCGCGCTCGGGATCGGCGCCGCTGTGCGCCTGGTAACCTACTGCATCGATCGCGCAGTTGACGCCCGTCATCTTACGCTCTTCCGGCCGCAAGGCGCTCTGTACCCGCCGATTGCTTTTCCGCAGATCCTTGATCTGTTCCGTAGGATCGCCGGCGGTGAAATCGACAGGAATCGCTCCGATCGATTCCGCCAGTTTGAGGCGTTCCGGCGCGCGGTCGACGATAAACACCTCGGCGGCGCTTTTCAGTATGGCGCTGTATGCTGCAAGCAGACCAACCGGCCCCGCGCCAAACACCGCAACGGAATCGCCTCGCTGGACGTTGGCAAGCTCGGTGGAATGCCAGCTCGTCGGCAGAATATCCGCCAGCAAAACGAAATCGTCTTCCAGTTCGTCATTCGGATTTCCGGGAAGTTTCAGGCAGTTGAAATCCGCCCAGGGAACGCGCAGATATTCGGCCTGGCCACCGCGGTACGGCCCCATTCCCGAATAGCCGTATCCGGCACTTGTTCCTTCCGGATTGGCTGTCAGACAGGCGTTGGTGTAGCCTCGCGAGCAGTTGAAGCAGAACCCGCACGAGATGTTGAACGGAAGCACGACTCGGTCGCCCTTCCGGATGGAGTACACAGCAGGGCCCACTTCTTCCACCACGCCCATGTTCTCGTGCCCGAACACAGTACCGGGTTGCGCTGAACTGCGTTCTTCGTACATATGCAGATCGCTGCCGCATATGGCGGCGGTTGTGATGCGGATAACCGCATCGGTTGGCTGTTCAATCTTTGGGTCAGGAACGTTCTCCACAGCGACGTTTTCTCTGCTTTTCCAGACGACTGCTTTCATAAATGCTCCTCTTGCTTCTGTATCCGCTAATCGTGCCTTTGGCTTATTTGGGGACGCCCGGCGTCCGTTTTGAGAATCTGTGCGAATTAGTCGTTTTTGGGCGGGAACTTGTCGAACATCTTCGCAACGGCATCCTGCAGCTTCTTTTCGTTCTTCTCCGGCTTATCGGAGAGGGTCTTTGTAGCGACACCGCGCCAGATCAGTTTCTTCGTCTTGCCGTTAAACAGATCCACCGTCAGCGTGCCAACGGGCGTTTCTTCGCTCGTTGTCGTGGAAATACCGTCGCCGAATCCCTGCCACATCCAGCCACCGCCCAGATCGTTGTAGAAGGTAGTGTACGTCTGGCTTTCCTTCGTGCGGCCGATCGCCGCGACTCTGATATCGCCATCGTTCGGCTGCTTCGTCAGGCCCTTCGCCGCAAGCTCCTGATCGACAGCCCGCTGGATCCGGTCTGTCCAAAGTGGATTGGCGGCATCCACTTTGAGCCACGAATACGTGTGGAGATCGCGGAAATCCGCGGAGTGACTGTAGTCGGTTTTCACGTCGGCCACTAAGAGCCCAATAGTCAGAACGGCGAGCATTGCCGGCGCAATGAGATGCTTCATGGGGGAAACTCCTTACGCCGTCAGGTTGCACGCTCTGAGCCAGTGGGGCTGAGCGTCCAGTCACCTTGCGATGGGAGTCACGCGTGCAATTCCGCGCGCGTTCTCAGAAAATTCAGGAACTGTGCGCGGCTGAACAGGCCGATGACGCTGCCGTGATTCACCACGGGCAGCTGATTCAGATCCTCATGCGCCAGAATTCCGATCGCCGTCTGCACCGGCGTATCGGGTGTGATGGTTCGCATGTCTTCGAGATGACGCATCGCGTCGGAAACCGTCGAGAACGGCCAGCGCGAACGTTCTATTTTCTTGATATCCGCGGCTGTGATCATCCCGGCAAGCTGATCGTGGTCCATCACGAGAAAGCACCGGTTTGCGCTTCTCAGCAGGAAATCATCCACGAATGTCTGAATATTCATGTGTTCATCGATGCTGGTGCAATCGTGCGACATGATGTCCCCCACCTTGATGCCGGTGAGCGTGTCCTCGAGGTTGCTTTGCACATAGCTCTCCCCGGCGGCCTGAAGAAGAAACCATCCGATGAACGCGATCCACAGTCCGCCGATGCCCGCGCCGCCGAACGCCTGCAGGATGCCGAACGCGATGAAGATACCGCCGACGACCTGACCCACTCGCGCGGCGATCCGCGTGGATCGCTCCTTTTCGCCCGTCTTCCACCAGATGGCAGCCCTGAGGATACGTCCGCCATCAAGCGGATAACCAGGGATCAGGTTGAACCCTGCGAGCGCCAGATTGATGTAGCCGAGCCACGCGAAGAGCGCGCCGGCGGGAGAAGTTCCCGATCCGGCAAGGCCTTCCAGAATCCTGAAGACGATGCCAATGGCCGCGCTCGTCAGGGGGCCCACAAAGGCCATCCAGAATTCAGTCCGGGCGCTCGTGGGATTTTTTTCGATCTGCGAAACACCGCCCAGCGCGAAGAGCGTGATCTCGCGCACCGGCAGCCCCCGCGATCTGGCGAAAACCGAGTGCGAGAGCTCATGCAGCAGCAGGGACACGAAGAACAGGAGAGCGGCCGAAAGCGCAAGAGCAGCAACGAGTGCGCGGCTCCATTCGGGATTGTCATGCCGGAACAGCGATCCGAGTGAGATGACAATCAGAAACGCAATGACGAACCAACTGTAATGCAGTCCAATCTGAATTCCAAAAATTCGCCCGAGTTTGATTTGAGAGCGCATTCGCGTCCGTCCTGATTCCCGTTCCCGAGGGATTCCCGCACGTAGAGGGCCGCCACTCGCGACTGCGGCCTTCCGGGAAATGTCGGCATGGCAAAGTTTCTTGCATGTGGGGTGCCCCTCATCTGTTGCGCCAGCCATCCAAAAAGGAGGCTCGATGAAAAGCTGGACTGCGAAAGTGATGATTGCGGCGTCTCTCGCTCTTTCGGGCTGCGCCGGTACCTATTTGGGAACTTACGTGACGCTGGCCCCGCCACCGGCGCGAGTCGAAGCGTTTGTCCCGCCGCCGGGATCGGGATTTTTCTGGATCGATGGACATTGGAGGTGGCACGATGCCGGCTGGGACTGGCTCCCCGGGCACTGGGAACGGCTTCCGCCCGGCCGCCACCGCTGGGAAGCAGGGCGATGGGTGAGACGCGGGCGCCGCTACTACTGGCACGAAGGCCGCTGGCGATAGAACGGCGCAATTGCGTTCCCCCGGCGCAAAACAGCGCCTTTATCTGCGTCATGTAACGCACCAGTCGCCGTAAGGATTGACGTAACAGCGTCCTCAGGCTGGCGAGGAAACTGCTTCCCCAGCCGTGAGGAACAACATGATTCAGGTTGATGTCAGATATCTCGGTGGAGTCCGATTCGAATCCGATGCGCGCGGCCATCGCACGCTTTGCGACCAGCCGATCACAAACGGCGGCACCGATACGGGAATGACCCCGCCGGAGTTCCTTCTGGCGGCGCTTGGCACATGCGCCGGCTATTACGCCGCGGAGTATCTGAAGGCGCGCGGTATCGCGGCGGATGGTCTGGCCGTTCGCGTGGAAGCTCTGAAGGCTGCCAACCCGGCGCGCCTCAGCTCGTTTCAGATTGATTTAACAATGCCGCCACTCGAAAGCCGCCATGAGGAGGGCGTGTTGCGCGCCGTGAAGAAGTGCCTGATCCACAACACGCTCTTGAGCGCGCCGTGCATCGACATCAGGATCAATGGCGCGGGCGCTCCGGCGGTCGCCGCATAGTCAACCCGGCTGCCTGATGGATTACCCGAAATTCTTTCTCAGAATCGCTGCGAGGATGAGAAGCAGGGAGAGGAGCCGCACCAGATAAATCCACGGGCTCCCCTCGTTCGGTTTCGCGAAAAAAAGGAAAGTGGAGCGGTTGAAGGCTTCGATGATGAACGCCGCGCCGAATGCAAGAAAGAACGTATCGCGGGTGCTTTTCCAGAATTTCAGAAAATAAAGCCCGACGGCAAGCGAACTGGTGGCGATGACGCCCAGCAAAAATCCTTCAGTCATAGTTCAGTCGCTCCCTCGTTCAATCACCACCGGTTTAATCACTGCTAAAGATCAGCCCGAACAGCAGCAGAAGCATGGCGACAGCTGCGGTTGCGAGGCGCGCCGGATAAAGATCCACGCCCGGAAACAGCACGAGATCGGCAAATACGAGCGCATTCGAAATCGTCAGACCCGCGAAGCAAAGAGCGCTCCAGAAAAGAAGACGCTGGCGAACCTTCCTCCATGCGCGAAACAGCAGAACAGAGCACAGCAGGCAGGTCAGCGCGCCCAGGAGGTTGACTGCGTGGCCCATTTATTCGTGCTCCTTCCGGAGACGGAAGGCCCGGGCAAACTCCCGGATCGCCGCCGATGGTTTGGAGTGTATCAGTCTCGTGATGCGGATGAGCTCACGGCGGTATGCCCGGTCCACCAGACCCACGATGCGATCCCGCGCCGCGTCGGATTCATAAAAAAAGCCGCCCGCCGATCCTGAGAATACGATGAGATTTCGCCGGACCAGATCTCCGAGGATCGCCCTCGCAGCGTCCGTCGAAATATACAGAGAGTCCGCCGTGTTTTCGGCAGACCACATTTTCGGGCGGCTGTTCCAAAGGAGCAGAAGCGCTTCGAGATGCGGCACTGTTTCGATACGGTCGAGAAGGAAGCGGTCCACTTCCGCGCGATCATTGTCCTGATCCGGCATGATCCGCTGTCAGCGAACCTCCGGCTGCCGGCCCCGCGGTGCAACCCGTAAACCCGCGACTGATCGGCGGCGGGTCAGCGCCGCACACCTCAGCGATATGGGAAAACAATTGCGATACATCACAGGGCTCCGGGAGACAATAGGCCGCAGCCGTCACGCGCGAAGATCCCACGCGGACGCTCACGTTGCAGCACCCCGCGCGAAACATCGATTCGTCGGTGCGGTCATCGCCCAGACAAATACAGGACTCGAATGGGCCCGCCTCCCTATAAATATATTCCAGGGCCGATCCTTTGTTCCACGGGACCCGCGGGCGGATTTCAAGTGCATCGCGGCCGGCACGCATGGAAATTTTCGGCCCGAATGCGCCAAGGGCGCGCCGCGCGGCATAAAGAAGCGTTTCCCGGTACTCCGGCGCCACTTTGCGAAAGTGCAGGGTGGCAGTCAGTTCCTTATCCTCTACCCACGCCGCGGGCCACGGAGCTGTCGCGGCTTCCAGCGCTTCGCAGGATTTCGCGATCACCGGCCGCAGATGCCACGCAGCGTCATGCTCGAAGCGAAGCCCGCCGCCTCTGATTTCAAGCCCATGATTGCCGGAGAAAATAACGCCCGGCGGCAGGCGCCGTTCGATATCGGCGAGCCGCCGCCCGGTGATCACCGCGAGCGTCAGGCGGGAACATGCAAGTACACTTTCCACTGCCGTCAGCGCCGCGGACGCCAAGTTCGCATCGGCGGGCTTGTCGACCAGTGGAGAAAGCGTCCCGTCAAAGTCCGAAGCGATAAGAATTCGCCCTGACCCGCAGAGCATGCTGTCGACGGCGTTCAGCAGTGACAGTCCCGATTTCAAAGTGCCGCACCCGCGGCCGAATGGTTGTCGGCCAGGGCGGGAACATAGGCGACTTCGTTCGGCTCACATCCACACAGCGTCAACAGGATCCGTCCGGCCCAGCGGTAAACGTTGTTTGCGGCAACCGCCGATCGCATCCGGTTCATGCGGCGCCGGCGCTCTTCCGCCGGCATATTGATCGCCTCATGGATCACCCGCGCCATTTCATCCACGGCGAAAGGATTGACCAGAAGTGCATCCACGAGCTCGCGCGCCGCGCCGGTGAATGCGCTCAGAACCAGCACGCCATCGCCGTCGATCCGGCTGGCGGCAAATTCCTTGGCAACCAGATTCATCCCATCGTGCAGCGACGTAACCAGGCAGAAATCGGCCATCAGTTCGAGCGCCACAAGCGCCTGCTGATCGAGATGTCTCGAAATCAGGGTGATTGGCTTCCAGCCCTGCCGCTCCCATTTGTGGTTGATGGCATCCACCTGCTCGTGTAGCGCCCGGTTAAGCGCATCGTATTCCGGGATCGCGGTACGGCTCGGTACGCCCACCTGGAGAAACACCAGCCGGCCGATATATTCCGGATGCTCCTCCAGAAGCCGGTCGATCGCCTGCAGCCGGTACGGAATTCCTTTCGTGTAATCCACACGGTCGATTCCAATCCCGAGAATCTCCGGCGGGTTGCCGAGCGCCTTGACCCAGTGCGCGGTCGAGGTTCCGTAATGGGCTCGCGCCGCCATATGGGCGTGCTTTTCGAAATCGATACTGATGGGAAATGCCCGCACCACCGTTTGACTACCGTTCCGGGTAATGGTGCCGTGCTCGTGATCGATGCGCGCTTCAATCGAGCGCTCGATCGTCTCCATGAAATTCGCGCAATGGTATTTCAGATGGAATCCGAGGAGGTCGTTACCCAGCATCCCGTCGAGCAATTCTTCTTTCCACGGGAACGCCCGGAACGTCTCGCGATTCGGCCACGGGATATGCCAGAACTGCGCCACTGTGAGGTGAGGGTTCCTCGCCTTCAGCATGCGCGGCAGGAGCGCGAAATGGTAATCCTGGATGAAGACCAGAGCCGGGCCGCCGGCCGCTTCTTCAAGAATCGCCTCGGCGAAGAGCTCGTTCGCCTCTTTGTAGCTCGCCCAGTCTTTGGCGCTGAAGCGCGGACGATGGAACGCCGCGTGACACAGCGGCCAGAGTCCTTCGTTCGCCAGTCCGTAGTAATAGCCTTCCTCCGTTTGCTTCGGCAGCCAGACCCGGCGCAGCGTGTAGCACGGCGCTTCCGGCGGGACAGGCACATGACTCTGCGCGTCCACCATCTCCCGGTCCGCATTGCCGCTGCCATGCGCGACCCACACGCCGCCTGACGCCCGCAGTATCGGATCGAGCGCGGTTGTCAGTCCGCTCGCCGCCTGCGTGCACACGATCCGGCCTTCCTCATGAACATGGATGTATGGCTCGCGGTTCGAAACGACGATCAGTTTGACGCCGTTCAGGTGTTCCGTCACTACCGTTTGCAGGCGCTCTCTGGTCCAGTTTTCCATGATATTTTCCGGGAGGTCACCCGGCAATACAAGAGTAGCGTTTTCAATAGGTTAGATGTCATCCCGGGGTCCTACCAGTGTCACCCGAAAAAAGCCGTAGACTATCGCACGGCGAACGTTTTCGTGGGACCCTGAAAGAAGGGAGACCATTCTAAGACTTTGGCGCTGAGAGGGATACTGACTATGGGGGAACCAATGCGCGCCCGCAGGTCTATTCTTCTGGCGGCAGCGCTGGCGGGTCTGCTGCTGGTGATCGGGATTTCCGCGTTCGCTGTCTGGTGGAACGCGAAGAATTCGCAGGGG
>DASZVV010000116.1:0-2964 GCA_035546955.1 Bryobacteraceae bacterium
GATCGGGGCGTTGAGTACGGACTTGAATTGCAGTTGCTGCCCGGCTGCGGCGGTACCGGTGAGGATAAAAATGCCGGAGCCGATGACAGCCCCGACGCCCAGCCCAATCAGGCTCCACGGACCCAGCGTCTTGCGCAATCGCCGCTCCGGGGATTCCGAAGCGGCGATCAGCGCATCGATTCCGCGGGTGCGCAGCAGCCTGTTCAAGCCGGCTACCGCTTGCGAACCTGCTGGCCTTTAGCCATCTGCTTGACTTTTTTCTTCATCGAGCCGCGCGCCACCGTGGACGCGCGCTTGGCTTTCGGCGCCGCCTTCTTGCGGGCTGTGCGCTTCGCCTTCTTGCGTTCTTCCTTCGATTCAATATTCTTTGTATTCATCGTGTCTTTTCGTCAGACCTTTGTCAGGCCCGCATATTTCTCCACTAGCTTTTTCAATCCGCCGCGGTCGAAAGCGACCACAATCTTCGCATCCGCGCCATCGCCTTCCCGGCGGACGATGGTCCCTCTCCCATATTTGGGGTGCTCTACTACTGTACCTGCTGAGGACGGGCGTTTGGGAGCCGGGGGGGGGGCGGGCATCGCGGTCCGCGGTTTGGGGGGCGGAACCGTCTGGGCATGGCGCTGGATCGAGGGTCCCTCCCAGGGGGGCGTGTTGCTCTCTTCGGAGTGCGGGAAGAGCCCTCCCTGGCGGCTTTCCGGGCGCGGCGCCGGGGGAACAGGGGCTGCAGGCGGCTTCGGTTTCGGCGGCGCCGGCGGAGGCGGCACGTTCGCCGCAGGTCCCCCGAATCCGCGCACCGGCACATTCATCCCGCGCTGGCGGAAAAATTCCGAGACGTTTTCGAGCGAGTTGTATGTTTTCCCTGTATAGAGGTTGCGGCGGGATTCCTGCCGTACTGTCGATCGCTCGGCATGAAGATCGACGTTTGACGGATCCGCTACGTCATCGTCGTCCGCGACGCCGAGCTGGATGATCAGGTGCGAAGGGATTTCCTTCAGGAATCGCGACGGCAGGCTGCGCTGCTGTTCGCCGCCTCCGAATTTGCGGCGATACCGCGCCCAACTGATGATGAGCCGTTTTTCCGCGCGCGTCATTCCTACGTAGGCGAGCCGGCGCTCTTCTTCCATTGCACCTTCGCTCAGCAGTGACCGGCTGTGGGGGAACAGGCCTTCTTCCATGCCGGCCAGAAACACGACCGGAAACTCCAAACCCTTGGCGTTGTGGAGCGTCATCAGGGTGATCTGCGCCTGCTCGTCGAGGGCATCCGTCTGCGCGACGAGCGCCGCATGATCGAGAAATTCTTCCGCCGTTTCGCCCCGCTCCACGGCTTCGCGCGCGGCGTTTTTCAATTCATTCAGGTTTTCGAGGCGCGCCTGCGATTCCGGTGTGTTGTCCTGCTCCAGCATCCCGCGATAGCCAGTGCGCTCTTCGATGAAGTTCAGCGCCTCATGCAGCGGTAGCTTCTTCACTGCTTCCGCCAGATCTTCCACCTGCAGCCGGAAAGCGTTGACAGCCGAATGGGCGCGCGTGCCGAGCTGCTTGTCATCGAACAGCGCCATGAGGGCATCCCACAGGCTCAGCCCGTTTTTCGCGGCGTATTCCTCCGCCTGATCGACGGTCGATTTGCCGATGCCCCGCGCCGGCGTATTGATGATGCGTCCCAGCGCAACCGAATCCGTGTGGATCTGGGCGAACTTCAGATACGCCAGGATATCTTTCACTTCCGCGCGCTGGTAATAGCTGATGCCCCCGACCACGTTGTACTTGAGGCTGTAGCGGCGCATCGCTTCTTCGATCTGCCGCGATTGCGAATTCGTCCGGTAGAGCACGGCGACGCGGCGGTCCGGATACTGCCGCAGAATCTTTTTGATTGTGTCCGCAATGAACAGCGCTTCGTTCTCGGCATCCTGGGCCGGATAGATGGTGATCTGGTCCCCTTCGTCGGATTCGGTCCAGAGCCACTTGCCTTTGCGCTCCTGGTTGTTCGATATCACCATGCTGGCGGCTTCCAGGATGTTCTTTGTGGAGCGATAATTCTGTTCGAGCCGAATCGTCTTTGCGTTCGGGAAATCTTTCTCGAAATCAAGGATGTTGCGGATATCGGCGCCGCGCCAGCTGTAGATGGACTGATCCTCGTCACCGACCACGCAGATGTTGTCGTGCCGGCGCGTCAGCAGTCGCATCAGATCGTACTGGCTGCGGTTGGTGTCCTGGTATTCGTCGATCATCAGGTAGCTGATGCGCCGGTTCCACGCATCGCGCGTGGCTTCATCATGCGCCAGCAGCCGCACGGTTTCGAGCAGCAAATCGTCGAAATCGAGCGCGTTCGCCTGGCGCAGCGCTTTCTCGTATTCCTCGTACACAGCGGCGATGCGCGTGATCCGCGGATCGGTGGCGCGTCCGTAGAGATCCTGCGGGCTTTCCTTCAGGTTCTTCGACTGGCTGATCTGCGAAAGTGCGGTGCGGTGCGGAATCTGCTTGTCGTCCAGCCCCATGCGCTTATACGCGGCTTTGACGATGGAAAGCTGATCGTCGTCATCGTAGATCGAAAAATTGCGCGTGAAGCCCGGCCGGATTTGCGCGAGCGCATCGCCATCGCGGCGCAGCAGGCGCACGCAGAACGAGTGGAACGTCGCGATCAGCGGGTTCGACGTCATCGCAAAGCTCTCCAGATGCGAGAGTACGCGTTCCCGCATTTCGCCCGCGGCTTTGTTGGTGAACGTGACCGCCATCACGGCAAACGGCGGCACTTGTTTCGCCGTGACCAGGTGCGCGATGCGATGCGTGATGACGCGCGTCTTTCCGCTGCCTGCGCCCGCCAGGATCAGGACGGGGCCTTCAGTAGTTTCGACCGCTTCACGCTGAGGAGGATTCAGACCGGAAAGAAAATCCACGTAACCTCTATTTTCGCAGGTGGCCCACTAAACTGGAAGTCATGGCGTGGACGAAACTCGCGGCCATCGGCGA
>DASZVV010000117.1:0-2129 GCA_035546955.1 Bryobacteraceae bacterium
CTCACGGTCACCGTAACCGATCCGGCGACCGGCGTAGCAGTGAATTCCAATGTGGTGACGGTGGCGCTGCAATAAGCGCCGCCGTACTCCCGTCACCCCTTCGAGCCGCTACACTGGTCCTGTGCAGAGCGCACGCATCCCGGCCGCCTCGCCGGTCGAGCAGTTTTTCCAGTATTCCCTGCTTGGCCTGGTCGCCGCCGCATTCTGCGCGCTTGCCGATACCGGCCGTCTCGACCTCGCCTCTCTCACCTTTCTGCTCGGCGGCATCGCCTTACGCATCCTGATGGTGGCGGGCGTCGTCCGCCTTCGCATCCCTCAGAAGCTGGTCACCGTGCTTGCCGGCACGTACCTCATCTTTTATCCCTTCGACTTCTACTTCCTCTCGCACGATTTCTTCGCCGCCACCGCGCATGGCGTCTGCTTCCTCGGCGTGGCTCGCATCCTCTCTGCCCGCACGGAGCGTGATTACCTCTATACCGCCACGCTCGCCTTCGTTGCGCTCATCGGCGCGGCAGCCCTCTCCACGCAATTCCGCTTCTTCTTCTGGCTGGCGCTTGCAATTCTTTTCGGCCTCGGCGCTCTCACCAGTTCGGAAATCCGCCGCGGCTTCCTCCACAGTTCGCGCGCTGCCGGCACCGTGGGACCACGCACCAATCGCCGCACAGCCCGCTCTCTCGCCGTCATGGTGGCCTGCTCTGCTTTCGGGATTCTGTTCATTACCGCCGGGCTCTTTTTCCTGGTCCCCCGAACCGCCCGCGCCGCTTCCCTGCTCTTCCCGAATGGCGCCCGTCTCACCGGCTTTACCAACTCCATCGATCTCGGCCGCTTCGGCGCCATCGCCAAAGACACCCGCCCGATCCTCCATATCCGCTCCTACGGCAAGCAACTGCCAGGCAATCTCAAATGGCGCGGCTCCGCGCTCAGCCGCTTTGACGGCCGCCGGTGGTCCGAACCACCCATCACGCCGGACATCGTCCCGGCGGACGGCCGCGTGCCCGTCGCCGATATCTGGCAACTCTCCAGGCTTGACGGCGAACGCATGCTGTACCAGGTCGACGTCAGTAATTCCGGCGCGGGCACGCTCTTCGTCGCTGGCGTCCCGGAGTTCTTCAACTTCGCTCTGTCAGTGACAAGGGCCGGCAACGATGCCCCCAGCCTCGTCCGGACCGCCGACGATTCGTTTCGCATCACGTCGCTTCCCGGGGAGCCCATCGTCTATGAGGTTTCCGCCTGGCGCGGGACGCCCTTACCCTATCCGCTCTCCAACGCCGACCGCGCGCGCAATCTTTCATTGCCCCCGCTCGACCGGCGGATTGCGGCTCTTGGACGCCAGTGGATCGCCGGCGATCCCAACCAGACCGACTACGGGCGCGCCGTCCGCATCGAAGAAAACCTGCAGCGCGGTTTTCAGTATTCGCTCGACACCACACCCGAATCTCTCAGCCACGACCCGCTCGCCGATTTCCTCTTCACCACGAAGCGCGGCTATTGCGAATACTTCGCCTCCGCCATGGCAGTCCTGCTGCGCACGCAGGGCATCCCGGCGCGCGTCGCGACCGGTTTCCAGAGCGGCTATTACAACGATGTCTCCAGTACCTGGGTGGTTCGCGCCTCGGACGCGCACGCGTGGGTGGAAGCCTGGATCGAGGGCCGCGGATGGGTCACGTTCGACCCCACGCCTCCGGCTTCCGGCGATGCCTCCGGTGGCTGGCTGGGCGCGAAACTGCAGCGCATGAACATGTACTTCGACGCGATGGACACCGCCTGGCAGCGCTGGGTGATGGCCTATAATCCTGACCAGCAGGCGGTTTTGGCATTCGGGTTCCGCGATAAAATCCGCAATCTCGGCTCGAACGAATCGAACCTGTCGCTGCCGGGCGTCGCGTTTTCGAAGCTCGGATTCGCCATCCTGTGGATCGCCGGCATCGCGGGCGCTCTGTTTTTGCTGCGCCGCTTCGGCCCCCGCGTGCTCCGGCAATGGCGGGCGCGCACGAGAATCCGGAAGATTCTCTCCGGCCACGCAACGCCCAACGACGCTGCCGTTGTCTACGAACAGATGCTGGAATCGCTGGCACGCCGCGGCTTCGAAAAGCCCGCGTGGTTTACGCCGCTCGAGTTCGCGCGCACAC
>DASZVV010000118.1:0-6603 GCA_035546955.1 Bryobacteraceae bacterium
GCCTCGACCAGGCAGTTGCGAATGACTTCCTCGGTCGCACCGTCAAAAACCGGCGTGATGGCTTGGAAGCCCAGCTTCGCGCCGGCCCAGCCCAAGTGCGTCTCGAGAATCTGACCGACGTTCATACGGCTGGGAACGCCGAGCGGGTTCAGAACGATTTCGACCGGCGTGCCGTCCGGCAGGTACGGCATATCTTCTTCCGGCAGAATGCGCGCGATGACACCCTTGTTACCGTGGCGGCCGGCCATCTTGTCGCCGACCGACAGCTTGCGCTTCATCGCGATGTAGACCTTCACGAGCTTGATGACGCCCGGAGGAAGTTCATCGCCCTTTTTGAGCTTGCCCGTCTTCTCTTCGGTGATCTTTTCGAGCACCTGAATCTGACGGGATGTCATCTCTTCGATTTCATCGATCTGCTCGTTCACGCGCGGGTCGCGGTTGGCGAGGCGGGCGCGCTTCAGGTCGCGCGACTTGGTCCGCTCGATGATTTCGCGGTCCAGAATCTCGCCCTTCGAGAGCAGCTTCTTATTGGTCTTTTCGTCGTGCAGATCCGCCTGCACTTCCTTGCCTTCGAGCAGAGCCACCAGACGCTTGGCGCGCTCGTCGGTCAGGATGCGGATTTCGTCGTCGAGATTGCGCCGCAGGCGGGCAATCTGCGATTCTTCGATGCGGCGGGAACGCTCGTCCTTCTCCTGGCCTTTGCGGGAGAAGATCTTGCAATCGACCACGGTGCCTTCAATGCCCGGCGGGCAGTAGAGCGAAGCGTCCTTCACGTCGCCGGCTTTTTCGCCGAAGATCGCGCGGAGGAGTTTTTCTTCCGGCGTCAGCTGCGTTTCGCCTTTCGGCGTCACTTTGCCGACCAGAATGTCGCCCGGCTTTACCGTGGCGCCGATCCGGATCACGCCCGATTCATCCAGATTGCGCAGGAACGCGTCGGCGATGTTCGGAATGTCGCGCGTGATTTCTTCGGGTCCCAGCTTCGTATCGCGGGCTTCGATTTCGAACTCCTCGATGTGGATCGAGGTGTAGTAGTCTTCCTTGATCAGTTTTTCGCTGACCAGGATCGCGTCTTCGAAGTTGTAGCCGCGCCACGGCATGAACGCGACCAGCACGTTCCGGCCGAGAGCGAGCTCGCCCATATCGGTACAGGGCCCGTCGGCCAGAACCTGGCCTTTGACCACGCGCTGCCCCTGAGCCACGATTGGCTTCTGGTTGATACAGGTGTTCTGGTTCGAGCGCTTGAACTTCGTCATCTGGTAGATATCCGCGCCCACTTCGCGCGACATCTGACCTTCATGCGCCGTGCCTTCCACGCGCACGATGATGCGTTCGGAGTCGACCGAATCCACCACGCCGGTGCGGCGGCAGAGCACCACGGCGCCTGAGTCGCGCGCCGTCACATACTCCATGCCGGTGCCGACGTAAGGAGCGTCGCCACGCAGCAGCGGAACGGCCTGGCGCTGCATGTTCGATCCCATGAGCGCGCGATTCGCGTCGTCGTTTTCGAGGAACGGGATGAGCGAAGCGGCCACCGAGACCAGCTGCTTCGGACTCACGTCCATGTACTCGATTTCGTCGCGCGACTTCAGTACGAAGTTGCCGGACTGCCGGGCGTTGGCGAGATCCGGAACAATGCGTCCGGTCTCATCGAGCTCGACGTTCGCCTGCGCGACGATGTACTTGTCTTCTTCCCACGCCGAGAGGTAATCGCAGTGCGATTCATACTCGGCCGGCTGTTTCTTCTGGCCGAGCGCCGCATTCGCCTTGAGCACATCCTCGCGGGCAATCACGTCGTTGACCTTGTAGCTCGTGTCGCCCGGGTTGAGGATCTTCACGTTGTCCACGACCACGCCGCCCACTACGCGTTTGTACGGGCTCTCGATGAAGCCGTACTCATTGATGCGGGCGAAGCAGGAGAGCGACGAAATGAGACCGATGTTCGGACCTTCCGGCGTTTCGATCGGGCAGATACGGCCGTAGTGTGTCGGGTGCACGTCGCGGACTTCGAAGCCCGCGCGTTCGCGCGACAGACCGCCCGGTCCAAGGGCCGAGAGACGCCGCTTGTGGGTGATTTCCGAAAGCGGATTCGTCTGGTCCATGAACTGCGAAAGCTGGCTCGATCCGAAGAACTCGCGGATAGCCGCCATCACGGGCTTGGCGTTCACCAGGTCGTGCGGCATCGCCGTCGACATTTCCTGGTAGACCGACATCTTTTCCTTGATCGCGCGCTCCATGCGGACCAGACCGATGCGGAACTGGTTCTCGAGGAGTTCGCCCACCGCGCGCACGCGGCGGTTACCGAGGTGATCGATGTCATCCACCACACCGATGCCCTTGCGGAGCTTCAGCAGGTAACGGATCGTATCGTAGAAATCCTCGCGGTGCAGAATGCGGGGATCGTAGAGCTTGCCTTCCGGCGTCACGCGCTTCGGCGATTCGGGCGCGTCGTAAATCTTGATCGAAAACTTCATGCGGCCCACGCGCGAGAAGTCATACTTGCGTGGGTCGAAGAACATGCCTTCGAAGAGCTGAGTCGCGGTGTCCACCGTGGGCGGATCGCCCGGACGGAGCTTGCGGTAGATTTCGATCAGGGCTTCCTTGCGGGTCTTGACCGGATCCTTGCGGAGCGTGGTGGAGATCACCGTGCCGACTTCGTCGCGCTCGGGGAAGAACACCTCGAAGCTCGTAATGCCGGCGTCGATCAGCCTGGCCACGACGGTCGAGGTCAGCTCCTGATTGGCGTCGATCAGAACTTCGCCGGTCGACATATCGACTACGTCGGCCGCGACATACGCCCCTTCGAGATCGTTAACTGCGACCTCTACCTGAGCGATTTTCGCCTTGACCACTTCCTTCATCACGCTCGAGGTGATCTTGCGGCCCTGCGGGACAACCGTTTCGCCGCCCTTCGCGGTGATGGCGTGCGAGAGCTTCAGTCCGACGAGGCTGTCATCCACCTGCCAGAGCAGCTTCGCATCCTTCACATTGATCTTCGTGATGCGGTAGAACGTGCGGAGAATCTGCTCGTCGCTTTCGAGGCCGAGGGCGCGCAGGAAGACGGAACCATAGAACTTGCGCTTGCGGTCGATACGGACGTACAGAAGGTTTTTGTTGTCGTATTCGAATTCAACCCAGCTTCCGCGGTAAGGGATGATCTTGCCGAGGAAGTAGCCCTGCGACGGGATGCGCTCGAAGAAGACGCCCGGCGAACGGTGCAACTGGCTGACAATGACGCGCTCGGTGCCGTTCACAATGAACGTTCCATTGTTCGTCATCAGCGGGATTTCGCCGAAGAAGACTTCCTGCTCTTTGATGTCGCGGACGCTCTTGGCTCCCGTCTCCGCGTCACGCGAATAAACCGTGAGCCGGATGGTGACCTTGAGGGGCGCGGCATAAGTCATGCCACGCTCTTCGCATTCCGCCTGATCGTACTTGAGCTGCAGGCCGACCGGATCGCCGCACTTGTTGCAGAACGTGACGATGTTCTTGTTGAACGTGCCGCAATGGTGGCAAAGCACGTCGCCGGGGTGGAACGGATCCGTTTTGATGGCGGCTCCGCAGGCGGGGTTGCGGCAGGTGGAACGCAGGTGGTGCAGACCTTTCAGGTTGCCGCACTTGCACTCCCAGTTGCCGATGGAATAATCGACAAATTCCAGCTGGCTGACGCCGCGGAAATCGGAGATCGGAAACACGGACGTGAACACTGTCTGCAGACCGATGTCGTCGCGCTCATTGGGCAACAGGTCCATCTGCAGAAACTGCTCATAGGAATTGCGCTGCACTTCGATCAGATTCGGGATCGGAATCGAAGTTTTAATCTTGGAAAAATCAACTCGATCGGGTGCCAGACCGTTTTCAGAAGACATAAGGATTCGGGAGCTCCGTTGCAACAGGCGCCGCTATCAGGAAGCGGCTACCTGGAAACCAAATACTGAAGCGGAACGTGGCCGCAAAACCGGGCACGCTCCGCCAAAACCACAACCATTCCGGGTGGAAAAATATCGTTTGTCAGTTTGCTGTTCGCCGATGAAGGAAAGTTGCTGGAAGCAACCGGAGTGCAGTGAAATGGACCAATGGCGTTGCCGCACGAAGACACGACGCCTCCGTGCGATGGTAAGACCGGGCTGCAATACAAGTTCCAGGGTTCCAGCGCCACCGTCACCTATTCCCGGGCCTTAAATCCGGTGCAGAACTCGCCAACCTTAAAAGGATAGCACCGAAAGGTCAACCCGTCAAACCCATCAAAACAAAGTTAATGGCGGCACCCGGGCGGAAGGCCCGAGCGCCGCCATTCAATCCCCACCAAAGGGACCGCAACTGCTACAACCGAAAGAAGTTAAACTACTTCACTTCAACGGTTGCGCCAGCGTCAGCGAACTTCTTTTTGATGGCCTCAGCTTCGTCCTTGCTGACGCCTTCCTTGACAGGCTTGGGGGCCGCGTCCACCAGATCCTTGGCTTCCTTGAGGCCCAGGCTCGTGACTTCGCGCACAACCTTAATGACGTTGATCTTGTTTGCGCCCGCCGCAGTGAGAACAACCGAGAATTCCGTCTTCTCTTCTGCTGCCGGGGCCGCCGCCGCACCGCCGCCACCGCCAGCCACCATCACCGGCGCGGCAGCAGCCGCCGAAACACCCAGCTTTTCTTCGAGCAACTTCACGAGCTGCGACGCTTCGAGCAGCGTCAGGCCCTGAATCTGATCCGCAATTGCGTTAATGTCCGCCATGATCTTATTGAAACTCCCTGTTTAACTTTCGAAACTTTTACGACTGAAATTTGTTGTTCTGAACGCCCTGATCCACCACAACGGCGAGATCGCGGCCCACCGCGTTGATCGTCCGCACCAGCTGCGAAGCGGGCGCATTGATTACATACAGAAGCTTGGCAAAGATCTCTTCCTTCGGAGGCAGCGAAGCGAGATCGTTGATTGCCTTGATATCGACGGCGCGGCCCTCCACCAGACCCGCCTTGAACGTGAACGCCGGCGTGGTCTTCGCGTAGGCCGTGAGCGCTTTCGCCAGAGCCACCGGATCGCCTTCGGTCCATGCAATCGACGTCATGCCCTTGAGATTCTGGAACACGGGCTCCGCCGGCAGGCCAGCCGACGCCTTTTCCGCCACATTGTTCTTGATGACTTTATAGGAACCGCCGGCCGCGCGAATGGTCTTGCGCAGACTGTAGTCCTGATCGACCGTGATCTTTTCGTACCCGGTGATAAAGACGTTGCGGACCGATTCGAGCGCCTTGCGCAGCTCTTCAAAATCCTTCTTCTTGTCTTCTCTGTTCTTCATGATGACAACCCTGAATTCAACCTGAACCGGCGGCTACTCGTGCTGCGCGGCTTCCTTAGCCGCATATTCCGCTACGTCCACCGCGATCCCCGGCCCCATGGTGGAGCAAATGGTCGCGCTCTTCACGTACTTACCTTTGGCCGCCGAAGGCTTGGCCTTCAGAACCGCCGTGATCAGCGTGGAAGCATTTTCGACGAGCTTGTTCGACGCGAAGCTGGTCTTACCGACCGGCGCATGAATGATCCCGGTCTTATCGACGCGGAATTCCACCTTGCCGGCCTTGGTTTCCTGCACAGCCTTGCCGACGTCAACAGTTACAGTGCCGGTCTTCGGATTGGGCATCAGGCCGCGGGGACCGAGCACCTTACCGAGTTTTCCGACCGAGCGCATCATGTCCGGCGTGGCGATCACGGCATCGTAATCCGTCCAGCCCTCGGACTGAATCTTATTGACCATGTCTTCGCCGCCCACGAAATCGGCGCCAGCTTCCTGCGCCTCGCGGAGCTTGTCACCGCTCGTGATGACGAGGACTCGCTTGGACTTGCCCAGCCCGTTCGGCATCAGAACCGTGCCGCGGACCATCTGGTCGGCGTGCTTGGGATCGACGCCAAGACGCATGTGGACTTCGACGGTTTCGTCGAACTTGGCGAACTTAATTTTCTGGAGGAGCGGAACAGCCTGATCGAGCGGATACTCGCGGGTTTCGACCTGTTTCAGAGCAGCAGCGTACTTTTTGCCTGGTTTCTTTGCCATATTTCCTCATTGGTTCAAGCGGCGGCGCCCAGAGCGCACACCTCCCATTGAGCTTTCCGAAGGGATACGTATAAA
Source organism: Bryobacteraceae bacterium (assembly GCA_035546955.1). Taxonomy (GTDB): domain Bacteria; phylum Acidobacteriota; class Terriglobia; order Bryobacterales; family Bryobacteraceae; genus BOG-234. Next base: position 6,119 of record DASZVV010000118.1, read on the forward strand.
TGCTAGCACGCGGGGAGGGCTGGCGCAACCGAGGCTGTTCTGGAATGTCGTTAGTATGTGATTTGTCCGGTCCAATTCACACGTGATTTGTCCGCTTAACGAAGTGGCGGCGATTCTGGATTTTGAAAAACCCGGGATCGGTAAGCGCCACGGAAGTGGAGAGGATGATGAAACTACAAGACGCAATTTTGAAGGCGATGGCGAAGAAAATCAGCTGGCTGGCGGCTGCAGAGATCGCCGGAGTCAGCGACCGCGTCGGATGCGGGAGGGATACCAGCAGTTCGGTTACACCGGGCTGATGGACCGGCGCAAGGGAAAGCAGAGCTCTCATCGGGTCCCGATGGAAACAGCAGAGGAAGTTTTGCGCCTCTATCGGGACGTGTATTTCGATCTGAATATCCGTCACCATCGGCGGCATCACTTCAAACGCCGCCTTTGCGGGATTGACACCGACACTCGCCGGCCTCTATCAAATCAATGTTCAG
>DASZVV010000119.1:0-18409 GCA_035546955.1 Bryobacteraceae bacterium
AAAGGATATAGTCGTGCCCCTTCAGCCCCTGATCGTGGAGCAGACGCGGCGGTTTTGGCTGCCGTATTTCAACAGCCGTCGGTATGTATTCGCAGGCTGCGCCATATTCGTTGGCGAAGTAGTCGCACTGCGTCTCGGAGACCGCGGTCAGCGCGTCGGCCCATGCCACGGAACAGCGTTCCATTCCCCGCAGAACACTTCTCGCCGCCGATCCCCAGCGGCTCCGCATCCATTCGAGACCGTGCATCTGCACAACACACGGCGAGGGCCGCATGGTCAGAAACGGCGCCATGGCCCCCGCCGCTACGCTGTGAAGATGAAGCACGTCAGGCCGCCGTCTCGTCATCTCCATGCAGGAAGCCATGAGTGCTCCCGCGAATTTTTCCGTCCAGTGCGGCCTGAGCCGGGGAAGCCAGATCACGTCCATGCCATCGACAGTCGAGGGCGAGTTTCCGCTCGCGCCTGTCGCGTACACGGTCACCTCGTGACCTCGCTCGACCAGCAGTTTCCCGACGCCGCGGGTATAGGCTTCCACACCGCCGCCTTTCAGCAAATCCTTCACGAGCAGGAAATGAATCTTCATGAGAGCTCCCGAAATGTTTTTGGATAAAAAACGGGCGCAGCCGGCCCGGGATGGTGCGTGCGTATGAAAATCGCCGTGGAACGTGAAAAGGCGGCTGAACTTTTCTCAGCCGATTGCGATGTTGAGTCCGGAAGCGGCAGATGAACGGTGCCCGGCGGTGGAGCGTCCCATCGCGCCGCGGAGATCATCGTAGATATTCATCAGCGATCTGATGCGTTTGTTCGAGGAGAAGCGAATCTCCATGACGGAGCGGGCGTTCTCCCCCATGCGCCGGGTTTCGTCCGGACGGTTCCAGAGATTGGCGAGGGCATATCGCAGATCGAGCGCGTTCCCCGGCATGAAAAGGCGCCCGGTTTGTCCCTCGTCGATCATTTCGGGAATGCCGCCAATCCGGGCCGCGATCACGGGCTTGCCGTATGCGAAGGCCTCCAGGATTACCATGGGCGCGTTCTCATACCATTCGGACGGCACAACCACGAATGCCGCGTTGCGATAGAGCGCGGTGAGACGGTCACCCGTACAGTGCCCTTCAAATGTGATGTTCTGAATTCCGTCGTTGGCCACCTGCTCCTCGAGTGACTTCAGGAGCGGCCCGGTACCGGCAATCCGAAGAGGAATCCGCGTGCCCTTGATGGCCTCCAGCAGTGTCGCGATCCCCTTCTCATGGGACAGGCGGCCGGTAAACAGCGCATAATCGCCTTCATGGCAAGGCTCATACGCATCCGGATCGATGCTGTTGGGGTGGTAGATGACGCGGGATTCATCGATACCCGACCGCAGAAGAAGATTGGCGATGAACCGGCTCGGGCAAAGAAAAGCGCCGACAGCGTCGTAGTGTCCGGCTTTCCGCGCATGCCAGGCCTCAATTGCATAGACTGCCGACGCCGCCAGATTTCCCTTGTGGCATCGATGAATGGCGCACCGCGAGTAGCGGCCGTCCAGACAGGCTGTGCAGGGTTTACCGTTGCGAAGCATGAGATACGCGGGACATACGACTTTGTAGTCATGAACCGTCAGCACCGACGGGATTCCGCGCTCCTCCGCGACCGGCAGTATCGAAGTGGTCAGCCGGCCGTAAATGTTGTGAAAGTGGACGATATCCGGCTGCGCTTTATCCAGCAGGCGTGCGAACGCCGCGGCGGTCCGGCTGCAATGGATCGCCTCCCGCGCGGCACGCAGCCGCCGCAGCGGAGTAGTAGCGTGGACATCGACGCCACGCGCGAAGTCGGCCTCGTAATCGGCGGGAAGATTCGCCGGATCGGCGGCGGAAAACTCGACCACCTCCACGCCGCTCGAGCGCAGCGCCTGGAGATCGTTGAACATGACGCGCTCGGCGCCGCCTCGCATATAGAAGTAGTTATTCGCGAGCAGTATTTTCATGCAAAGTCCTCTCCGGCCACGGCCGCGCGCACGAGACTGAGTTTCGTTCTTCTGTGTTCCGTCAGGGTCGTGCCAGCGGACAGGAAGAGAATGAAGAGACTCATGAATGGAAAATTGTCGAGGTTGTTCTCACTGAAGGAATAAATCGCCAGAATTAAACCGCAGTACCGCACACCTTTTGGCGCCGTTCGAATCAGCCTGGTCCAGGCGAAGAGAAAAAGACTGAATCCCACGATGCCCTGCTCGAACAGCACACGCAGGTATTCGTTGTGCGGCAGCTTGCCGAAAAAATCCGGCGACGATCCGATTCCAAAGCCGGCGAGTTGCTGGGCGGCCGTTCCGCCGAACCATGCCAGAGCGATCCGGCGCCAGTGTTCCAGCCGCCAGACTCCCGATGCAGTGCCCGGCCCGAGCGTGCGCTCCTCGTGATAAAGGGAAATCTGATCCCCTTCCAGCACGGAGCTCAGGTCGGCCCGCATCACGGCAATCTGGTTCGTGAGGCGGCTCTCCGGCAGCAATCGTTCGCCTCCGAATAGCGCGAATACCGCCAGCACCACGCCGAGCATTCCCAGGAGCGTAGCGGCGAACGGGCGGGAACGCCGGGGCAGAAACGACCAAAGATGAACCGATAGTCCCACGCCGCAGGCGATGATGGAACCACTCGTGCGCGTGATCGCGAGGACTGCCACCACCGCTGCCGGCGCGGCGAATTGAATCCATCGCGGGTCGCTTCGGCGGGTCAGAAACAGCAGAAGAAGAGGAATCAGCGCCAGATTGTTCGGATTGGCGAACAGACCGGAGTGGCGCGTTCCCGCATCCCAGACTCCGCCGTGATCGGTGATGAACGAAAGCACAAGGACAATCGCGATCTGCGTGGCGAAAATGCCGCGAACCCGCGTTTCCGAAATGGCGGGGAGCACCAGAATCCGCGAGATTGCCATCACTACATACAGCGAGATATGCTTGACCATCGCATCGGGATAGCGGGTGGCGTGTGTCGCGAGGGCGACGAGCAACGGCAACAGCGCCGCCGCGGTACAGGCGATTGCGACGGAGTCCAGCTTCACCCGCAGCCGCTCGAGAGCGGCCCATCCGAGCGCCGCCAGAATAAACACTGCCCCGGCATTATTGAGCTCCTGCCGGTCCGTGTATGCACCGGCGATGAAACACACCCAGTAGAGTCCATAGGCAACGGCGAGCCAGCGCCAGATGGTTTGCCCGGAGATCTCGGTATTGGTCCAGATGAAAGGACGCGGCATCGCGGCGGATTCGCCAGCGGCCACTGGGCTTGGAACGGCGGAGATCGGCATGGATATTACTCCGATGGATTTGCGCGTGGATGAACTATGCCGCCGCTGCCGCGGCTTTCGCTCGCGTGCACGCGTAACGCAGCAGAAGCGCTCCACCTGCGCTCTGAATCACAGATGAAATGAAGATCGCCGCGGCGGCGCCGCGCATCCCCATTGTGGGAACCAGGAACACGCACGCGGCGGTTGTGATGGCGGCGGCAAATGCAAAAAGCGGCAATTGAGGTGCGAAGCAGCGGACCGCCGTTACCGCCACGCCCATCGTGCTTCCCAGATACATCGCGCCGGAAGCTGCCATCAGCCACACCAGAACGTCCTGCCGGGTAGCGTACTCGGGGCGGTAGGCCAGGGAAAGAATCTGGCGTCCGAACAGTGCGGCTGCCAGAAAACCGGCCGCACCGAGCGCCACACTGAAACCGGATATCAGCCATACGAGGCGCCGGAATCCAGGCATATTGCCGGACGCAAAAAATCTCGCCAGCCGGGGCGTAGCGCACTGTCCGAGCGCGCCCACCGCGACACTGCCGGCGGACATCAGGCTCACCAGCGAGGAAAAAATGCCCTGCTCGCGAATCCCGAAACTTCGCTCCACGAAATAGCGTGGAATATTCACATTGAGCGAGACGAGCATGACCGCGATGCCGAGCGGCGCTCCGGAGCCGGCGAGGGCGATGAGGCGCGCCCAGGCTCGCCGTCCACCGCTGACGATTGCTTTTCCTCGCGCCATGCCTTCGCGCACCGCGGACAGCAAACTCATTTTCAGGAGGTTCAGACTGACTGGAATATCGAAAAAGAAGAGAACGAGGCCGGAAGCAATCACGAGCGCTGCACCCGCGGCACGAAGTGACCCCCACAAGACAATCGCGGCCGCCACAGCGCACAGGCCCAGCGTCCCCTTCATGATCATGGAAATCGAAATCGCCCGCATGCTTTCCTCACGCTGCAGCAGGCCATAGAAGATGTCGCTGACGTAGTCGAGCGATTTCGCTACTGTGATTGCGGTAATAAAAAACACGAGCTCCGGGCGGTCCCCTTCCGCGATACCGAGCGCTGCCGCGGCGGCGACGGAGAGACCGAGCATGACGAGACGAAGCGTGAGATACTCGTGAAACTGAAAGACGGATTGCTGGTCCGTGACGAAAATGGAACGCAGGTTCAGGCAGCTGAACATCAGGATGGGGGTGGCGATTGCCACCCCCAGCGTGTAGGCGCCCACCATCTCCAGCGTGCCCAGCTTCGCCAGAACAATCAGCAGCGCCCACTGGCAGAATCCATTCCAGACGGTCCCCGCCACCATCCATGCGAGGTTCCGGCTCAGACTCTGCGCCCCCGGTCCGGGGGCATTTTCGTCTCCGGGAAGGCCGGGTGGGGCGGCGTGAATCGGGCGCGCTGGCGGGACCGGCAGCGTTCGTTGGTCGGGTGCATTCATGCGGCAGGGGTCCGGTACCTCTTCAGCACGGTGCTCTTGTAGTTGCCGTAAAGGCTGTCATGTGACGACCGGGGATTCCAGTCATTCAGTACGACGCCCAACAGCCGCGTGCGATCCTGCGCGAGCCGCGCGGATGCCGTCGAAACCGCTTCGCGCAGCGTGCGCCCCGAGCGCGCCACCAGAATGACGCCGTCCGCCAGTCTTCCCATCAGCCGCGCATCCGGCATATGCAGGAGCGGCGGAGTATCCAGCAGCACCATGTCGTATTTTTCGCGGTAGTGACCAATCACGTTGCAGAGGGCTGCGGAAAACAGCAGATCGCAATTCGTCGGAAGCTGTGGTCCGCTGGTCAACACATCGAGATTTTGCACTCCGCTCAGCCGTATGGCGTCCTCGGACGCCGCGATTGGGCTGTTCTGTCCGAGCAGATTGGAGAAACCGTTCGCGTTCTCGAGCCCAAAAATCCGGTGCAGGCTCGGTTTCCGCATATCGCCGTCGATAAGGAGAACACGCTGTCCGGTCTTCGCCAGTGCGATCGCCAGATTCACGGCCGTCGTGGTTTTTCCCTCCATGGGGCCGGCGCTCGTGATAACCAGCGCGTTCTGGCGGCGCGGGGAAAACAGGATGGACGTAAGAACTGCGCGAAAACTGTCTGCCAGTTCGGACCGCTCATCCTGCCACCCCGCCACTTCCTCCACCTTGCCGGCCGGGAGTCCGTCGGGCTTCGCGAGTACGCTGATGATTCCCGATTCCCCGGCCTTCCGCTTCCGCTCCGCTTTCGGAATGACGCCGAGTTCCGGAATGCCGAGCAGGCGGCTTGCTTCTCCCGGATGATGCAGGCTCTGATCGCTCCGTGCACGAGAGATCAGCGCCACGATTCCCAGCATCCCTGCCGCCAGGAACCCCCCGCCCACGTTCATCGGCAGATTCGGCTTCCATGGTGCTCGCGGAACGCGCGCCGGATCGATGACCCGGATATTTGACGGGTGCAGCGCGGCGGCAATGCTCGATTGCTTGACCTGCTGCAGCATGGATTCGTAAGTCGCGCGATTGGTATCCACGTCATGCCGCAGAATGTCGTACTGAATCGATTTCTGCGAATCCGCCATCACTTGCCTGACCTGGTCGTCGTAGGCCGAATTGAGCATGGATTCGCGATGTTCGGCTTCCTGGTAGTCGTTGTCGATGCGGCTTACGATGTCCGCGCGCTGGCGGTCACGGGCCGCTTCGAGCGTCACGATTTCGGCGCGCATCTGCTGGATCTTTGAATACCCCGGTTTGAATGTGATCGCCATTTGCGCCGCCTGCCGCTGGAGATCCGTAATGGTGGATTCCACGGCACGCAGCCCGCTGTCGTTCAAAACATCCGCGAGCGTATCCGGCGAAGCAGTGCTGGCGATCTTGAACCGCGATTCCTTCTGCACCCGGTCGGCCTGCGCCGCCGAAGCTTCGGCCTGGATTTGTCTCAGCTTCACAGCCGAGACAGTCTCCTGGCCGGCCTCGTAAATCAGACCCTCGCGGCGCGCGTATGCCTGCAGAGCGTCATCGGAGCGCCGCAAATTCGCGCGCAGCTCGTCCAGCTGGGTGTTCAGCCACGCCGATGTCTTCTGTCCCGCCTGCCAGCGCGCCTCCGAATTCTGATCGATGAATTCGTCGGTGAGGGCATTGGCGAAGCCCGCCGCGATCCGCGGGTCCGTCGACTGAAACGTGACTTCCAGAATTCGCGTCTGGCCGGCGATATCCACCGCGAGATTCTTCGCGGCAACCGCAATCAGATCTTCCCCGCTTTCGTTCGCGGAGCCGTGCGGCCAGAGCGCGAGCCTCCCGTCCCGGGGATTCAGCGCTCCTCCCGAGCCGATATGAAGCCGCTTCAGAGTTCGGTCAATCAGCGTCTCACTCTGCAGGATACGAAGCTGCGTCTGAAGATCGGTCACCGCGTCGGCAGCCGCGGAATCTTCCACGGGGTTGACCGTTTTCATGTTCAGAAATTCACCGTTGACGTCCTGCACCTCCACTGTGGCCCGGGCCCGGTAAACCGGTTGCTGCCCCCAGGCAACTAAGAGGCCGGCGGCGGCCCCGGCTGTGGCGATTCCCAGCAGAAGAAGTTTGCGCCGCTTCATCAGGCGCCAATAATAAAGGATGCTGCCGGCCGGAATATCTTCGCTGTAATCCCCGCTTCGAAATGACACGGCATCGAAGGTCTTCGCCGAATCCCTCGCGCATGCCGCGTCGATCTCAGTTCTGCCGGCGGGCGGCAGTAATGGCTGATTTGGGTTGCTCATCGTGTCTTCTCCTTACTAAAGTCGCCAGATCACGAGGCCCGTGGTCATCTGAACCGCGGCTTCGAGTGCTCGTAATGAGGCGCTTCGCGCCTTGCTGTCAGGCACAAACAGAATGTCGTCGGGATCGAGGGAGATATCGCGCGCTTCGCCATCCAGGATCCGTCCCACGTCCACCGGGATTTCGACTCGCGGCGCGCCGGCGGCGCCGGGCCGCAGAATGCGCGCAGATCCGGCCTTCGCCAGCTTGTCCAGACCTTCGGCGAGCGAAAGCGCCTGAAGGACCGACATCTGCTTTTGCTGGTTGAGAATAAATCCGCCAGGCCGGCGCACCGCGCCGATGACGTACACCAGTTCACCCTTCGGCACGGTGACAACGTCATTCGGAAGCACTTCGATATTTGATGCAGGATCGCGCGCCTGCAGAAGCGAGCGGATATCCACCTCGCCCGTATAGAATCCGCCGCTCTCATCGTGTCCCGCGCCCGGCAGCGGCAGCGGCCCCATCTCCGCCCGGCGCGTGATGCGTATCTCGTCCCCGGCGGTGTCTTCAATGCCGCCGGCCAGAGAGATGACTTCGAGCAGGCTGCGGCGTCCGCCGAGCTGGTAGACGCCCGGGTTCTTCACGTTGCCAAGTACGGATACGGGCCGGCTGGCGAACTCGGTCACCGTGATCGTCACGCTCGGGTGATTCATGATGCCGAAGAGTTTGGCCGTTACCTGCTCTTCCAGGTTGTCCACCGTTTGACCCGCGGCGTGCATCCTGCCGAGAAGCGGCAGCCGGATATCTCCGTTCGGGTCCAGATGTATTGCGCTTGTGCTTCCTCCGGCGTATTCATCGATATTCGGAACCAGAACGGAGATCACGTCGCCCGGCCCCAGAACATAGCGCTCCGGCGCATCCGGAAACGGCGCGGCCCCAGCCGCCATCAGCGGACAAACGAACAGGCAAAGCAGTGCGAGTTGTTTCATGATTTTGCTCCTCGGAATTTCGTTTTTGAAGAGGGATCTCTTCGGTTGAGCAGTCGGCGCAGGTTCACGCGGCGGCCGCTCACTGACAGCGGGTCAGTTGATAGCTCCCGTTGGCGGCGTGCAGCCGCCAAACGTCGACGCCGGCCGCGTCCAGCGTCTTCATCAGTTCATCCGGCCAGGAATCGCCGGCGCAGATCAGTTTGAGTTTTGCGCGGACTTGCCAGCGTGCGCGGACCAATGCCGCCGCAATGGCGGGAGTGGCCTGCATCACAATCGAACGGGATCGCTCGATCTGATCGAGGAAGAAGGCCCGCATCCCGTCCTCGCCGGATGGCGCAAGGATGAGACGGGCTCCGCATAAGAGAGGCGCGAGCAGGCAAATACCGGCGATTTCGGCGTCCGGCTGCATGGTGACTGCGAATGAATCCGCGCTCGTCACGCCGAGAGTGGCCCGAAGAGATTCAACCGTCTCCAGGCAGGCGCGATGTGAGATCGCTGCGCCTCCCCGGTTCTCTGAAAACGCATGGAACGCCGGGCACTCCGCGCCTTCGATTGCCGGCTGCAGTGGCAGGTTAACGGCACTCGCGGCTTCAATGCTTTCCTTTTCGCTCTCCACATTGATGGTGCGGCCGCGCCGCGCAGGCAAGCGTACCGTCGTCGCTTGCGAAGGGAGCAGCACCAGAGCTTCGGTTTGCGCGAGTATAGCCGCCGTTTGCGTGGGCGCCGCCTCGGGATCGAGCGGGATGTACGGGTTTCCTGCCTTCAACACCGCCACCAGACAGACGATGGTGGCGATGGAAGGCTCAAAAACAATCGCGATCGGAGTTGCCGGTGATGCGGCGAAGCGCCGCAGATAGCGGGCAAGCCGGTTCGCCTTTATATTCAGTTCGCCATACGTGATCTTCTGAAAGGCGCAGCTGACTGCGATCTCCTGCGCGTCGCGCGCCGCGTTCTGCTCGAGGCGGCGGTGGATGGTGTCCGCTTCCACCAATCCACTGGGCGCGCCATTCCGCGGCCGCTCGGGCCGGCAGGGGCTCTGGCTGCCAGCAGCGGGCGGGGCGATCCACGCGGGGCGCATGACCCCGGCGCCGTCATCGAAGACGCGCAGGACGCGGATGGCGCGCGCGGCGGATAGCTTTCCGGTCGAAGATTCATCCGGTAACGGCATATAGGCCCGGTGTCAGACGAAGACTGCCTCGGCGATGCCTTCCACTGCGTTTCTATCCAGCTCTACCAGGACGGAGCGCATGAGCAGTGATATCGAAATCACAATTCGGTTTCGCGTTCCCTCGCGCGCCAGAATCCCTTCCACGCCCGCCATGGGGCCCTCGCGAACCCGCACGCGTTCGCCGATTTCAATCCATGGCCACGGCTCGGAATTGAGGCCCGCTTCGGCAAGCCGGCGCACCGCCTCCATTTCGACCGGATCAACCGCTACCGGCGTGCGTTCCCGGCAAACGATGTGCACCACTCCAGGCACGGAAAGAATCGGCAGCAGCACATTCGGATCGAACGAGCAGAAGAGATATCCGGGAAACAGCACGCTCTCGCGGCGTCGCCCCGTGCCATGCCGCCGGGAGCGGCAGAGAGGGAGCGAAACCGGGAACCCTTTTCCCTGGAGCAGCAGCGCAACGGCCCGCTCACGATTCGACATCACGCGAATCGCGTACCAGGACAACGGGGCGCTCATGAATGGTTCAATCAGGTTTGCGGTGCAATCCGCGCAAACCACACTCTCGGTAATCACGGCTTGCCTCAGGTTTGGTTTTTTTCTTCAGTTGGCCGTAGCTTCGCCCCGTCCCGGCATATCGGCTCCATTCCGGGTGCCGCCAACTGTGAAACGAACCGGCAGAGCGCGAAATCACTGCGAGAGGACTCACACTCGCCGGCAAAAACAGCCGGACATCGCTGTCTTGTGTATTCGAGCGTAACGATGAGAACGCCAGGCGGGCAAGCTCGCAAACATACTGTAGCTCACGAAGTAAGTGCAAACACATATCACTGCCCGGAAACAAACGTGGCCAGTAATTCTTCGATAATCACAAGCTATGTCGTTTGATTTCGTAAGTTATCCGGTGAGGCTTTGGCCCGCTCGCTACTTGGTGTTTGGTAAGCGCCGCACACGGCCTGCAGAGCGTCACAAAGAAGCGCACGATTGCGATCCGCGTCTGGAATTATTCCGAGGTGCTCATCCGCGATATGTGCGTTAGCGTGGAGTAGCTGATGAGTGTTGTGTGTAACTCGGCTGACTACTCGCGGCGGCGCGTTATCATCGGCGGCCCGCAACGGCGTCTGCTGGAAGGCTTGCGTCAAATTGCTTCGCGGATCTGCCCTGTAACCGCGGTCTCGAGCAACTTCACGGTCATTCATCAGGCAGTAAGACTCCTCAATCCCGATGTGGTCGTGATTGACGCCGCCATCGCCTGCTGGGAGCTCGAATCGATTGTCAGCCGGATTGGAAACATGTCGCGTGACCTGCGAATTCTCGCTCTCATTCCCGCGGGGCATTTATCGGACACCGTGAAAGACAGACTCCCGAAAGCGGGCTTCGTAACCTTGTTGGCTGCCGACGTCTCCGAAGAGTTATTTCATGAGACGCTGCTGCGGATCATCGGCGGCCAGCCCGATCCGCCGCCCGAGCCGCCGGCGCCGCCGGAAACGGCCGGCTCCGGATCCCCGGAAGTACTCACCCCGCGCCAGCGCGATATTCTGCGCCTGATCTGTTCCGCTGAGTCCACGAAAGGGATCGCCAGGATTCTGGATATCTCAACGAGAACAGTCGAGTTTCACAAGTACCGGATGATGAAGACGCTCGCAGTGAATACCATGGCAGAACTGATTCTCTTCGGCGTCGCTTCAGGACTCGGCGCGGGTCCCCAGCGGACGCTGCCTTTTAGCGCGGTCGATTCGCGCGGGGAAAGACTTTCGAGGCAACACGCCGTCGGAATGGCGTGACCAGCTCGCTCATCAGCTGAGCAAAACCGGCAGACTCCATTCCATATCGTTGGCCCTGTTTTTTCCGGAGGCGTTCCTGTACGCGCTACTCCTCTTCCGGAGAGTGTTCATCAGAGTACCCCGAACGCGAGAAGAGCAACATAAGAGGCTCCCAAAAGAAACGGGCACGGATTCCGCTCGAGAATCCGTGCCCCTGTTTCACCAATCACCTGTGCAATCAGGCAAGTGCCTTACGGCAGAACTCCAGGCACTTCGCCACTTCCTTCGGCGCATTCGAGCCTTCGGGAATCGCATACTCCAGCTCGATCGTCGCCGGCATCGTCCACTTGTTCCTGTGAACCGTCTGCAGAATTTCCGCAATGGGGGTCTCGCCGGTGCCCCAGGGCAGGTTCAACGCGCAGTGAGCTACGCTCGTTCGATCCTTCAGATGAAAACTGGCGATCCTGTCATGGAACTTGTTCAGAAAATCGAGCGGCGATCCCCCCGGATTGCTTGCAGCCATGAAGTGACCGAGATCGACATTCGCGGCGTTGCCCTTCGAGACCTCAAAGCAGTCGTTCAGGGCGGTCATGCTCCCCTGCTGGTGGGTGTGATAGGCGGCGAGCATCTTGTACTTCAGTGCCCAGTCGCCCAGCTTCTTCATTTCCGCGTCTGCGTTCGGGCCGGTCGGCAGTTCCAGCGTCACGTGAGTGGCGCCAAGCGTTCTGGCGACCGTAAACGTGTAATCCAGATCCTCATCCGAATCCTGCCGGACATCTTTCACCGCGTAGATGCTGACACCAGCATCGTTGTAGAGCTTGCGCAGGTCTTTGAAAATATCCATGGAGAGCGCGAGGCGCCATTTGCGCTCGGCGTCCGCCGCCGCAACCTGTTCCGGCGTCTGCGGACCACGCCCAAAGCCGCCACCACCGGGGCCGCGTCCGCTGCCGCCTCTGGCGCCGCCCGGACCACCCCGTCCCTCGCCCCCCGCCGGACATGCCACACCGTTCCACTGCCCGGCTGGCTGATTGTTACCGAAGCCGACCTTCATTCCCGCCACTACGGGATAGGTCGGCGCGGGACCGCGGCCACCACGGCCGAAGCCGCCGCCCCGCCCGCCGCGCCCGGCGTTCGCCGCGGCAGCCGCCGCGGCCGCCGGACTTGAGTCCCACTTGCCCTTCTTTCGCGCCCAGTCGTTCACCGGTCCGCCCATGAGCTCAATCGCGCTGATGCCGGAATCCACTACGTATCCGAGCGTTGCTTCCGCGCTCTGATCCGGCATGCTGCCATAGCTATAGGTGATCGTGCCGATCTGGACTCCCTTGATCTTCGAATCCGGCTTCGCGGCTCCGAACATCTTCGTCGAGGCAAAACCCGCGGCCAGTGCGAATCGCCCGACATCTCGTCTCGTATAAAGCATCGTCTTTCTCCTTCTATACGGTTCAGGAAATCCGACCCTATGAGTCCGCCCAGGTGCAGCATGCGCGTAGCGGACGGCATATTCGTCTTCACGATGCTACTTCACATGAATACAGGGAAGCAAGGTACAGGGAAGTCGCCGCTGAAATGCCAGAGAGCCCGTGGGCCTTTACCGCTTGCTGAGGCCACCGCGGCGTAATCGAGGCCGTCCGCGGTCTTCACGAAAAGCACACGCCCAGCCCGCGAATCAGGAGTGCCGGTGGAGGAGATGCGCTGCGATATCCGGCCAGAATTCCCGGAAGACATTGGTCAGTGCATCGCGGCCGATTGCATAACCGTACTTAATCGCGAGAGATCCAGCAGACCGGTCGCTCGCCGGGTAGTAGCTTGCCGAAATTCCCTGCGCGATGCCTCTCCCGAGGAGTTCAGAAGCGTTGAAACTGTCATGGCCGTGGTAGTCCGGCGTGATCAACACACGCGAGGCTGCATAAATCGCGCGTTTCATGAACGGGCCCTCGCCTTTGGCAAAGTAGCGCTCGTCCTGATGGAAGATGCTCGGCAGAGCGAAGATGACGAGGTAGTTGCCATCCGTCTTATCAAGAAAGCCGCGCCAGTAATAGCGGCCATACCCCTTGAATCCTTCGCCCAGCTTCGGGTGCGCATCCGACCACTCGGCCATGGCCGAGGTCAGGCCCACAAAGATAAAAGAGGAGTAGTCAAAACTATTCTCGGTCGCGAGTTTGAAGGCCTGCACGCGAGTCGGCGGCGGGGGAATCGCCCCGGCGCTCACTGCGCGATAGTTCGGCATAATTCCCAGGATTCGTTTCGGCTGCTGTTTCGACGCGGGCACCGCGTTTTGCCCGGCAGACTGGTCCTGCGGGCTCGCCGCAGCGGGTTTCTGCGCGTTTTCCGCCGCCGGAGGAGCAGGCTCCTGAGCAATGGCAAGAGTTCCAAACAGCGCCAGTACGATGAACAAACGATTCAAAATTGAACTCCAGACCACCCTTTACAACCAGGATAGTACGAGTGTGCAGTCAGCAGCCAGCGTACCGTTCACCGTGAGAGCGATTTCGAACATTGTCCATCGCTACAATTGAGTTTCCACGCGTGACTGCCGATGTCGCCAGTCTGGAAGATCACCGGCCGGCGCTGACCGGCCACTGCTACCGCATGCTGGGGTCCGTGTTCGATGCCGACGATGCGGTGCAGGAAACGATGCTCCGGGCGTGGAAAGCCTGGAACCAGTTCGACGGCCGGTCTTCACTCGGAACCTGGCTCTATCGCATCGCGACCAACGTTTGTCTCGACGAACTGAAAGACCGCGGCCGCCGGGCTCATCCGGTTGAAGAAGGCGCGCCCGCTGTTCCTTCGATCGAAAGTCTGGCACAACAGCCCGGAAGCTATTGGATCGAACCCATACTGGACTCGCGGATCATGCCGGGCGGAGCCGATCCAGCCGAGCGCCTGATGCTGCGCCAGAGTATCCGGATGGCATTTATCGCCGCCTTGCAGCACCTGGCGCCGAAACAACGGGCGGCGCTGCTGCTCACGGAAGTGCTGGGATTTTCCGCAAACGAAGCCGCATCCCTGCTGGACCTCTCCGTGACCTCGGTCAACAGCGCGCTCCAGCGCGCAAGGGCGGCGCTCGAAAAGCGCGATAGCGGTGACTCGCCCGAGCTGACGGCGGCTCAGCAGGATCTGGTGTCGCGGTACATGTCGGCATTCGAGCGCTACGATATCGACGGTCTTACCGCGCTGATGCGTCATGATGCCACCATCTGCATGCCTCCCTATTCCCTCTGGCTGCAGGGGCACGAAAACATCCGTACCTGGCTTCTCGGGCCCGGAGCGCCCTGCCAGGGCTCGCGGCTCATTCCGGCATCTGCCTGCGGGGCTCCCGCTTTCGCCCAATACCGGCCGCATCCCAACGGCGGCCGCTCGCCATGGGCGCTGATTGTGCTCGATCTCGCAGGCGATCAGATTACGGGAATGACCTCTTTTCTAGATGCGGACAGCCTCTTCCGGCGTTTTGATTTCCCGCTGAAGTTCCCCGAGTAAAAATCTTTCGATGAGCCGATGATTTTCGGCTTCGGATTCGGTCAAACGGTTGTAAGGAGAACGAACAACGGCCGCAACCGCAGTTTCCAGCAGCCACATTTCAAACCGGGCGCACCTCTGGACAGGCCGCGCAATGAGCACGCTCGCCATCCTTTTTATGGTGATGGATGGCGTGATGAAGCTCCTGAAACCGCCTTTTGTTCTCCAGACCACAATTCAGCTCGGCTATCCGGAAACGCCCATTGCCGGGATCGGCGTGGCGCTGCTGGTCTCGAGGTTATTGCATGCGATGCCGCGAACGGCGATCTTCGGCGCAATTCTGCTGACCGCGTATCTCGGCGGGGCTGTTGCAAGCGGTGTTCGCATCAGCGCGCCGCTGTTCAATATTCTTTCCACCCGTCTTTGCAGTCGCCGTATGGGCTTCGCTGGTAATGAGGAATCCACGGCTCGAAAAAATGCTATTCCACTCATAAAGGACAAACAGACAATGATGAAACTCAACACATACCTGAATTTCGCCGGCAACTGCGCCGAGGCATTCCGCTACTACGAACAGCACCTGGGCGGAAAAACCGGCATGATGATGACGCACGGCCAGGCGCCGGATCAGAGCGGGATGAAGCCGGAGTGGAAAGATATGGTGCTGCACGCGACGATCGCGATCGGCGGTACGGAGCTCTCGGCCGCCGATATCCCCGATGCAGAGCCGATGCGCAGCGCTTATCTGACGCTGAACCTGGATAGCGACGCGGAAGCGGAACGAATCTTTGCGGCGCTCTCCGCCGGGGGCCAGATCTTCATGCCGCTGCAGGAGACGTTCTTCGCCACTCGTTTCGGCCAGTTGCGCGATCGATTTGGGATGAACTGGATGGTTCTCCACCAGCGGCCCATGTGAGCTGCCGCGCCCGTGGCACGCCTAAGCTGGAATCAGAGGAATTGAGAATGCAGATCGAAGGTCACGTTTTCATTGTTACGGGCGCGTCATCGGGTATCGGGCTTTCCACCGCGGCTGCTCTCGCGGAACGGGGCGCCAAAGTCGCTCTGCTCGCTCGCAGCGCCGATGCGCTGCACGAGCTGGAGCGGCAGCTTCCAGGCAGCCTGGCTGTCACGGCCGACATGACGCAACTGGATCGAGTCCGGGAGGCGATACGCGACGTCCGCCAGCATTACGGCCGCATTGACGGCCTGATCAACAATGCCGGGCGAAGCTACGCGGCCGCGGTGGAGGAAATTGACCCTGCTGTGTTTGACGAAATCTTCCATCTCAATGTACTGGGGCCGATTGTCGCGATGCAGGCTGTCATTCCGGTCATGCGGTCGCAGGGCGGCGGAAGCATCGTGAACATCAATTCGGGCACCGCGTTCATGACGATTCCCCAATACAGCGTATATGCGTCTTCGAAGCGCGCGCTGCTTGGATTCAGCCTCACGGCGCGCGCCGAGCTCGAAAAGGATCACATCGTCGTCAGCGAAGTTTATCCCTTCATCACGGCAACGAATTTCGGGAAGAACAGGATGGGAAATCCAGCGGGCGGCGGACCGCCTTCGCAGTACGCCGCAGGGGACACGCCCGAATTCGTCGCCGGTTTGATTCTGCAGGCCATTGAAGAAGGAGAGGCGCAGTATTTCGCGAATGACCGGCTGCGCAAAATGGCCGGCGCCGCGGACTAATAATGATCGGACGCCTTAGCCTCCCTCACGGCGAAAAAGATGGAATGCCGCCAGCGCCGCGAGCAGAGGAAACGTCCAGTAGACAACCGAAACGCCCCGGTTCTGGAAAGCACCTGCGCCGCCGATCGCGCCGAGGACGTAAGCGATCCATAGTCCGAGAAACCAGGTGCTCTGCTGGAAAGCCAGCTTTCGCTCGACAGGATCCTTCTCACGGGTTCCCGCCACCAGACGATCCGCCATTTTCACGAGCGAACCGGTGACGAATGCGGTATGCACCGGGATCTGATTGAAGCGGGTGATTGCCGCCGCCTGTACGCCCATCGCAAAGGCGCCAAGCCCGATCGCCAGATTGCGGGGCGCGACCCGGATAAACAGAAACAGCAGTATCATTTCGAGAATCAGCGGCGAAACGCTGACTTTCTCCAGACGCCGCTCGCGCTCGGCGTGAATCATCGTGCGGCTCACGATAAGGCCGGCCACATAGAACACAACGGGCAGACAGCGTTCCCCCGCTTCAGCCCAAACGCCGCTCGCCGAATGAATCCCGATCGCGACGCTGTTCCCGCTCATATTGGCGATGTAGATTCCGCCGAGCCGCAGAAATCCGACCGCATCGATAAACCCGGCAATGAGAGTCAGAAGGAGCGCCTCGGAAACCTCAGACGGTCTGAGTCCGCCAAAACGCCTTTCGCCATTTGCGGGCATCGCTCTCCCCCTGTACAGCGCGCGCTCTTCCAAAGGACTCCGGATTGCACAGTGGATATCTTCAGCGTTTCACCTGAACCGTGACGCTCTGCGACACCGCGTTCCCCGCGCCGTCTTCTGCCGTCAGTTTGTATTTCGTATCCCGGCGCGGCGAAACCATCATGCAATGCGTCAGAGAAGGCCAGACTTCTTCCACCGCCGGTTCGAGCCGGACTGTTTTAGCCCCGCTTACGCCGTAACAAAGATTCGATCGCTGCCCTGCCCTGATCGTTGAGGGATAAGCCGCAAAGGTCAGGATTTTTACTTCATCTCCACCAACCACCTGGAGAAACTTGCGGGCATTCTCCGCTTCTCTCGCCGATTGCGCCCGCGCCGCCTCGCGGCCTTCGCTCCAGCGCGAGTAGAAGATTGTGCCATCATAAATCGCCGCGGCGGCCACAAATAAACCCACCCACGGCAGAACTCGCCGCAATCGTGAGGGACGTTCTTCCGGATCCGGGCTCATCATGCTCATCGCCATATATATATCCGATGCTCTACTCGGCGAATGCCAATGTGCAGTTCGGGACATTCGTCAAAACGGCACGCACGCGTCCGGCCTGCCTCTCTATGCGGGACCGGTGCTGACGCGATAATCGAAGAAGGCGCCTCCGCTCTGGTACGCTGTCACGCAAAGAGAAATGATCTACAGAAAATTCCTGCCCGTCTCTGTGTGGTTCGCGCTGACCCCGGCTCTGTTTTGCCAAAGCCAGCCGGCGCGGCCGCAATTCGATGCCGCATCGGTCCGTGTGAATAAGTCGTCTGACCGGCCATATACGAAGTTCGACGCTACGCGCGTGGAGCTTCATAAAGCCAGCATCAAACACCTGATCCGCAGAGCCTGGACAGTAACCGATTATCAGGTCGTCTGGCCGGACTGGGTCGACGCCCAGCGCTTCGCGGTCGGCTACGACGTGACCGTCACTTTCCCGGCAGGCACCAGTCCGGAACGCCTGCAACTGATGTTTCAGGATCTGCTCGCGACGCGATTCGGCCTCGTCACGCATTGGGAGACGCGGGACCTCAAAGCGTTTGAAGTCACGCCCGCCGAGCACGGCGCCATTCTGAAGAAAGCCGCGAATCCCGCGCCGCCCACCGATTTCCCGAAGTACTCCACCCGAACCACCGACGGAGAATGGCATATCAGCAGCCAGCTCGGCGGGGCGCCTTCCGGGCTCACGGTCGGAGGCTTCCTCGAGGCCCTCAACGCGACGCAGATTCTCGACCGTCCGCTGGTAAATAAAACGGGAATTGACGGCGATTACGACATTGATCTCACGGCGCCCGCCGATATTCCGGCCAGAAAGCCGAACGCGAGCGAACTGCTTAACGCGCTCGAAAAGCAGCTCGGACTGAAAGCCACCCTGAAAACGATTCCGGTCAAGACGCTGATCATCGACCGAATGGACCGGACGCCGACCGAAAACTGATATGGAGCGACCCTGTCAAGTCCGAAATATTCAGTGGTTTTGCTTTAAATAAAGCTCTTCATCTTCGATCCTTTTTTTGTTGCAGGAGACCGTCGAGTGTTCCCGCCGGAGCCGCCCATCGCGGGATATTGCTGCCGGAACGGCGCGGAGCGGTCCAGGGCGCGCCGCTTTTTGGCGCGGCGTAGCGAACCCTTGACCGTGAG
>DASZVV010000120.1:0-19103 GCA_035546955.1 Bryobacteraceae bacterium
GGCTCCGCGCCAGCGAGCGTGGTGCCGTATTTGTAGTAAGCGGGAACGAGCGTACTGTCATCTTCGAGCTCGCCGCCACCCGCGCGAACGATATAGGTGCCGCGTTCGAGTTCGCCCACGCGGAATTCTCCACGGTCGTTCGTCTTCGCTTCGGCGATGCGTTTGATCGGCGGCCGGGCCGTATAGACGCTGACGACCCAGTCGGGAATGCCGATAGAATTGTCGTCCACCACCGAGCCCGAGATCGCCGCCTGACGCCGCATCAGGATCTGCCGCAGTTCGCTATCGGGCGAATCGTCTTTCACCTCGAATGGCTTGCCTGGCAGTCCGGGGCGCAGTTGCCCGAATTCGCCGGTTTCGAAGCCGATGCGCGAAACGCGAACGATGTACCAGCCGGGCGCCACGGAGGAAAACGTGTAGCGGCCGTGTTCATCCGCAAGCACGGTAACGCTGCCTGCTTTCGTACCCGGCAGCGGGACGAGGGTGACCTGGCTGCGCGCGATCGGATTCGTGGTTTCTTCGTCGAAGATCACTCCCTGCACGGTGGCGGCGCTCAGGGCCGCCGCGAGCGCGAGAAGCGCGGCCAGAGGTCTCACGGCCGGAACAACTCCAGATCCTGCGTCACGGTCTGGCCTGGCGAGTACACCCGCACCGTCACCGGCTTGCCCGCGAGATTCTCGATGTCGTCGATATTGAAACTGCTCACCACGGAATAGCTTCCAGGGCCGAGCCCGATCGCGGAATAATGGCCCTGCGGATCGGCGCGCACGACCCAACTCTGCCCCGTATCGATGTTACTCACAAACACCGGAGCGCCCAGAACCGGATTGTCGTTCAGCTTGACGATGCCGGAAATCGTTGCGTAGTTCGTCGAGAGCTGAATGGTTACGCGCCGGGAGCTGCCGGATTCGAACATATACCAATCGCCCGCCTGTGGACAGGGCTGGAAATAGCAGCGCACACTTTGAACGTAGTAGTCGCCGCGCGGAACCGTCACCTCCCAATGACCGGGAATCAGTTGCTCGTCTCGTTCCAGAGCATGAATGTTGGATTCGCCGTCCAGATCCACGCGCCGCACGATGATCGGCACTTTCCTGCCCCCGCTGATTTCAATGCCGCCCGTTCCGATAAAGCTGCAGGGATAGCTCTTGTTGAATTGATCCGTGTCAATTGTCAGTTCGATAAAACTGCCGCAGACACTCCCAACACTGTCGCTGCCGGAAACCACCATTTCGATCGGCCCGGGTGGAATATTGGACGCCGTGAATGGCACGTTTCCAGCCCCGGATGCGACGTTGCGGCGTCCGGTATCCGTGATCAGCGTCAACGTCGCGCGCCCCGGAAACGCCGGGGCCTGCAGCGTTCCGCTCACCGTCAGCAGTTTTCCCTTCACCGGGCGAACCGCTACGTTCTTCGCGGTCTCGCCCACCAGAACGTGACTGGGAAGCGCGTTCTTCAGTTCGACCGCGGCCTGCGCGTATGTCGGCAGCACGGTCGTTTTATCTTCCAGCGGACCTGGCCCGGAGCGAACCACGTAATTGCCGGTGTTGAGTTCCCCGAGCCGAAAGTCGCCGCGATCGTCCGTCTTCGTCTGAGCAACGTGCCTCATCGGCTTATTCGTGGTGTAGAGATGTACCTGCCAGTTCGGAATGCCGATGCCGTTCTCGTCGAAGACCGTGCCGGTAATGGCCGCAAGATGCGCCATGCGGATTTCGTGGAAATCGCCCGAGCGGTCGTCCGCAACTTCGAATGCATGGCCTGGACGTCCCGGCTTCGACGCGCCGTCTTCACCCGGCGCATAGCCGCGGCGGGTCGCGCGTAACACATACCATCCCGGACGCACGCTGAGAATGACGAAAGCTCCGCGCGCGCCGGTGCGCACGGTCGTCTCCTGCACCTCCGTGCCAGGCAGCGGCGTGAGCGTGACCTGCGTGCGGGCAAGCGGATTGCCCGATTCGTCATCCAGGATGACGCCTTCCACCACGGCCGCGTGCGCGCAGGCCGCGAACAGCAGTAGAGCAAGGAGCCGCACTTGCACTCTATGACGAGAAGAGCGGCGGATCGTGCAGAGAAAATGCTACCAGATGATGGGTTCGCCGGACTTGAGTTCCCGGACTTCCGTCTCCGGAGCCAGCTTTTGCAGCGTTTCCGGCCGCCCTGTCAGCGGCGGGAAGGTGCCGAAGTGCATCGGGATGACGGTCTTTACTTTTAGCAAACGGCAGGCGAGCGCCGCTTCGCGCGGTCCCATGGTGAAAAGATCGCCGATGGGCAGAAAAGCAAGTTCGGGTTTGTAGAGTTCGGCGATCAGGGTCATGTCCGTGAACACGTTCGTATCGCCCGCAAAATAGATTGCGCGGCCGTCTTCGAACCGGACCACGTAGCCTGCAGCTTCGCCGCCATAAATGATGCTGCCGTCGTCATCGGTGATGCCGCAGCTATGGACGGCGTGCACCATGGTGACCGTCGCCGAACCCACTCGCTGCGAACCGCCCTTGTTCATCGCGGCGCATTGCTGGACGCCCTTCTTCCCGAGCCACTGGCAGGTCTCGTAGATCGCGACCACCGTGGGATTGAAGCGCTTCGCAAGCGGCACGACGTCATGGATGTGATCGAAGTGGCCATGCGAGACGAAAATCGTATCGCAGCGGCGAATGTCATAACCGGATGGATATGCCGGGTTGCCGTCGATCCAGGGATCGAAGATAAGGGTTTCGCCGCCGGGCAGAACAAGTTGGACAGTGCCGTGACCGAGCCAGGTGATTTCCATCGCGCCTCCTGGTCGATTATGGCATGGGCCCCCCACTATGGTTCCCCACTTTAGTTCCCCCACTTTAGTTCCAAAGATGCCCCCGAAAGACAGAATTGATCGCCGGGCCGATTTGCCCTACACTGTGGCGACTGGAGACAGAAATGAGGCATTTTGTTCTGATCGCGGCAATGCTAGGGGCAACGATCGCACCGGCACAGACTTTTGAGCTGGCGGATGTCCACATCAGCGCTCACAGCGATAATCCTGCGCTCCGGATTTTCCATCGCTCGGGCAGATACGAACTACTCGATGCAACCATGGTCGATCTGATCAGCAACGCATACGGCATCGAGCCCGACCTTGTGAGCGGCGGGCCGAGCTGGCTGGAGTCGGACCGGTTCGATATCGTCACGAAAGTCTCGGATGACGCGACCGCGGAATCCATCAGACCGATGCTTCGCAATTTGCTGGCGGAGCGCTTCGGACTCGCCGCGCATGACGGTCAGGCACTCCGCCGGGCATTGCTTCTGACTGCCGGGCCTCATCCCAAACTCGCGCAGCCGGGTGCCGGCGGCAATGGCAGTTGCCAGGACCAGCCATCGGAACATACGGAGACAACGAACGCCGCATTCACGTGCACACAGGTCACGATGAGCGCGTTCGGGGCAATTCTGCGAAACAGTAAATTCCCGCCGGTGGCCGGTTACATCGCGGGCAGCGAAGTTGTCGATCAGACCGGATTGAAAGGCGCATGGGATTTCAAACTGAAATGGACAGGCGCCGGGCTGATGACGAAGGCGGGCGCGGACGGCGTGACACTCTTTGACGCCATCGATAAACAACTGGGACTGCAACTCAGAATGGGGAAGGTGATGCTTCCGGTCCTCATCGTCGATAAGGTGAACCGGACACCCACTTCAAATGCGCCCGGCATTTCCGAAAAGCTTCCGCCGCTGAAGCTGGAATTCGAAGTCGCCGATATTCATCCGAGTCAGCAGGACCACCCGACCGCTCCGAAGTTTACTCCCGGCGGACGCCTCGACGTCCGGGGAGTCACGCTGATCGCGCTGATTCAGCACGCATGGGGACTGGACACCTACGATAACGATCTGATCGCCGGCGGACCGAAATGGCTGACCACGGAACGGTTCGATATTCTGGCAAAGGCGACACCGCCCGCCGGTCCCGCCAGCCTGCTGACAGACAATGATTCCATTCGCGAAATGCTGCAGAACCTGCTCGAAGACCGTTTTCAGCTCGCGCTCCACAGCGAGGACCGTGAGGTTACGGTATTCGCGCTGACCTCCGTCAAACCGAAGCTGCAACAGGCCGACCCGTCCGAGCGGACGAAGTGCCAGGAATCCGCGGCGCCGGCCGCAACGGCGGACGGAGTTCCACAGCGCATGATCGTATGTACCAACGTTTCGCTCAGCGAATTCGCGGAACGGCTGCACGGAATGGCGCCGGGATACGCCAATCGTCCGGTGGTCGATCTGACAGGACTGCAGGGGGCATTCGATTTCTCATTGGTTTATTCGCGGCCAGGCGTCGTGCGCGATAGTCTGCGCGCCCGCGCGGACAACGAACTCGCCGCGCCGAGCGGTGCAATCTCGCTTTTCGAAGCGATGGAAAAGCAGCTCGGACTTAAAATGGAAACACAAAAGCACCCAATGCCGGTGCTGGTCATCGATCACATCGAGCAATCGCCCACAAACTGACTAAGCCGGGATCCCAAAAGCCCGGAGCAGTACGGCGGCTTTGAGCTGCGTCTCGCGCCATTCTTCATCCGGGTCGGACTGCGCGAGAATGGCGCCGCCGGTGCCGATACTGACTTGGCCATTCTGAAAAACCGCCGTGCGGATCACGATGTTGAGATCGGCCGAACCGTCGCCGCCGAGATAACCGATGCAGCCGGAGTAAATTCCGCGCGCGGCCGGTTCGATCTCATCCAAAAGTTCCATCGCCCGCAACTTCGGCGCGCCGGTCATCGAACCACCGGGAAACCGGGCGCGCAGACAGTCGATGGCGGTGGCTTCGGGACGAAGCCGGGCCGCGACTGTCGTCACAAGCTGATGCACTGTCGCGTACGATTCCACCTCCATCAGGCGAGGCACGGTGACCGATGCGGGGCGCGCGACGCGTCCCAGATCGTTGCGGATCAGATCGGCGATCATCAGATTCTCGGCGCGAAAGCGGCGATGCGAGGCGAGCGTTTCACGGAGGCGTTCGTCCTCTTCCGGAGTTTCGCCGCGCGGAAGAGTTCCTTTTATGGGGCGCGATTCCATACAGCCATCGGAGGTGATGCGCAGAAAACATTCCGGCGATGAACACGCGATTTCCAGATCGCCGAATCGCAGGTACGCCGCATGCGGCGCGGGATTCAGGCAGCGAAGGATTTCGAAGTAATCGAGGGCGGGCAGGTCGGTCTCGAGATCGATGCGGTTGGTGAGGCAGAGTTGATAGGCCTGGCCTTCGCGAATCCACTCCTGGCACTGCCGGACGCGGTCGAGATATTCTTCACGCGAAAGCAGCGGCTTCGGCGAGGTGTGCCGGGACGCGCGCGATCGGGCGGCGGCGACATGGCCGGATCGCCGCGCCTCACCAACGCGCATCAGCATCGCATCGGGATAGGGAGAAGCGTGCTTCACCGGCGAGCCGAGTTCCGCCCGCAACTCATACCCGAAGTAACCAACGTAGCCGCCAGCGCGATTCGAGCGCAGCGATTCATCGAGGTAATCGAAAATCGATTGCGTGCGAACTTCGGTTTCGCCGCCGCGGTTGATCGTGAGTTGCCGGCCGGCGCATCGATAGGTGATCACTTCATTCGATGCCCCGAGCCATGAATCGCCCAGCCAAAAGGCGTTTCGCTCGCCGGAGAAAAGATCGCGGAATTCAGACATGGGCCTGCCGCAGAAAATTGCCGACCAGCGCGCCGCCAAATTCGGTGAGGATCGATTCCGGGTGGAATTGCACGCCCCAGAGGGGACGGCTCTCATGACGCAGCGCCATTACCGTTCCATCCGCGGTCCAGGCGATTTTCCGCAAGACCGGCGGGAGCGGTTCCGCGACCGCGAGCGAATGATAGCGAACCGCATCGAAACGGCGCGGAATGCCGTGGAACAGCGGATCGAGGCCATCGTGCTTCACAGCGGCCACCTCTCCATGCGCCGGTTCCACACGGCTGACCGCACCTCCGAATTCCAGCGCGATCCCCTGATGCCCCAGGCACACACCCAACACCGGAACTGCGGCGTGGCGGATCACATCGGCCGATACCCCGAAATCGCGCCGGACGGCGGGATGCCCCGGACCGGGCGAAATCACGATCGCACCGAAATGCCGCGCATCGATCTCCTGCCAGTCAGCCTCGTCGTTGCGAATGACGGCCGGCATTTCCCCCGTCAGGGCCGCAGCGGCGTGGGCGAGATTCCAGGTGAAGGAGTCGTGGTTATCGACAATCAGGAGCCGCAGCACGATTTCGTCGAAGCCGTGAGGCGCGTGCTGCCTGGCCCGAGGTGAATGTGTGCGCCGGTCGCCTTGCCGGCAATGGCCGTGCGGAATGCGTAGTAGGGAATGTGACTGCGCTGAAGATATCGCAGCAACCACTCGCCTTCGCGCGTATCGGGATTGAGCGCTATATCGATGCGCCCGGTATGATCGAAGCCCATGGCCCGGTGGGTTGCCGTTTGTCCGTCCGCGCTCACCGGAATCGCCTTGCCGAACTCGGTTTCATAGGCGGCCGCGATGGCGTCGAACTGAGGGCGCGTGAACGTTCCGTTGCCGTCATAGCGGACGTAAAGCTTCCCGTTCCATTCGGGATGGGATTCGGCATCGTTCTCAGCCTCAATCTGGGCCTTCTGGATCGCCATCTCGCGAACCAGACTGGCGCGCTCAATGGCGAGATCGAGCTGCATTTTCGCGGTGGAAACGTCGCCAATCGCCGTCTCGGCTTCGGAGCGGGAAAGCACCCCGGTGGTGGCCAGTGCCTTGATTTGGGAGGCGCGCCGCTGGCGGCGCAGGAACATGCGCTGGGCGACGACCACCATCTGATCGGCCTGCTCCGGCAGGATGTTCTGGTTATAGGCGCCGAAGCGGAGGATTGATTGATCCAGCGCATCATTGAGATCGTCCTGCGCTTTCAGAAAATCGTTGGGCGGCAGAATGCCCTGCTGGACGAGACCGCGGATGCGGTCCACACTTTGCTGGGCATGGACAACCATCGGATCCGAGAGATCGGGCTTAATCTGGGGAACTTTACTGCCTGCCGTAGTGGAATCCGGCTGAGGAGCAGCAGGGGCAACGGCCGCATCAGGCACAGGACTCGCCAGAGGCGCCGCCGACTGGCCATGGATCGCGGAACACAAGAGGAAGGCCAGCGACGCGCTGGATAAAAATCGAAAATTCACGCCTACCTCTATAGTACGATAGCGGGCGGAGGAGTTTTCTGGCCCAAAGAAGCACCGCAAAAACCAGGAGAACGACGGCAGCCGGAGAGAAGCCCGCTGCCAGAAAGCCCGCCGCGAAGAAGGCGGCCATTCCCACATGGCTGACCGCCGTTCGAGCTGCGGAAGATAAGAAAGCACAGGACTTAACGGTGCTTGACCTTCGCGGAATCTCGTCTTTCACCGACTTTTTCATCATCTGCACCGGCACCAGCGGCAAGCAGATTCAGGCGATCAGCGACGAAGTGGCTCTTCAGATGAAAAAACGCGGCGAAATGCCGCTGAGCGTAGAGGGCTACCGGCAGGCCGAATGGGTTCTGACCGATTTCGGCGATGTGGTGGTGCACGTGCTCACCCCGAAAGCCAGGGGGTATTACGACCTTGAGCGACTGTGGCGCGAAGGGAAGCCTCTAGAGATCCCGCCGCCCGCTCCCGCAAGGAAAAAGCGCGCCGCGAAAACGGCGCCCGCTGAAGACGCTGCTTCCGAGTGAAGATTTTCCTGTATTACATCGGGAAGGCGAAGGACCCGCATGCCAATGCCATGGCGGCGGATTATATCCAGCGTACAAGCCACTACTGCACGATCACGATGGCTGAGATTCGCCCGGAGCGCGTGGATCTTTGGGAGAAGCATCCCACAGCGAAAAAGATTCTGCTGGACCCGGCGGGAAAAACTCTCGATTCGCGCCACTTCTCGCGACTGGTGGAAGATGCGGGATTGCACGCTCACGACCTTGTATTTGTTGTCGGCGGCCATGACGGTCTGCCTGCGGGATGGCGGACCCGCGCCGATCTGCTGCTCTCGCTTTCACAGATGACGATGCCCCATGAGCTCGCCAGAGTGGTGATCGCGGAGCAGATCTACCGGGGGTTCGCGATCATGCATGGGCACCCTTACGTGCGCTAAGGGGAATCCGGGATGTTATCGTGATCGTAAAGCCCTTCCATGACGTGGTTTAAGAGAGCTCCTGGTTCCAAGACAGCGCCGGACGAATCCGAGCGCACCGTGCGCACCGAAGGCCTGTGGCTGAAGTGCGACGGCTGCCGCGAAATCATCTGGAAAAAAGACCTCGAACAATCGATGCGGGTGTGCGGCAAATGCGGGCACCACTTCCGGCTCGACGCGCGGGCGCGGCTCGCCATGCTCTTCGATGAGGGAGATTACAGGGAATTCGACGACCGCCTCAGTTCGTCCGATCCGCTCCACTTCGTCGACCAGAAACCGTACAGCGAACGCCTGAAAGCCACGCAGGCGGCGACATCTCTTTCGGACGCGCTCATTTCCGCGGTGGGAACGATGGCAGGCCGGAAGGTCCACATCTGCGCGATGGAGGCGAAGTTTATCGGCGGCAGCATGGGCGCGGTGGTCGGCGAAAAGATTACGCGTGCGATCGAGCGTGCACTGGCGGACCGCGCGCCGGTAATCGTCGTTTCGGCGTCCGGCGGCGCCCGCATGCAGGAGGGCGCGGTCAGTCTGATGCAAATGGCAAAAATTTCCGCCGCGCTGATGCGGCTCGACGAAGCCCGGATTCCGTACATCAGCGTCCTGACCGACCCGACTACCGGCGGCGTCACTGCCAGCTTCGCCATGCTGGGTGATTTCAATATTGCTGAACCCGGCGCGCTGATCGGATTCGCCGGACCGCGCGTGATCGAACAGACCATCCGGCAGAAACTTCCGGAAGGCTTTCAGCGCAGCGAATTCCTGGTGAAGCACGGGATGCTGGACGCTGTCGTGCCGCGCTCGGAATTAAAAGCCTGGATCTCGACGGCGCTCGATCTTCTGCTGGACAGCGATACCAGCGCGGCTGCGTAGCCCATTTTGACTTTTCCCGAAACGGCCGCATTCCTCTATTCACTCGGACACGAGCTGAAGGTGGTGAAGTGGGACCTCGCCCGCATGCGTACGCTGC
This sequence comes from Bryobacteraceae bacterium, assembly GCA_035546955.1. Classification (GTDB taxonomy): domain Bacteria; phylum Acidobacteriota; class Terriglobia; order Bryobacterales; family Bryobacteraceae; genus BOG-234. The sequence goes on from DASZVV010000120.1 coordinate 9,105, forward strand.
TCGCGGAGCTGGGCGATCCGCACCGAGCGGGACGTTTCGTTCATGTGGCGGGAACCAACGGCAAGGGCTCGACATGCGCCATGCTCGAATCCGCTCTGCGCGCGAGCGGGCTTCAGACCGGCCTCTACACTTCGCCGCATTTGATCAATCCGCGCGAGAGAATCACGGTCGCGGGCGAGCCCATCGCCGAGGAAGAATGGGTCAAGGCGTTTGTGGAGGTCCACGGCGCGGCGGAACGGATGCTTGCGGCGGACAGCATCGACGCGCATCCCAGCTTTTTCGAAACCGTCACCGCGATGGCTTTCGTGGCCTTCGCCCGCGCGGGAGTCGAGATGGTGGTGCTCGAAACTGGCCTCGGCGGCCGGCTTGACGCCACCAATGTGGTGGATCCGGAAGCGGCGGTCATCACACAGATCGACTTTGACCACGAAGCGTTTCTTGGGTCGTCCATCGAATCCATTGCGGCCGAAAAGGCCGGGATTCTCAAACCGGGGCGGCCAGCCGTATTTTCCGCCCAGCGGCCGGAAGCGTTGCGCGTGCTCGAGAACCGCGCGCTGGAACTCGATATCGAAGTGCGCCACAGCTCGGCGTGGAGGATAGAGGACGCGCAATACGGGCGATACGGCAGCACCTTCACGCTGGCAGCGGACGAAGAGATTCCCATCGAATGCCCGCTTGCCGGTCTTCACCAGGTAGAGAACGCGCGCACGGCGGTGACGGCGCTGGCGCTGCTCGGGGTTCCAGCGGGAGCCATCCGCGCCGGCATCGCTTCGGCGAAATGGCCTGGGCGGCTGGAACGTTTTCCGGGCGCGGTGGATACGATTCTCGACGGAGCCCACAATCCCGCGGGCGCACGGGCTCTGGCGGGCTATATCCGGCGATTTTTTGCCGGCGAACCAGTTCGGGTGATCTTCGGCGCGATGCGCGATAAGGCCGTGGAAGAGGTCACCAACACGCTTTTCCCGCTCGCCGAAGAGATTATCCTGACCGCACCGGCTCAGCCGCGCGCGCTGCATCCACGCTCCATCCTGGAACTGCTGGACGAACCTGGAAAAGAACGCGCCTTTATCACGGAATCGGTACGGGAGGCCCTCGATCTGGCCACGGAGCGCGACAAAGAGCATCCAATGACGACGTTCGTAACCGGCTCTCTATTCCTCGTTGGAGAAGCGCGTGAGTTGCTGACGGCGAGCCGTTAGGAGCGCCCCGATCACCCCGAGTGCCATCAGACCGGAGCCGCCCGGTTCCGGGACGACCGGAGCCTGCTCCTCCTCTTCGGCGGCCGATAGCAGAATCGGGGCAGGAACGACAGGTGGTAAGGGATCAGCGATCGGATCAGGCGTTGGCGGGGGTTCCGGAACAGGAGGAGGGGTTGCGAACACGAGAAGACCATCGAGTTCAAACACGCCCTGAATGCCATCCGAGGTGGACCAGTTCCCTTCCCCGTCCGTTACTGAGAAGCCGCCGCCTGAGAAGTGGTCTGGTTCCAGACCGCGAGCCCGTCTTCGGGCGCATTCATTCCGATCCAGTATGTCTCGCCGGGCAGGAGCAGCGGATGAAGCGCGGACTGATCCGTGAGAAACGAAGACGAGGCGCCAAACGGTGTCATCAGGCCATCGGGCGCAAGGCTTTCAAGCGGGGTTTCGGCAGGATTACCGTCATCGTCCGCGAAGACGGCCAGAGACGCCCCAGAACCGCCAGTGACCAGCATTGATGCGGCAAATTGTATGGGGGACAAACTGTGTCAGAATCAGGCGATCGCGCTCAATCCTGCTTCCACAACACTCGTGCTGAATGATGGGAGCGGAGCCCTCATCTGCAGCCCGGTCACTTCATTCCCGCGCCGTCTGGCCGGTTTCCCTCGGCGGGTTAGAAAAAAAGGGCCGGCTGCCTTGCGGGCGAGCCGGCCTGTCTCTTAAAGGGAAGGCTAATGAATGATCATCAGGCCTTGCGGCGGCGCGCGAAAAGCGCACCGGCCAGGAGGCCGGAACCGATCAGAGCGAAGGAAGCCGGTTCAGGAACCGCGGGGGCAGTGTTACCGGTCGAAACACTGAGGCCACCCGGCGCATACGCCAGGAATTCCTGCGTTACCGAACCAGTTCCGGCGGTGCCGGCGCCCGTTCCGCCGGTGCCACTGCAGCCGTTGGTTTCAGAGCCAGCCGTGCAGCCAGCGGAGGTGACAGCGGTGATGATGTACCAGTTGCTCGTCACCAGCGCGGAGTAATTGTTGTAATACGACCAGTTCGCGCCGCCGTTGAACTGCGTTACGGCCGCCTGCGCATCAGCAATCCACGTCAGGTAGGATTGCGCTGTCCCGCCAAGTCCGGATGCAGCTGACCCGTTGTTACCGGAGGAGTTGTGGGGAGCGGTCGTGCCGCCGGCGGTATCCGTGAGCGTCCAGATCGCTTCCTGAATCGCAATGTCATTGGACTGAGCAGTGGTGCCCGTTGTGTGCTGCATCTGGGTGGCGAGCCACGCCATCTCCTCATAAAGCGTGGTACCCGCAGTACTGCTGTACGTCGTTGAAGCGTTGTGGACGCCGTAGCGGGTGTCGTTCGTGATGGGGGCGCCTGTCTGGTTCAGACCGGTCGAATAAACGCTGATGTTCTGCTGGCCAAAGTTGACCGTGTCGTTGAAATCGTCGCAATAGAGCGAAACGGACGTGCCATTGACGGTCCCGCTGTACGGGCTGATGGCGTAGCTGCCGTCATAAACCAGACCTGGCGAATTCGACTGCGTGTTGAAGTCCAGAATGTAGGAAGTGGCCCCCTGCAGCGATGCGCCGCAGGCAAGAACTCCGGCCAGGAATACGAACTTCATTCTCATATCTATCAAAGGCTCTCCTCCGAGCTTTTCCATTTCAGGATGGCCAGGCGTAACGTTTAACACAACTACAAGTCCTTTTTTCTCTTTACTTTTGGTACTAGAGAGCGAAATAGTACGAGGATTTCACAGGCATGTAATTTATATCTCTCTTATGCGAGTGGAGTACCGGGGCGTGTAGACGAATTGATGCTTGCCAAGACGTCTTGACCCCTCGGCTCCTCCGTCCGCCCGGCGGTCCGGCCAGATGATCATTTTCGTCACCCTGAGCCTGTTCCTCCTTTTTCGGTCGTGGGGCTCGCGGTCGATCTGGGCTATTCGTACTATGTGACGGTTTCAGCGCAGAACGTCCCTTCAACCCGGGCACCTCCGGCAGTTCGATCGGAAACTCCGCGACCCTGAACGCAACCGGGACATTCTATATGTCAAAAACAGCGCTGAGTCTTCCGGGCGCTGTCTCGACCAGCAAAATCGCTCTCGTAGTCAAGGACCTGAGCGTGGCAAACAGCGCTACGTTCCAGCAGGATCTGACAGGTACTTGGACCGATCTTGCGCAAAAATCGGTCAGCTGATCCAGTAACGCGTTACTCACCGCCAGCGAGTTCGCGGAAACGCGAATATCCGGCCCGGCTCATCGGAATCTTCGAGCCATCGCGCAGAATGGCGAGCCAGGTGTCTTTGGTGTTCGGTTCCACGCGCGCAATACGCTCCATATTGACCAGGAATGACCGGTGGACGCGCAGAAACCGGCGAGGGTCGAGCGCAGATTCGAGACTCGAGATCGTCTGCTGTTTCAGCCAGCTTTTTCCCTCGCTGCGCAGAGCGACGTAGTCGTCCTGCGCTTCTGCATAATCGAGCCGCGCGGCCGGAATTACATGCACGCGCGGGCCGTCTTTCACGACGAGACGTTCCAGATATTCTCCCGGCGCACGCGCGGCGAGTTTCAGATCGCGCGGCGGCGGCGCGGGCGCGGCGGCGGAAAGACGGGCCCGAACGCGATCGAGCGCGGCGTGGAAGCGGTCCGCCGTGAATGGCTTCAGCAGATAATCGACAGCCGCCGCATCGAATGCTTTCATCGCATATTGATCGAAGGCCGTCACGAAAACGACGGCGACATCGGGTTCCACCAGTTCCAGCACTTCAAACCCATCGAGTTTCGGCATCTGGACATCGAGAAAAAGAACGTCCGGGCGAAGCTCATTAACCGCTTTAACGGCTTCAAAGCCATTGGGACATTCGGCGACAATCTCGAGTTCGGATTCTTTGGACAGGTATTCGCGGAGAATACGGCGCGCAAGCTCTTCGTCGTCGGCGATGATGGCACGGAGAGTTTTCATGAGTTTTTGGCGGGAAACGTCAGAGTCACCTGATAGCTGTTTTCGGTGGCGTGAATCTGCATTTTGCCGGCGGCGCCATAGCGGGCTTCGAGGCGCGCACGGACATTGCGGAGTCCGATGCCGTTGCGCGCCTGAGTGGGCGCTTCGGGGTCGTAGGGATTGGAAACGCGGAAGAGGAGTCTGTCATGCACGCGGTGGCCGGCGATTCCGATTTCGCCGCCCTCCGCCATCATGGCGATTCCGTGCTTCACGGCATTCTCAACCAGCGGCTGAATCAGCAGCGCAGGGATTTCGCAGGCATGGCATTCGGGATCGATGTCGCGCGCTACGCGGAGGCGATCGCCAAAGCGGGCCTGCTCGACTCCCAGATACATGTCGGTCAGCGCCATTTCTTCGCGAAAGGGAACCGTGTCGCGCTCACCAAGGCGCAGGGAGGCTCGCAGAAAATCCGCCAGGCTGACGCACATCTCTCTCGCGCGTGCCGCGTCGAGTGAGGTAAGAGCGCTGATGGAATTCAGGCTGTTGAACAGGAAGTGCGGATTGATCTGCGCTTTCAAAGCTTTGAGCTGCGCTTCGCGCGCCAGCAGTTCCGCGCGCCGGCCCGCTTCGATTTCGAAAAAGACGTAGTGGAGCGCGGTAGAAAGCATAAACGTCATCGCGACAAAAATCGTAACGACGGGGGCCGCTTTTCCGAACAACGCGGCCAGTCCGGGCCAGGAGGAATCAAGCAGCCCGGCCAGCATGCGGCCCGCGAACGTAACGGCGGCGGCAACGATTACAGTGGCCAGCAGATGATTCTGGAGCAGGCTCTTCCACGCGACGGCTCGCAGCGGTACGGAGCGGCAGATATAAAAAGGCACGAGGCACGCGATGCCGAGGAGAATCGCCAGCGGAATCATGACGGCGACAGCCTCCGGCCGAGTGACACGGCCGGAGTAGGGCGCAACGAGCCCGAGGATCACTCCGAGCTCGATCCAGGCGGCGAGATAAAGCATCATCCGGCGCCAGTGCCTGAGGAGAGGATGCATCTTTCAGTTCTCGATCTCGACCGCGCCGAACGTCGCGTTTCCGCGGATGATCACAGTGGGCGGATCCACGCCCGGTTCGGGGCGCGGCGGAACGGTGCGGTCTTCGAACGCTCCGAAGGCCGCGCCGCCCTGCACGAGCACACGCCAGGTTTCGGGAATCCGGAGTTTGATTGCGCCGAAGGAAGCGTTTGTTTCAATCACCGCCTCGCGGTTCGGCGTCGAAATAGTGGCGGCGCGAAGATCGATCTTGAGCTCACCGAAGGTGGCGTTGAGATCAGCGCCTTCGAAAGTGGCGGATTCCACGCGACGGTTAACGCTGCTGAAGGCGGCGTTCTCCCGCAGAATATTGCCCTGGAATCGGCCGCCGACAAACGCCGGCGCGCTGAAATTGTTCGCCCAGTGGTGCTTCCATCGGCCCGGACCCTGACGGCGAAATAACAGGTTGACGCCGAGCGCAATCAAAAAGAGAGGCCAGAGGGAACCGATACTGAAATGCAGACGACCCAGATTCCCGAGGGTCAGCAGGATACCGGCGATGACCTCGAACGCCGCGATGACGACGGGGCACGGGCGACCCGGGCGGAGCAACTGCCAAATCCCGTATACCGTAATCGCCATGGGCCAGTACGGGCGGATGTTCGGGATGAAGCCGAGGTTATCGAGAAACATCAGCAGCCCGGCCACGATCAGGAACACGGCTGCGAATGACGCGCCGCCCCCGCCGTGCCTGCGCTGGATGGCCGGATTATTTATCGGCGGCCGGGAGTAATCGTCCATAAATACAGTTTCTCCATTCCGGCGGCGATCAGGATCACCGGCCAGAGACTCCAGATATGATGCACCTGCAGAACGCCGAAGCGGTCCATGGCGAGAAGAACGCCCGCCAGAATCAGACACAGCGGGACGGCGACGGAACCGGGGCAAGTTTTCATGTGTTTCCTACCTCGATTCCCAATTTAGGGCCGGCAAGGAAGGAACTCACGCGGTTTTCGGTGAATGCCGCGAGGCTACCGGTGAACGCCGGATTATTGCGGCAGACGCTGCAGCAGTTCAAGAGAAGCGGCTTTCGCCTGGGGATCGTTGCCGCCCGCAGACAGGCGGAGCTGAGCAGCAGCGCCGGCCTTATCTCCTTTGGTTGCAAGCATGGCCCCCAGTTCGTAATGGGCGCGCCAGAAATCGGGCTCCAGGCGAACAGCAGCGTCGAGTTCGCGGACAGCGCCATCGGCATCGCCCGAATCCGAGAGCAGGACTCCGAGCACCTCATGGGCGGGAGCCGAATCGGGTCCGATTTTGACAGCCTCCTGGGCCTGCGCGAGAGCGTCTGAGCGGAGATTCACATTCGCGAGAAGCCGCGCGTAGTTGATGCGGGGGGCGAGTGCATCGGGCTTCAGTTTGATAGCGCGTTCAAAAAGATAGCGGGCTTCGGGGACCGATCCGCGGGATGCGAGCAGGCCGGCAAGGTTGGCCTGCCAGTCCACATTTCCGGGGAGGATACGGAGCGCGGCGCGAAATTCCTTTTCGGCGCCATCGAGATCGCCCTGGCTAACCAGCATGGCGGCGAGAAAATTGTGTGGCTCCGGCAGATCGGGGTCGAGCGAAATCGCTTTATCGAGCGCGGTCTTCGCTTCAGGCCCCTTTCCCTGCTGGAATAGAGACTGACCGAGAAGTCCCCATGCGACGGGATCCCGCGGCGCCAGTGCAACCGCGCGGCGAAGGACGGTTTCCGCTTTCGCAAACTGCTGCCACTCAAGCTGCGCGTTGGCGATTTTCAGCATGATGACCGTGGAATTCGGGGCACGGCGCAGAGCTTCGTTGAAATACTGTTCGGACTGGACACGGTCTCCCGCGGTGTCAAGGGCTTCGGCCAGATCCGTATAGTAGCCGGGCTGCGCGGGATGATAGCGGCGGATCAGTTCGATCAGGCGCGGAATGCCTTCCTTCAGATTGCTGTCTTCCTTAATCTGGGCCACAGCGATATCGAGTTCGTTCTGCTCCGTGGGGGCAGGCTTCGCCGGATAAAACGGAATGACTTCGCCCTTGTACGAAGTATCGTCCGACTCGTAGGACTCCGGTTTCATCGCCAGAGCGTCCGGAGGTGGAACACGAAGGATGAAATGATCCGTCATGGTGATGTGGATCGCATCATCTGTGCGGCGCTTCTCCATATGGCAGGAGATGCAATCCGGGTTCGCCGGATGATTGCCGGCGGTCACGGTACGCGCGAAATCCGCGGCGTGGCAGTTGCGGCAAATGCCGTTGTAGTGCGCCACGGCCTCCTGACCACGCGGGATGTTATGAGGATCGTGGCATGTGGTGCAGCGCAGGCGTTTGTCCGGCTCGTTCGATTGCGTCTGCAGAAAGCACTGTGAGTGGCGAAGAGCATAGGCGGCATCCGCCACTTCGAAACGCTGATTCTTTCCGGGCTCGCGGTCAAAAGTCAGTTCAAAGCTCTCCAAAGGCTGGCCGGGGATGTAGGAGAACGGTGAACGGTCCTGGCGCTTAACCGAATGCGGCAGTTTCAAACTCGATGTTTCGAGGTGGCATTGCATGCAGTCTTCCATCTCGCGATCGGGAGAAAGCCGGGCCGGATTGACGATGGAGGCGCGAATCTGCTCGGGCGTGACGTTTGGGAGTCCGACGGTCCGGATGTGGCGCTCGCCGGGTCCATGGCAGCGCTGGCAATCGATGCTGCCGGGGAGCGGCAACTGGTAGACCGTCTCGGCGCCATCCTCTTCGTTGGCCTTTGGAATTTTCGGGTACGCGCTGTGGCAGAAGATGCATTCGTAGTGGACGGGGCGTTCGGAGCCGGGGTAATCCGGACGGTCGAAGCCAGGCAGCATCGCCCAACTACCACCCTTTTCGGCATACCAACCGAGCGGAAGCTGCTGGAGACCGTTGCGGGCGGTCAGGTGGAGGTAGGTGCGGCCATGATTTCCCGAGCCGAGGACGTAATCGACGGACTTTTCTTCGATATTGGTCTCGCGGCCGTCATAGCCAATCTGCCAGCGCCGCTGGAACGTCTTGCCATCATGCTGAACCATCGAGAAATAGCTGTCGGACGCTTCGTGATAGAACGGCTTACCGGAGAAGGGCTCAATGGGATGATCGGCGTCTATCTTATTGAACGATCGACCCATACCGGTTTTGGCGTAAGTTTCGGCGATTTCCTGGTGACAGGCGGCGCAGAGCGCGGGGTCAACGTAGGCGTTCGCAGCCGCCGCTGGGGTGGATTTCGCAGCTGGAGCGGGGAATGTCCGGGGCCGCTGGGTCTGGGCAAGCATAACGGCCGCCGCGAAGGCTGAAAAGAGCACCGCAACGCGCGCTTTCCGCGCCATGAGAGCCGAACGCACGAATAGAATTGTCTCACGGTCAGCGATTTCCACGTATTCACGTGCTACACTCATTCACGTGGAGAAGCAGAACGTAACCCTGAGCTTGCCCAAACCTCTACTGCGCAAATTTCGTGTTATCGCGGCGAAGAGAAACGTGTCGATGTCCAGCCTGATGGAAGATTTGATTTCGAGGCTGGTCCTGGATGAGGACGAGGACGACTACGAAGCCCGCGGCAAGCGCCTGATCGAGCGGATGAAGAATTCTCCCGGCCGTGGTTTTGGGGATCACTTTACCTGGGACCGCAACGAAATGTATGAGCGAGTTCGTTGATACCAACGTGCTGCTCTATGCCGCTGCAAATGACGCCGTCCGGAAGCAACAGCTCAGTCTCGGACTGATCGCACGCCTTTGGAACGAACGTAAAGGCGTATTGAGCACTCAGGTTCTCTCCGAGTTTTATCACAACGCTACGAGGAAACTTCGGTTGTCTGCCGAGTCCGCCGAAGAGGCGGTCAAAGATTACTCGCGGTGGAAGTTACATCGGCCAGATCACGCTTCCGTCCTTGGCGCCATTCGTCTGGAGCAGCGTTATAGAGTCGCCTGGTATGAGGCGATGATCCTGAACAGCGCGCTCGAAACCGAGTGTTCAATCCTCTGGACGGAGGATTTTCAGGATGGCCAGCGCTTCGGCGATCTGACGGTTCGTAATCCCTACAAAAGCGTCCGCTCAGTCTGACGCTTCCGTGCTACAGTAACAGCACTGGAGGCGAATAAAAGACGAATGCCGGAGTCATTGTCCCTGCTTTTCCCCGAACTGCCGGCCCCGGCTCCCCGCGCCAGCCACGGTGGCGGACTCGATAAGGTTCTGAACCAATTCGAGCGAATGGCACTTCGTCCCGATGGCCCGATCCGCGCCATCCGGCGGACCCCTGCGAAACCAGGTGAGTATGAGCCGTTTCCGGAAAGCATCGATCCCAAATTGCGTGAAGTACTGGCGGCGCGGGGGATTGACCGGCTCTACACCCATCAGGCGCAGGCATTCGAAGCCATTCAGTCTGGAAAAAGCGCCGTCATCGTGACTCCGACGGCGAGCGGCAAAACCCTCTGCTACAACCTGCCTGTACTCAACCGCCTGATCGCGGACCCCGGCGCGCGCGCGATGTATCTGTTCCCAACCAAAGCGCTCGCGGAAGACCAGCTCGATGAGCTTCACGGGCTGATCGAAGATATGGGCTCCAGTCTTTGCGCCTTCACCTACGACGGCGATACTCCGCAGGACGCGCGACGGGCAATCCGTCAGCGCGCGAATGTCGTTTTGACAAACCCGGATATGCTGCACACCGGCATCCTGCCGCACCACACGAAATGGGTAAAGCTGTTCGAAAATCTTCGCTATGTGGTTGTCGATGAGTTGCACTATTACCGCGGCGTCTACGGCAGTCATCTCGCGAATATCATGCGGCGACTGGCCCGCCTCT
>DASZVV010000121.1:0-2223 GCA_035546955.1 Bryobacteraceae bacterium
TCGGACGAAACCTCGCGGAATTCCGCGAGTCGCTCCGCCTCGGGCGCGACGGCGCAAAACCCCTGAGCAATCCTGAACCCGGTGGCGCACCCTGGAATATGCGGTTTACGACCGCCGCGCAGGTTCACGATTTCAATGTCACCGATCATTTCGATCCCACAGCCGCGGACATGCTCGATCGCTTCGCGCAGTTCGCCGTAGTCGCCGGACGCGAAGCCGTCCGCCACAGCGGCATCGAGTGGACGCCGGAACTGCGGGAAACGACCGCCATCGTTACCGGTTCGTGTATCGGCGGCCAAACCACCGAAGATAAGGGATTCGTCGAAGTTTATCGCCGCGGGCGCCCGCGGCCGCATCCCATGACGATTCCGAAGACGATGGCGAACGCCGGCGCCAGCGCGCTTTCCATGGAGTTCGGCATTACCGGCCCCTCGTTCACCGTCGCCACGGCCTGCGCTTCCTCGAATCACGCCATTGGTGTGGCGTCGAATATGGTCCGCTCCGGTATGTGCGATGTTGCGCTTGCCGGCGGCAGTGAGGCAACGTTCAGCGAGGGTGTGCTGCTCGCCTGGGAAGCCATGCGCGTCGTCACGCCGACTGTCTGCCGGCCGTTTTCAAAGGATCGCAACGGGATGATGCTCGGGGAAGGTGCAGCGATGCTCGTGATCGAATCGCTGGAACACGCAGAAGCTCGCGGCGCGCAGCCGCTCGCGGAAATCGACGGCTTTGGAATGTCGAGCGATGCCCATCACGTCACCCAGCCTTCCGCCGAGGGCGCCGCGCGCGCCATCACCCGCGCGCTTGGTGACGCACATCTCGCGCCGGATGCAATCGGCTACGTGAATGCCCACGGCACGGGAACCAGCGTGAATGACGCAACAGAAACCCGCGCGCTCCACCTTGCGTTCGGTGATCACGCCTCGCGCCTCGCCGTATCGTCGACGAAGTCGATGCACGGCCACACACTCGGAGCTGCCGGCGCCATCGAATCCGCCGCCACCATTCTCGCGCTGCGCGAAGGCTTTATCCCGCCAACCATCCACTACAACGAGCGCGACCCTGATTGCGATCTCGACTATGCTCCCAACGAATCCCGCGCGTGGAACGGCGAATTTGCAATCTCGAATTCGTTCGCGTTCGGCGGTCTGAATGCCGTGCTGGTGCTGCGGCGACTGGCCTAGAATCTATTTCGCCGTATCGTCCGGCCCGGTCCAGGTGGCTGGTGGCTTGAATTCATTCGTGCTGAAAATCCGATATTCCTGCCCCGGCGGCGCAATCTTCAGCACGAGCGCCACCTGATACTTGATCCCCTGGAAATACACCACGCGGATCGTGTGGATTCCCTCGCGCAGCCCTGCCGCCCCGTGCAGCGTCACGGGCGGATGCAGTCCGCTGTTATCCACTACAAGCTGCCCATCGACGTAGAGCATCGCGCCATCATCCGCCGTCAGTTCGAACTTGTAATCGCCCGCTTTCTGGATCCAGAACTTCCCCCGGTAATCGATCGCGAACCATTCGAGCCGCTTCGAAATCCCGGGAAATCCAAGCTTGTAATCCTGCGGTGGAATATTCAGCGATGAAGTGTAGATGGTTCCGCGCGGCTTCTTTTTCTCCAGATCCTCGATGGTCGGTGCGGAGTGAGAGATGTAATAAATCGCGCCCTGAAGTCCCGCCGGAATCACCACCGACGTACCGAAAACGTAAACAGGTTCCTGATCCTGCTGCTGCGGCTCCTGCATCGCCCACGCGGTGCCGACAAGCAATCCGAGCAGGAGCAGAACTCGCCTCATTGCGAAGGCTTCTCCTTCGCCCCCGGCGGCGCAGGTTTCGTCTCCTCCACCTTCAGCGCCACCAGATTCATTCGCACATCCCGCTCTGCATCCACCGAAACCGGATCGCCGTCCTGAAACTCGGACGCCTTTACTTTCTTGCCATCCTTGATGAACTTCGTCGAACCCACCACGAACATCCGAAGCTGCTGACCGCCTTCCACTTCCAGCACGAGATGCCCGCCCTTTTCAATGCCGCGGAAGGTACCGGTGAACGTCGCCGGAATCTGCGTCGGCGCCTGCAGGAGCGCCAGCATCATTACGGCGGCAGTGAAGAAGGTCATTTTCTGTTTTTATTATCGCTCCCCTTGAGATCGTCGAGATGCGGGATATCCGGAATCCCCAGGTTGCCGCTCAATTTCGCGATATCGCTCGGATCGAGCTGGCCGTCGAT
>DASZVV010000122.1:0-17774 GCA_035546955.1 Bryobacteraceae bacterium
ATGCGCCGTTCGAGTTCCCGGTTTCGCCCCTCCAGGCGCGCACTACGCTCTTCAGATTCAATTTGATAGAGCGTCAGCTCCTCGATACACGATAGAAGCTTTGCCTGCATTTCCCCCAGACCGATCCCTTTCGCGGCGACCTGTTCTGCGGACGGAACAGCCGGCAGGTGGCGATTCTTACGAATGAATGCGGCAAGATCGCTTAATGGCATCGGGGGATGCCCGGGGTCAAATATGTAATCGGGCCATCCCGAGCTCGTAACAACAACTTCTCTGGCTGTAACAGTTCCATTCACGGAGAGAGGCGATTGGGGCGATGATGTTCCGATGCCGATGTATCCCTGACTATTGACAACAGCCAAAGGTGTACCGCTGCTGTTCTGCCATTGCTGTAAATCGCCGCTCTGTGCGGCGGTTCCCCTGACGACCAGGCCCATTCGCGTCGGCCCGGACCCATTGCTCACAACGAGTTCCTGGTTGGAAGTCGGGCTGCCACCAATAGCCACAACATCGTTGAAAAGCGCTCCTCCGTAAGTGCTGACTCGGAATACGGTTCCCCCCGCAAAGCCGTAAAGTGTCAAGAGATCGGCGCCCGGTACGGCGCTCCCTTTAACGATCAATGGCTTGACCGTGGTGGATGAGGTGTCAATTTCAAGAGCGCCATCGGGCGCGATCGTTCCTATGCCGACATTCTGTGTCGTACAGGTTTCACTGGCGGTGCCCGAACAGTCCGCCCATTGGCCACTCAGAAGCACCGGGCATGATGTCGCCGCGATGAATGCAGCGCATCGGAGGATACTGCAGCAACCCGTCATTGCGCTGCCCCGTGAACCGCCCGGCGAAGCGCATCAATCTCTTTCTGCTGTTCGATGACATGTAACGTCAGCTCTTCGATTTTGGCCAGTAGTTTCGATTGCATTTCCCCGAGACTGATCCCTTTCTCAGCGACGTCCTGCGCTGACGGTATTTCCGGCAGGTGATGGTTTTCCTCCACATACGCCGCAACATCGCTGAGAGACTGCAGATCGTAAGCGGGATCAAAAACATAGTCCGACCAACCTGTATTGACTACGACTTCCTTTGCCTGGATTGAGCCGTTCACCGAGATCATGCAGTTCGCGGGGGCGTTGGACGAGGTACAGGGGGCGGTTGTGCCGAAACCGACGGGATCGTTGTAGTTGACGTATACTCGCGGGAATACTGTCAGATCTGTCGTGTAAACCGGACCAAGCGTCGCGGCCAGAACCGAATTAGTGGAATACATCGCGGACGGGGATGTGAATTGAGTGAGCTTCAGCCGAGGAGCTGAGTAGGAGCTGCTCAAGTGAGCGATTGTGATCTTGAATTGATTTTGGTTCGAATCCCAGACAACATCTGAAATCGAATAATGCGATGCGATCCCCCCCCCCTCGTCGAGAACTCGTGATTGCTTCATGTAGACGCGGTTGTTGTTGTAGAGGCCCAAGTAAAACCGCTTATGAATGAAACCTGTATCATTTTCGTCTTCGTACCCCGCGAATAGCTCCACATCCAGGACCCCCCAAAAACTTTCACCCGACGAGTTCTGACCAAGATACACATCCATTTTTGCGTTAGGGGTGCTATTCCTTGGGAAAATCAGACTGAATTCCTGAGTAGCAGAGTCCCCCGACAACTTGTACGCGGAAGCGTTGATATCGAGCGGCGCCCATGGGGATGAGGTACCGATTCCAAGTTCCCCCGTGGCCAGACATTGAGAGCCAGCCGGGGCAGAGGTACATGACGCGAATTGAGCGGACAAGGAAGACGCGGCCAGAGCGAGGATCACGCTGGCTGCAAACGCTGCACGTACGGAGCGAAATTCCAGATGAGTGTGCTTCACTTCTTCTCCTTTTCGAATTCTTTGTGCCCTAGATTCAGCCTCGAGTCTCTTCAACAGGACTGTGGGGCCCTGTCGTGCACTGGGCGTTGCGCTCTAATACGGTACTATCCTGCGCACTCTGACGGATCTTACTCACTGTATATTCACGTGTAGTTTTTCTGTTTTTAACGTATATCCGCGTTATTTTTCTTGTCATAGCCGGTTGCGCAGGAACATCAGTGTAAGTTAAAACGCGACCGTATCAATACCCACGATCACAATATTTTCCAAAAACAGAACAAGAGATCTATCGGGAGTCAATGCCGCGCTCCGACCTGCGCGGGATCGCCTTCGACATATTCATCTTTGATCCCGGCGAAATGCAGGCCATCAGCATACAGAACTGCCTCTGGTTTCGCCGACCAATCAGGTGAAGTGAACCTCTCCCCTGACCCACGATTTCCCTGGACAGTTCTCTGGGAGCATTTGAGATAGAAAATGTTCAAAAGGAGAGAGAATGTCCAATACGAAGAATTCCGATTCCGGGGCTGCGGAAGGAGCCCGAAGGGCGACTGAGCAGTCCCCGGAATCGGGTCGGACTGGCGCGGGGCGCTGGTCGAGCCGGCGGAAAACCGGGGTGGTGCTGGAACTGCTTCGCGGCGCCGATGTGGAGGCTACATCGCGTAAATACCGCGTGACGGCAGCCACGCTGACCGAATGGCGGGAGCGTTTCCTGGCCGGCGGCGAAGCGAGCATGAAGAGCCGCGAAGCCGGTCCCGATGATGAAGAGAAGCTTCGCCTGAAGTCGGTGGTGGCGACGGTCAGCGTGGAAAACGAATTGTTGCGCGAGAAGATCGCCAGGTTGGAGGATGGCCGCCCTTTGGCTCCCTGGAGGTCGAGAGCATGAGCCGGACCATCTCGCCCTCCACAAAGCAGCCTTACGGTGTGGCGCGGGTGACCAAGGTGTGGAATCTGGCCCGTTCCAGCTTCTACGCGCATCTTCAGCGAACGCGTAATCCGCGGTCGGCCCTGAAACGCGGACCGAAGGTTCTGTCGGACAGTGAACTGCTCACGGCGATCCGGCAATGGATCGAAAATCCGATCTTCACCGGCGAAGGACACCGGAAGATCTGGGCCCGGCTGCGTTTCGCCGGAATCCGCACATCGAAAGAACGTGTACTGCGGCTGATGCGTGAGAATCATCTGCTCTCGCCCAGCCGGAGGCCCGAACCGCACGCGACGGATCCGCATGAAGGCACGATTGTCGCTCCGCTCCGGATCGGATGTGGGGAACCGACGCCACGGGCACGATGACCGCGTGCGAGGGTTCTGTTACTGTGTTCGCCGCCATCGACCACTGCACGGCGGAATGCATCGGCATTCACGCCGTGAAAAAGGCCACTCGCTTCGAGGCGCTGGAGCCGATCCGCCAGGGAGTGCGCGAATACTTCGGAGGATTCGCCCTGAATGCGGCTGCCGGACTTCAGCTGCGGCACGATCACGGCAGTGTTTACATGAGCGATGATTTCCAGAATGAAATCCGCTTTCTCGGAATAGAGTCTTCGCCGGCGTTTGTACGCCAACCGGAAGGCAACGGCTGTATCGAGCGTTTCTTCCGGACTCTCAAGGAGCAGTTGCTCTGGGTGCGACGGTTCCACGACCTCGGGGAACTGCAAAGCGCGCTCAGCGAGGTTCGAGGTCGCTACAACGCAAACTGGATCCTCGGCCGCCTCAAATACCGAACGCCTTCTCAGGCCCGCGAGGACTTCAGCGTTCAGTTACCGATTGCAGCGTGATTCAATGACGTCAGTTACTCCCAGTCCGCTGTCCAGGCTGCCAAGGGCAAAACATGCATTGCTCGGGTATATGCCAAAGACTACCCTCGACTCAGGCTTACGAAAAATCTGGCGTTGGCTTGAGCGAGGCGGCGATTCTGTTTAAAAGAGTTATTGGTATGGGAGTGCCTCGACGGGTGTAGTCCGCTATTCTTACTCTCCCGGCACGAATTCCGTTGACCGCTTACGGCTCTCGAAACCGCCACATCCGTACCCAGTGTCGCGATCCGCCGGCGAGGCCAGCAGCAGGAACAATTTTTGCGATCGAGTGCCAGGCCGATTGACAATGGGCCGGCAGGTTACCAACGCGCGCCCCATCGCGCCGCATTCTAATGAGTCTTCCTGAAATCTTCCTGCCAGTAGGCCTGACTGCCGGGGTATCCGGTATCCGGCATGTGGGCCTGCGAGATGCGCCGCAATGCAAGAAGATCCGCCAGGGCGAATTTACCTTCTTTCCTGTAAATCACGGAGCCATCCTGCGCGATCACTTCGGTGAAGATCGAATTCGGCTTCCACTTTTCTCCGAACGTCGATTCGATCGTGGCATGGTCCACTGTGGACATCAGATTTTCGCCGGAGGCGTATTGTGAGTGGAGGAAATCCATCACGGCCGGTTTGTCGGCGGCAGGATCGGTGTCCACTGTTACGAGGGTGAAGGCGCGCAGGCGGTACATGCGGAAAGTTGTTTCGAGATCATGGAACGTATCGGCACAGGTTGTACATTTCGCCGACCAGAACGTTACCACCTGAACTTTTCCGGAAGAGTTGGCACGAAGCTTTTTCAGCTCGTCTGCGCCGGCAGGATTGAGATTCACCGGCTCGGCCTTGATCCGTTCCATTTCCGCTCCGCGGGACTGAGATCCCTCCGCCTTCGAGAGCCATTTGGTGGAGCAACCGAACGCGCGCGTGTTCTCCACCGGAACCGGTTTCCCGGCGAGGAGCGCATCGAGCGCCGCACGGGCGTCCCGCGATTTGACGAGCGCTTCATTCTCGTTATCATCAATGCGCCCCTGATACCGCAGCTTGCGATCCTGATCGAATATGAAAATATGCGGTGTGGCGACCACTCCAAACTGCGTCGCGATTTTCTGCGTTTCGCCATCGTACAGATAGGGCCAGGTGATGTGGCGGTCGGCCATGCGGAGTTTCATCTCGGGCAATGAGTCCTCAAGGTCGGTATAGCCTTCTTCATTGAGGCGAACGGATCCGGGATTATTTGGATTGATGGCGATCAGCGCGACGCCTTTGCCGCGATAGTCCTCATACAGCTTTTTGATGCGGCCTTCGTAGATCTGGGAAACGGGGCAATGGTTGCATTCGAAGACGATCGCAATCAGTTTGGCATTGGCCCATTCGCGCAGGCTGTGAGTCTTGCCATCCGCGCCAGGCAGAGAGAAATCGGGAATGTGGGTGCCGATCGGCATGATTGGATGCTCGCGGTCCCCGGTAAGCCCGCGTCCGTTGCCTCCGCGCCCACTGCGTCCGCTGGCGGCGGGAGAGGCAGGCTGCGACCAGGCGATGGCCGCACTAAGCAGGAAGACTGTGGCGGCAAGAAATTTTTCAGCGTGAAAAGAACGGCGCCGGGATTCTTCACGAACGTTTTTGTATTGCCTCATAGAGAATTGCCTTTCCGCACTGTCAAGTGTATCGCCACAGATGAGGCCAGGCATGCATTCCGTTTCGTGGAAATCCGCGTGGCCGGCATCTCCGGGAAGATGCAAACGCACAAATTTCGCCGGATTAGCGCTCGTGGAAGTTGCGGCGTGGATTGCGGTCAGCGAGTAAGCGGGACAGCGAGCTATCAGTTGTCGACCGGCGTCCGCTCGATGTGGTCGATCACGGTGACTGTCATTGGGCGCTTCTGCGTTTCCAGCTTCAAGCCGAGTTGCCTATCGAGCGCCTCAACAATCGTCATGCCGCCATCCGGATCGGAGACAGCCGACAAGGCTGCTTCCTGCGCCACGGCGCGGGGGTAGACGTAAGTAAAAGCGAAATCCCAGCCACCTTCGAGGCCAGTGGCATCGAGCACGGGCGAACCGGGCCCCGGCAAACTACGGCGAATCTCATCGCCAAACTGCTCGATCGTCATATTCTGGCAGGTCATGGAAATCGCGTTGGGCGGCGATCCCGCGGGCGCCCGCGACTGGAGGCAATGCGTGCGGCTCGACGGATCGGCCTTCTTCAACTTCGGCTTCGATGACGTCAGCACAAAGACGGAAACCGGACGCTCTTCGGTGTGCCACTTCAACTGGAGCCGGTCCTGCAGCAACGTGAGCAGCATGGGGGCGAGGCGGGCGCTGGCGGATGAACCTGGCGGCTGTCTTCCGGTGACATCGTACCTGGCGGTTTCGGCCCAGCCCGGCATCCCGACCACAAGGTCATCGTTCCTCTCGATAAAAGAAGGACTGAACGCTCTGACGAGAAGCGTCGAAAGGTAGGCGCCACGGCCGTCCCAAAGGCTGCTCGATTTCCGGCCGAAGGTTGAAGGACCTTTATAGTCCGGATCGGTGGGCCTGATCGTCGCCACATCGAATGCGGTGGGTTCCGGCGTCGGAGGCAGTGCCTCCGCCACACCGGGCGCGTTGGGGGTGGGGATTTCGCTGGCGCTGACGACGGTGAGGACGGGCGTGGGGATCGGCTGCGGTTCCAGTTTCAGGCCGAGTTGTTTGGCGATTTCATCCGCGGCTGATTGCGGGGACGCGCTCCGCTGCCACTTCATCTCGAAATTCCAGGCGCCCTTCAGCTCCGTTTTGTCGATCACGGCGACTCCACCGATGAGCCTGGGCAGAAACGCCGTGAATGCTTCCATGCTCATGTTTTTGCATGTAAAGCGGGCAAACGTGTCGGCCGGATCGGCTGGGGGCTGATATCGGCAACCGGTGTCGCCCGATCCATCCGCCTCTTTCATCTGCGGTTTCCTGTCCACGGTCAGCGCGTAGCCCGGAAGCGGTTTGGTCTCCTGGCGGACGACCAGTTTGAGGCGGTCCGCCAGCAAAGACTGAAGCATTTCTTTGACTGCATCGGACGGCGTCCCTGGCCGCGCTCCGAGCGGAGGGGTTTCTTTCGTGCCTGGCGGCACTTTCGCGATCACCTCGAATCGATCCATTTCGAGCCAACTGGGGCCGCCCAGAATTTTGTCGAAGTCAAACCCGTATGCTTCCTGAATCAGGTCGATCATAGAGGCGCTGTGAAATTCATAGCGGCCATTGAGCGGAGGAGTTACCTCCATGTACGGATTGGCGATGACTTTGGGGGTGACGTGGACATCGGCGATTTCGAATCTGGCCGCCGTATCGGTTGGCGGAGTCTGCGCCGTTTGTCCGAATGCAGAGCCGTATGCCAGCGCGATTAAGACAATCGAGGCAGGTTTTGAAATCATATACCGGAAAGTATACGCCGAATCAGACCGGTCCATTGTGCGTTGACGGGTTTCAGTCGCTGCCGTGGCGATGGATCAGTTTCCTGACGCTTTTTCGATGTGGTCAACGACGAGAAACTCGCCGATCGCACGTCCAGTGGTGAGGCGGAGGCCGAGTTGTTCGCGCATCGCTTCGATGACTGTTGCGTGAGGGGAAGGGTCGACCGCAACGCCCGCGGATGCGGGTTGTGTGTTCGGATCGTCGGCTCCCCATTCGAGGTGGATATCGAATCTTCCGCCGAGGCCGGTGCGATCCACAACCGGGCGGCCATCGGGATGGAGGGATTTCGCGAAGGACTGCAGCGTGATGCCGTGAATATCGAGAATCGTCAGAGGGCCTCGCCGGAGGATGGACGGCACGCCGCAAAAGATCTGACCGGAAGGAACCATGTTGATGGCTTCGCTGAAATCGTAGGGCTCGCAGGTATTCGCGCGGGCTTCATGGAGTTTGCGGGGCGCGGGATCGACCGTCATCAGCCAGGCCGGGACTTCCCGCTGTTCGCGATGGAGCTTTAACTGGAAACGCGCTTCGAGGAGCACCTGCATCATGGGACCTCGCATCATCGCGGCGGTCTGCGGAGTTGCGACGGTCGCTTCGATGGAATACATAGCGGTGTTCGCCCAGCCTGGAAGTCCTTCGATCGTGAGGGTGGGGGTGCCGGGGTTCAGGGGATCGGACTTACCGGAGGCGAACACGTCGTATGCCTGCTGGATCAGGGTTCGCAATGACCAGCAGCCCAGGGTGAGTCTGCCGGGAGAGGTGGCCGATTGCGCGGATTTGCCTGGAGCGCATTCCTTCACGGACGCGACGTCGAATTCCGGCCGTGCGAGAGAGCGATTCTGCGGCGCGGCCCCGAAGACGAACAGAAGGGACGCCAATGCGGCGGTTGCGGTCTTCATGATACTCCGCATAGTACGACGGTCTTCCGCGACAAGACGTGCAGGGGATTTACACGGTCGCGGCCGATCATATAGTATTGGTAAAACCTATCTGAAGGAGTACCCGAATGATCCGCATTTTCTCCGTTTTTCCGGCAACGATTGCGTTGTGCAGTCTGGCTTTCGGCCAGGCGCCGGCGGCGAATGCGCCGGGCGGAGGCCGAGGACCAGGGCGAGGTCCGGTTCCGCAGGTGGTGATTGGGCCGTCCGCACCGGTTCCACCGGAAGTGGCGATGCTGCGTCCCTCGCCCGACGAACTCGCGCGAGTCAACGATGCGGTGACGAAGTGGGTTGCGTCGGATTCCTCGCCGAACAGGCCGCTGCTGCAGAAATATGAATCTCTGCTGATGCTGCAGCCTCCGCGACTGAACACGGCGGCGACTTACACGCAGACTGTGCAACGGATGGGACCTCGCCATGAGGGATTCGTCGAGACCGCGCACAAAGGCAATATCGATTTGCTGCTCGAAGGCGATTCGATTACGGACTGGTGGGTGCAGGGCGAACAGAACAAGGCGATGTTCGACAAGTATTTCGGCAACATGCGAACGGCGAATTTCGCGATCGCGGGCGATACGACGCAGGGAAATCTCTGGGGTCTGCACAACGGCGAGGGCGAGGGGTTCCAGCCGAAGGCGGTGATGCTGATGATCGGGACGAACAACAGCGGAGCGAACACGGCGCCGGAGATTGCGGAGGGCGTGGGCGCGGTAGTGCTGGAGCTGCGGAAGGATTTTCCGGACGCGAAGATTCTGCTGCTGGCGATTTTCCCCCGCGGATTACCGGGCGATCCGGTGCGGGAGAAGCTCGCGCAGGTGAATCAGATCATCTCGCGGCTGGACGATCAGCGGCACGTGTTTTATCTGGATATCGGGCCGAAGTTCCTGGATGAGAGAGGCGCGTTTCTGCCGGATTCATTCCGGACGGATAATCTGCATCCGCAGGCGAAGGGTTATGACATCTGGGGCGCGGCGGTGAAGGATAAGCTCGCGGAGCTGATGAAGTAGATTCGGCCTCAGGATCTGGGGCCGAGGACTTCGCGCATCACGCCGGCGAGATCGCGGAGTGCACGTGCGCCATCGCCGTGATAGCTCGAACCGTGCATGATGGCGAGCGTTTTCGGATTATAGCCAGCGAGCGTTTCGAGGATACGTCCGGTGTTGTGGGTGTACGGGACGTAGTTCGCGAATGGACCGGCTTCGGTCTGAATCAGCGTTTCTTTGCAGCGGCCCAGAATGTCCTGATTGGTTTGCGGATCGTGGTGTCCCCACTGGTGGAATAAATCGGAACAGAAGAGAGTGCTGTCCGTTTCCTCGAACAGCACACCAGCGTCCCAGCCGTGGGGGACGTGAGGCGTCGGAATGAAGCGAAAGCGGCGGCGGCCGGTCTCGAGCGGCTCCTCGCTGGTCAGAGCGCGGGCGGGACGGCTGGAGAAATCGTTCACGCTCACAAGCGCGCCCACCATGCCACAGACGGGCTGAGCGTTTGGAGCGACTTCGAGCCACTCGTTAAGCGCACCGCATTCATCGGACTCGAAATGGCTGAAGCCGATGTGCCGGATTTTTGCGGGATCGATCAGCCGCGCGATCTGGTCGCGCACGATGGGGAACATGCCGCGCAGACCGGTGTGGAAGAGCAGCGGCTCGTCATCTTTCACGAGAAAGTGACTGAACTCAAGGTTGATTTCAGGAACGAAGACGGAGACGCGGTAAACGTCAGCAGAAATTTCAGTGGTGCCGATCACGGGTGTTCCTCCGGTGCAATGCATGACCATGATACGCCCGGCCGCGACGCATTCCAACTGGCTCTCCTTGACAATCGAGGAGAGCGGGCGCATAATCCTAGTTAACCTAGGAGAGGCTGGGCCAATGAACAATCTCGCCGATCTGCTGCCCGGGACGCTTGACCTGCTGGTGCTCAAGGCCGCGTCGCTCGGGCCGATCCACGGTTACGGCATTCTGCTGCGTATTCAGCAAATCTCCCGTCAGATGCTCCAGATCGAGCAAGGCTCGCTCTACCCGGCGCTCTACCGGCTGGAGCGCGCGGGACTCATCACGTTCGAGTGGGGCGTTTCAGACAACAACCGCAAGGCGAAGTTCTATCAGCTGACCAGATCCGGCCAGGCGCGGCTGCGCAAAGAAACGGAGCAATGGAACCGCTTCACGACCGCCATGGGCTACGCGCTCGAGACGACCCCGGAGGAAATCTGATGCCGGACCGCCTGAATGCGCTGCTTCGTCTGTTCCGGCGGCGGAAACAACTCGCGTCCGAGATGGATGACGAGATGCGGTTCCACATCCAGCAATACCGGGACGATCTCGTCCGTAATGGCGTTCCGCTCGCCGAGGCTGAACGCCGCGCGCGGCGCGAATTCGGCAATCTGGAGCGCATGAAGGAAGACTGCCGCGACGCGGGGGGCTTCTCCCTGTTCGACGAATTCGCCCGCAATACAATTTACGCGGTTCGCCAGTTGCGGCGATCGCCGGGATTCACCATCGCCGCTATCGCGACGCTCGGGCTGTGCATTGGCGCCAATACAGCCGTGTTCAGCGTGATCGATGCCGCGCTGCTCCGGCCAGTGCCCTACCCCGAGCCAGACCGCCTCTTCAGCATCATCCGCGAAATCCGCGGCGCTCCGCAGGACGGGCAGGATGGATATGCGTGGGAAGCGCTGAAGCCCGCGCGCAGTTTCGATCTGGCGGCGATTGGCGCTATCAGCGGCGTGAATCTGAGCTCACGCGCGGGCGCATCGTATGTGCAGCAGCAGCGGGTCTCCGCCGCATACTTCCGCGTGCTGGGCGTTCCGCTCGCGCTGGGCCGTGAGTTCGACGCGAACGAGGACAGGCCCGGCGGACAGCCGTCCGTCATCCTCAGCTACGGAATCTGGCAGCGGGTTTTCCACGGCGATCCATCGTTAGTGGGCAGCACGGTTCTGCTGCGCGGCACGGCCTGCGTGGTCACGGGCGTCACGGGGAAGGAATTCCGGCCGCGAGAGGTTGCCGATATCTGGACGCCACTCATGCCTTCCACCAGCGGCGAAGGCGCAGGCATGAATTACGGCCTGATTGCCAGATTGCGCCCTGGAGTCACACGCCCTCAGGCGAACGCCGAAGCTCAGGCCCTGGGCGCGCCTCTGTTTGCCAGCCGCAAAGACTACGCGGGTGTGGCCGCGCGCATGGGTCTCGCGCCGTTCGACCGGGATTTGCAGAGCGCCTGGCGTACACGCCTGCTCCTCCTCAGCGCTGCCGTCGCGATAGTACTGCTGATCGGGTGCGTGAACATTGCATCGCTCAAACTGGCGCAGGGCGCCGCGAGACGCCGCGAGATGGGAACGCGGATCGCAGTCGGCGGCGGCCCGGCGTCTCTGCTTCGGCATCTGATTACCGAATCTTTCGTGCTGGGAATTGCGGGCTGCGCGGCAGGACTCGCCCTGGGCTATGGAGCCATCGCCGCGCTGCGGGAAGTGGTGCTCCGCTATGGAATCTGGCAGGAACTGCGGCTGGACACCCGTGTTCTGCTGGCAACGCTTGTGCTCTCGATAGTCGTCAGCATTCTGTTCGGGCTGGCTCCCGCAGCGCAGGCTATGCGGGTCGATATCCGCGATGCTCTGCTCGAAGGCGGCTCGTTCGGCTTCGCTGGAACGCGCTCGCACTGGCTGCGACGCGGGCTCGTGCTTACCGAGGTTTCACTGAGCCTTGTTCTGCTCATCGGCGCGGGACTGCTGCTCCGCACACTTCTCTATCTGCAGCATCTCGATCCCGGTTTTGATGGCACGGGTGTGGTGACGGTGAGCGCTTCCCTTCAGGATGCCCGATACGCCGACAGCGAGGCCGTGAACCGGCTCTATCGCGAAACGCTCGATGCGATCCGCCGGACGCCGGGAGTTGAGGCCGCTGGCGTTGGTCTCCACGTCCCTTATCAGCGATGGCTGAATGATGGAGTCCACGTCGGTGGCGAAACGGTGGGCACGTCACTAAACTATGTCACGCCGGGCTATTTTGAAGCACTGCGGATTCCGGTCCGGGCGGGCCGTGTTTTCGATGAGCGCGACACATCGGATTCCATGCCCGTCGCCATCGTGAACTCCACCTTCGCGCGGAAATTCCTGAAGGGCCAGGACCCGCTCTCCGCCCTGCTCGATGGAAAGACTCACATCGTTGGCGTGGTGGGCGATCTCCAGCAGCAACCCGGTCTCAACAGAACCGGTCCGATTGTGCAGGAACCGGCGATGTATGTTCCCGCGAGCCAGTTTTCGAGCGCCGCGTTCCAGATGGCGCACACGTGGTACTCGCCGAGCTGGATAGTCCGGGCGAGGGGCGGGCAGGCCGCGGTCGCGCGAGCCGTGGAGAGTGCAATCTCGCAGTTCGATTCCCAACTCCCGATCGCCACGGTGCATTCTATGACCGACGAACGGAATCTCGCGCTGCAGTCCGAAAGAGTCAATGCATGGCTGCTCGGCGTGCTTGCGGCGCTGGCTCTGCTGCTTGCCCTGATTGGCGTCTACGGGATTGCCGCACAAACGGTGACGGAACGGACGCGCGAATTCGGCATCCGCATGGCGCTCGGTAGTTCCGCTGGCGGACTGATGTGGGATGCGGTGGCTCCGGGAATGCTGCTCGCGGCGGCCGGCGTCGTGATGGGCGGGGCACTCGCCGCCGGGAGCGCCGGAGTGCTGAAGAGCCTCCTCTGGGGAGTGCGGCCGCTGGACATCCGCACGTTTCTCTTCATGGCGGCGGTTCTGATCGCCGTGAGCGGCGCAGCCAGCCTGTTCGCCGCCTTCCGGGTGACCCGCCTTACGCCCGCCGCTGTTTTACGGCAGGAATAAACCGGCGAACTTTTCCGGCTAACAATGTAACCATCCGGGCGTTCAAGAGTTTTGGGAGGATGTGCGGGGCTTTATGCCGGGTGCGGGAGTAGACACTCTACATCCACATGCTGTAGGATATCTACAGCCTTTTATGCCACCAAAAAAATCCAACTCCAGCCGCGCCGAGATCCTGCAGGGAACGCTCGATCTCCTGATCCTCACGACGCTTCAGTGGGGGCCGCAGCATGGCTACGCGATCAGCCTTGCGATCCGCGCCAATTCGGGGGATCATCTGCTCGTCGAAACCGGCTCGCTTTATCCCGCTCTGCACCGCCTGGAGCGGCAGGGACTCGTGAGTTCGGAGTGGAAACAGACGGAATCGAACCAGCGCGCGCGATTTTACCGGCTGACGGCGGCGGGAAGGAAACAGGTGGTCGCGGAGCAATCGAAGTGGCAGCAGCTCGTTACAGCTGTTGCAGGCGTGCTGAATCCGCAAACACGCGAGAGCTGAGAAGAAGGCAGTTATGGATATCAAACGAAGCGGCGTCGCGAAGAAAAAAATCATCCGGCGGGTTATCTATCTCATGTTGTTCGTATCGGTCGCGGTGGCGGCCGCGTGGCGCATCAATCAGATGAAGCCGGCGGCGCCTTCCGTGGAAGCCGCTACGCTCTGGCCCGGCACGGTTCAACGCGGCCCCATGGTACGCGATGTACGCGGGACCGGCACGCTCGTTCCGGAAGACATTCTCTGGATTCAGGCCGCGTTCGATTCGCAGGTAAGCAGCATTCGCGCGCAATCGGGCGATGAAGTAAAGCCGGATACGATTCTGCTGGTTCTCACCAATCCGCAGATGGAAGCCGATGCCGTGGATTACGAATGGCAGACCAAACAGGCGGAAGCGAATTATGCCGATCTGAAAGTCCGGCTGCAGAGCCAGACGTTCGATCAGCAGTCGGTAGTCGCGGTGGCGCAGGGCGACGTCAAGCAGAACGAGCTCGCCAAGGTCAAGGAAGAAGAGCTGTTCGCGGCGCACCTGGAACCCCGTTACGACATGGATCTCGCCGAAGCCAAGTGGCAGCAGGCGAAAGACAAGTACGAGATGGAAAAGAAGAAGCTCGACATCATGAACCAGTCCGTGGAAGCACAGCTCGATGCAGCCAAAGTTCAGATTGAAAAGCTCCGCGCGACGTATCAACTCAAAAAGAAACAGGTGGACGAGCTGACGATTCGGGCGGGCATTCAGGGCCGCATGCAGGAAATGACGCTGCAGGTTGGGCAGCGAGTGAAGCCTGGCGACATTCTCGCCAAGGTGGCGCAGCCGTGGAAGCTGATGGCGCGCCTGCAGATTGCCGAGACACAGGCGAAGGATATTTTGATCGGCCAGAAAGCGGAGATCGATACGCGCAACGGCATCGTGCCCGGCCACGTGACGCGCATCGATGCCTCGATCGTCAACGGTACGCGCACGGTCGATTGCAAGCTCGATGGGCCGCTGCCCGCCGGGGCTGTGCCGGATCTGACCGTCGACGGCAATATTGAAATCGAGAGGCTCGCGAATGTGCTGTTTGTGAACCGCCCGGCGTCGTCGCAGCCCAACACAACCTCCACGCTCTTCCGCTATGACGCCGACGGCAAAGAAGCCACGCGCGTGAACGTGAAGTTCGGCCGCGCCTCGGTCAGTTCCATCGAAATTCTGGATGGCCTGAAGGAAGGCGACAAGGTCATCCTCTCCGACATGTCGGCGCAGGACCAATATTCCAGGATTCGTCTCAATTGAAAGGAAAACTGATTCTCCATGTCTGAAAGTCTGATTCAACTCAAAGGCGTAAGCCGGGTATTCGTGACCGATGAAGTGGAGACGCACGCTCTCTCCGGCGTCGAACTGACCATCGACCGCGGTGAATACGTGTCGATCTCCGGCCCTTCGGGTTGCGGCAAGTCGACGCTGCTCGCCATCCTCGGGCTTCTCGACACGCCCTCGGAAGGAACCTATTACCTCAAGGGCGGTCCGGTTCAGGACCTCAGGATGAGCGAACGCGCGCGCATACGCAACCGCGAAATCGGATTCATTTTCCAGGCTTTCAATCTGATTGGCGATCTCACGGTGTACGAGAACGTGGAACTGCCGCTCACCTACCGCGGGATGCCCGGCTCCGAACGAAAGAACCGCGCGCAGGAGGCGCTCGAGCGCGTCGGGATGTCGCACCGGATGAAGCACTATCCGGCGCAACTCTCCGGAGGCCAGCAGCAGAGAGTCGCGGTGGCGCGTGCGCTCGCCGGCGACCCATCGATTCTGCTTGCGGACGAGCCGACCGGGAACCTCGATTCTGCCAATGGAGAGGCGGTGATGGAACTGCTCGCGGAACTCAATCGCTCCGGCTCTACTATCTGTGTAGTCACCCACGATGCGCGCTACGCCGCACATGCGCATCGCGCGATTCATCTCCTCGATGGACGAGTGATCTCCGCCGAGGAAGC
This sequence comes from Bryobacteraceae bacterium, assembly GCA_035546955.1. Classification (GTDB taxonomy): domain Bacteria; phylum Acidobacteriota; class Terriglobia; order Bryobacterales; family Bryobacteraceae; genus BOG-234. The sequence continues at coordinate 15,319 of DASZVV010000122.1, forward strand.
GGCCGCCAGTTCTCACGCCTGAAGCGGCGAGTGGAACATAATAAAGGATTGCCGGGGTTGACCGGCGCCTCGTCCTCATTCGGGCAACTTTTTGCGAACCGAAAGCCCGGACGAACCGTTAGGTACTAATTAGATGAAGAATTTACGCGTTAGCAGGAGATGGGTGTCACTCCTGGTTCCCATCCTCTGCTGCAGCCTTGTTCAGGCTCAGACTGCCATCCGTGTGGATGAGCCCCGGAAGGGCCGCTTCAGCTGGCTGACCCGCGATTATCAGCCGCGTACAGTGCCTCCGGTGAACCTCGCGAACACGTCACGGCTGAGTGCGCTGCTCCGGGCCGGCAATCTTTATCTCACGGCCCACGATGTGGTGGCCCTGGCTCTCGAAAACAATATCGATATTGAAGTGCAGCGGTACGGTCCGCTGCTGGCGCGCGAAGTGCTTCGCCGCGCGGAGGGCGGCGGCGCGCTCCGCAGCGTCGGAACAGGAGTTGCAGCGGGACCGACGAGCGTCAGTCTCACCGGGGTCAGCGTGAATACCAATGGCGCGCCTACTTCAGCAGGCGGTGCGGGCGTCAGCTCCGGCGGCGGCATCGTGACGCAGCTCGGTCCGCAGATTCCATCGTTCGACCCCACGATTTCGGGTTTCGTGAACTTCGCTCACAATACCTCACCGCAAAGCAACACGTTCCTGACCGGCACGACTTCGCTCGTGACCGGGACGCGCTCCTATCAGGCGGCGTATTCGCAGAGTTTTGCATTCGGCTTGAACGCGCAGGCGTCGTATTCGAGCACGCGAATCCAGGTCAACAGCAATAACTTCACGCTGAATCCATACACGAACGGCGATATCGATCTGACGGTCACCCAGAATCTTCTGAACGGATTCGGAGTCTCGGTGAACACGCGCAATATCCGGGTGCAGAAGAACAACGTGAAGGTCACGGACCTGCAGTTCAAGCAGCAGGTCATCACGACCGTTTCGGCGGTACTGAATCTTTACTGGGATCTGGTGAGCTTCAACGAAGAGGTAAAGGCGCGCCAGCAGGCTGTGGATACCGCCGAGCAGTTGCTGCGGGATAACCAGGAGCAGGTGCGAATCGGGACACTGGCGGAGATCGAAGTAACGCGCGCGCAGTCGCAGCTCTATTCCGCGCGCCAGGATCTGCTGATCGCCCAGACCAACCTGATGCAGCAGGAGACGGTTCTGAAGAACGCACTCAGCCGTTCCGGCATTCAGAGCGCGGATCTGGCGGACGTCCACATCGTTCCCCTCGATACGATCGCGGTTCCGCCGCAGGACGATACGCGCACGGTGCCCGAACTGGTGAATTCCGCTATGCAGAACCGAGTGGAACTGGAGCAGGCGCGCATCAATCTGGACAGCAACCGCATCAATCTGGCGGGCGTGAAAAGCTCTTTGAAACCGTCGCTGCAGGTATTTGCGGAATTGACCAATAACGCGTTGAGCGGCGATGCTTCCCCGGGGTCGATTGGGGTTCCGGGTGTGGACTACTTCGTCGGCAGCTACGGCAATCTGCTGGCGCAGCTCTTCCGCCGCGATTTCCCGAACTACTCGGCCGGGGTTTCGCTCAATATCCCGCTGCGCAACCGCGCGGCGCAATCGGACTACGTAACGAGCCAGATCGAAATCCGGCAGAACGAGCTCGCACTGCGCAAGCAGATGAACCAGGTGCGGGTGGATGTGCAGAATGCGGTGATCGGCCTGCAGCAGGCGCGCGCGCGTTATACGGCAGCGAAGGAAGCGCGTGTACTTTCTCAGCAGACTTTTGACGGCGATCAGAAGAAGTACGAACTGGGCGCTTCCACTCCTTACCAGGTGGTGCAGGATCAGCGCGATCTCGCGACCGCGCAGAGCCAGGAAGTGCAGGCGATGGCGAATTACACGCACGCGCGCATCGCATTCGACGAGGCGATCGGCGTCACGATGGACGTCAACGACATTTCGGTGGCCGAAGCGATGAGCGGCAAGGTCTCGGCGCCGCCGACGCCGATTCCCGCGAATCCGCCGGCGGGGGCGGTGCGTCCTTGAGGAAGTTTCGTGAAGCCGCTGCTTTGACCGGATGTTTCGCGCAACTGGTATGCGCGCAGCAGGCGGGCATCGCGCCGGTTCGCCCGCAGGGACCGCTGATTGAGCGGCCTTACATGGAGGCGACGGTTCCGCCGATCCGCGTGGGCAATTCATCGCGGCTGGCCAGCCTGATTCGGGCGGGCAAGCTGTATCTTTCGCCGCATGACGCGGTGGCGCTGGCGCTCGAAAACAACATCGATATTGAAGTGGCGCGGTATCAGCCGCTGCTGCTCGAGTGGAACCTCGAGCGCTCGCAGGCAGGCGGCGCGCTGCCGGGCGTGCCGAGCGGATCTTCGCAGGCAGGCTCCGTGGCGAGCGGCCAGGGCGTGCAGGGCAGCCAGGCGGCGGCGGGCGTGGGCGGCGGCGG
>DASZVV010000123.1:0-2701 GCA_035546955.1 Bryobacteraceae bacterium
CGCACAGCGAAACATCTTCCTCTACCCAGGCGTCTTGACAGGAATGACTAGCCTCGGGCCGAGCGGAAAGCTGCGGTTCGCCGTCCGCTGCGGACGCTCCACAGAAGTCTTCGCCGCGGCCGCGCTCCGAAAACCTCCCGCGCGCGTTGCGAAAGTATCAAAACCGGTGGTACCGCGTACAAAGGCAATCGGGGTGCTTCCGCACTGGTATGAAGTCGACAAAGATGGACGATCCCCGCAAGGGGAAGCAAACGAATCTCGCCGAGGGAGAGCGGGATGTCGTAGATCAATCGATTCGGGCCCACGAGCGGAAAGGTGACCTCAAACCTTCGAGCACACGGGCGCAGAACCAGAACAAGAAGCGCGGCTGAGCCGCGGGAACAAGGGCTATGCCGACAGTGAATCCAACAACAGACGACTTTGGCTGCCCGGACTGCGGCCGGAAGTTTTCGACCGTCAAGGAGTGGAGAAATCATCAGCCGGAGTGCGCCGCGGCGGGAACCGCGGGTTACGACCGCGGCAAGGTCGTGGATGGCGCGCGGGATGAAACAGCCGACGAAGATTGGGTCGGACGCTCGGGTGCGTCCCGCCGGCCGCCGCACCGTTTCCTGCATCCCTGAGGCGGACCCTCGAACCGGAGCTGCGCACGGGCATATCATAAAAACTCGTGCGCTGGCTCGACCCGACCATCATCGTGATTTACATGGCGGTGATGGCCGCGGTGGGCATCCGGTTCTCGCGCCGCCAGAACTCCACAGAACGCTATTTCGTCGCGAAGCGAAGCATCCCGGCTTGGGCTATGGGGCTGTCGCTGCTCGCGACGCTGATCTCCAGCGTCACGTTCATCGCCTACCCGGGCTCGGCCTATGCATCGGACTGGTCGAACCTTGTACCGGGTCTGACGACGATCCCGGTCCTCATCCTCATTGCTGTCATCGTGATTCCCTTTTTCCGGCATGTGGCCGGAATGAGCGCTTACGAGTATTTCGGAAAGCGATTCGGGTATCCGGCGCGCGTGTATTCGTCTCTCGCGTATGCCTTGGGGCATTTTTCGAAGATGGGGTTCGTCTTTTATCTGCTGGCGCTTACGGCCACCAGCATGACCGGATGGCCCACGGATCAACTGATTGTGGCAGCGGGCGCAGTGACGATCGGCTACACGCTGCTCGGCGGCATCGAGGCCGTGATCTGGGCGGACGTGATTCAGGGATTCGTGCTGTGGTTCGGGATCGCGATCTGCCTCGGTTATCTTCTGTTTCTTCCTCCCGGCGGACCGGCGGCGATGTTCCATACTGTGGCGGCGAGCCACAAGATTTCGCTCGGCAGCCTGGCGCCGGATCTTCACAAGCCCACCGTTCTCACGCTCGGTCTCTATGGCTTCTTCTATTACCTGCAGCGCTATTCGGCGGATCAGACAATGATCCAGCGATATCTCACGGCGAAGTCCGATCGCGACGCCATACGGGGAGTAGTGATGGGTTCCCTGCTCTGCGTGCCGGTGTGGACGCTGTTCATGCTGATCGGCTCGCTCTGCTGGGCTTATTACCGGATCACGGCGGAAGCGATTCCCGCGTACGCATCGAAAAGCGATCAGGTGTTTCCGTACTTTATTACGCAGCACGTGCCGCCGGGGCTGGCGGGACTGTTTCTCGCCGGATTGTTTGGCGCTGCAATGGCGAATCTATCGTCCGATTTCAACAGCCTTTCGGCTGTTTTCGTGGAAGATTACTACCGCGTATGGAAGCCGGAGGCGGATGACAGGCGGCGTCTGCGCATCGGCAAAATCGTGGTGGGGGTGTGCGGCACAATCTGCGTGGCAATTGCAATCGTGCTGGCGCGGAGCAGCGGGAGTGCGCTGTCGCTCTGGTATACCGTCTCGGCGATCGTCTCGGGCGGATTGGTGGGGCTGTTTCTGCTGGCGTTCCTGGTACCGCGGGCGAGCGCGGCGGCTGCCTATGCCGGCGTCACCGGATGCCTGGTATTCACTGCCTGGGCGACGCTCAATCCGAAGGAGTTCGGCCTGCACAACTATATGATTGGCGTGATCGCCCATCTTATTGTGCTCGGGGGCGGGGCCGCCGCAAGTCTGCTGGTTCCGAACCGTGATCCGGCCAGCCGGGAACTCACGCTGCAGGGCTGGCTCCGGCGAAGTGGCCGTCTGCGTGCTGTTGCGTGGACGGCCGGAGATGCGCCGTGAGACGCCGATTGCCGCAGCGATTCTGGTAACCGCCCTGGCGGGATGCGGAACTCACTCTCTCGATTCGAAAGAGCTTTCTTCCAGCCTGCGGGCCACCGCCTCGCTTGCCGCGGAGACGAACCTCTTCATCGGTTATCTGCAAAGCGGGTACGCACCGCCGATTTTTGCCCGCGCCCACGCGGATTATCTCGCGCGCGAACTCGACGATGAACGGCGCTCGCTCGATACCGCGCGCGTGAACGCGCAGCTGTTGTCGGCGTTCACATTCTGCCGCGAACAGCAGGACGAGTTGGGGGTGGAGCTTCGCCGGCTCGAATTGGCGCTGCAGGATCCGGAGCAGCTGGCGCAGATTCGCGCGCGCATCGAAACTATCGGCGCGTCTGCCGCGCAGGTGCGCGCGGCCCAATGAAGAGGCTGCTCGGGCTCACTTTCGGCATCATGACCGCGCTGGGCGGTTTTCTCGACTTCGGACAGATTGTTTTCACCATGCAGGCGGGCGCGCTC
>DASZVV010000124.1:0-12976 GCA_035546955.1 Bryobacteraceae bacterium
AACGAGACACGGACGCTTCTGATCAGCGGCCCGAATACCGGCGGGAAAACGGTCACGCTGAAGACGGTGGGACTCGTGTCGCTGATGGCCCAGGCGGGACTGCCGGTGCCGTGTGAGTCGGCGGAACTGCCGCTGTTCGGGCAGGTATTGGCGGATATCGGCGATCACCAGTCGATCGAGCAGAACCTGAGCACATTCTCGGCGCACGTGGCTCGCCTGCGGGAGATGGCGCTCGACGTGACTCCGGATTCGCTGGTGCTGCTCGATGAAATCGGGTCGGCAACCGACCCGGATGAAGGGGGCGCGTTAGGTGTCGCTCTGGTGGATCATTTCCGGGCGGCGGGCGCTTTCACGCTGGCCTCCACGCATCTTACGGCGCTGAAGATTTACGGGGCGAGCACGAGGAGCGTGCTGAACGCCTCGATGGGTTTCGACGAGGAAACGCTTGCGCCGACTTACCGGCTGCAGGTAGGATTGCCCGGCAAATCGGCAGGTCTGGACATCGCGGCAAGACTCGGGATGCCGGAAGATATTCTGCGGCGGGCGCGCGCCTCGCTGGGGCAGCGCGATATCGAGCTTTCCCGGCTCATCGCGGATCTGCATCGCCGGATGGAAGAGACCGCCTCGTCGCAGGCGTCGCTCGAGCGAGAGCGCGAAGCGCTGGCGCTGCGGGAAAAGCAGATTGCGGCGGAGTGGGAGCGGCGGGAATCGGCGAAGCTGGCGGAGCTCGAAGAACGGTTCGACCAGATGCAGCGCCGCTGGCAGGATCGTGCAGAAGAAACGGTCGCGCGGATTTCCGAGACGGCGGAGCGCAGGAAATCCGTGGAGCAGGCGCAGCGGCAGACTTCAAAATTCGCGCGGGAGATGCGGGAGGAGTGGGAGTCCGGCATTCTTCGCCGCGAGAATCCCGAGGCCGCGCCGAAGGCGGCGATCACGGAAGGCAGCCGGGTTCGCCTGAAGGGGATTCGGGATATCGCGCGCGTGTCGCGGCTGCTGGGCCATGACCGTCTGGAGGTTTCGGTCGGGTTCGTGAAGATGCAGGTGCCGCGGACGGACGTGGAAGAGGTTCTCGCGGAGGGTGCCGCCGCCCCGCAGTTGCCGAAGGGCGTAAGCTTCCGGCCGGGGCCTCAGCTCAATCCCGGTGAGCGCGAGATCAATGTGATCGGCGAGCGCGCGGAGGATGCACTGGAGCGCGTGGAGCGCTTCCTGGATGCCGCTGTGATGGCGACGGCAGCGCGGGTGCGGATCGTCCACGGGCATGGGATGGGGATTTTGCGGCGCGCTATCCAGGATTTCCTGAAAAACAACCCACACGTGGAGAAATACTATCCTGCTGATCAGTACGAGGGCGGTTACGGTGCGACGATCGTGGAGTTGAAGGACTAAAAGCAAACTGGCGGACTTTCCGTTTCCGGAGTCCGCCAGTGCCAGGAGGAGGTTGAGACCAATAAATGAACTATGATTGCGTTTCCCGACCGCCGTGTCCGATCACGCCGATCAGCAATTTCAGTCTAAGCGATTTCCCCAGCCCGAAACAAGGTTAATACCCGGTAACTGGGTACTAATCCGTCCGAAAGACAAAAACGGCCGGTTCGCCATGGAGGCGCACCGGCCGTTTCGCTCTTGAGGAGAGAGGATTAAGCCTTGCAAGCCTTGCGGCGCCGCACGAGAGCGCCTGCCACAAGTCCGGAGCCGATCAGACCGAACGTTGCCGGTTCGGGGACACCCGGGGGAGGCGGAGGATTCTGGTTACCCGTTGAGGTGGAGAGGCCACCGGTGGAGTAGGCCAGGAATTCCTGCGTCGTGGAACCCGAACAGCCTTTCGGACCGTCGTTACCGACCGTGCATCCGGCGGAATTGACTGAAGTGATGATGTACCAGTCGCTGACGTCCAGATTCGCGTAGTGGTTCGCATAACCCCAGCTCGAAGTGCCGGTTGTCGCGTTGAAGCCGTCGATATAGCTCTGCGCGTCCTGAATCCACTTGGCGGCGGACTGAGCGGTACCGTCATCGCCCGACGATGCGGACCCATTGTTGTAGCGCGAGTTGTTGGGGGCACTGGAGCCGCCCGGGGCATCCGTCAACTGCCAGATTGCCTCCTGGATCGCTTTGTCGTTTGTGCTGCCGGTGTACTGCATCTGCGTTGCCAGCCACGCCATTTCCTCGTACAGAGTGGACCCGGAGTCGGTGTACGTGCTGCTGGGGTTAGCGGCGCCGTAACGTGTCTGGGCCGAAAGAGTGCTGGAATCGGCGTTCAGGGCAGTCGAATAGACCGAGATATTCTGCTGGCCGAAGTTGATCGTGTCGTTAAAGTCGTCGCAGTAAAGGTTGACGCTGGTGCCGTTGACGGTACCGGAATAAGGGCTGATCGCGTAGCTCCCGTCGTACACCAGGCCGGGTGAATTCGACTGGGTATTGAAATCCAGAATGTACGATGTAGCCGCCTGGCCCATCGACGCGCCGAAAATCAAGGCCCCCGCGAGAATCGTGAGTTTCGTTCTCATTGACAGTCTATGCTCCTCCGAACAAAGACATTTTATGGAACGGGAGCTGAATCGAACAAGTCCTGATCTATTCTTTAAAAGCCGCCCCGCGGGTTCTAGTACGGTGTTTACCCTGGATGCTCACGGTAATCGGCGAACCTGCCTGCACACCCAGCATGCTGGCTGCATCCGACTGATTCAAAGATACTTCTATGTACCCCGAACTGCCGAACAGCGCAAAAATCTCGGTCGGGAGCGCTTCAGAGTAGGTGTGACGAAAAGAACTTACGGTTTGGCGCCCGATTTTGAGGCGGAATGGATCAACCGCAATGCGCCCAAATTTTCCAGATTCTAAATTGCTGATAACATTCCCGAAACGATCCACTTTAAGCACGGAGGCAAACCATGTTCCAGATTCGCCCTCGATAACCTCCGAGAAGTCCCCAATTTGTGTGTCACTTATTACATCACCGAACCGTTTTGGGGCAATTCCGCTCGCCAGGTGAGCGGAAACCGGCGCGAAAATATCGCGGCCGTGGAACGTGCGGCTGACCGATTTTCGAAAAAAACGATTCTCTGAGATTTCACGAACCGTCGCTTTCGAAGCCGAGCGAAGAACGAAACTGAGCAGTCCGTTATCGGGCGAGATGAAACGGTGACCTTCCGCCTCGGCCAGAATTGCCCGGCGTTTGCTTCCGACCCCCGGATCCACCACAGCGAGATGGATTGTGCCCCTTGGGAAGCAGCGCCACGCCTGGGAGAGCGTGTACGCGCCTTCGGCAATGGCGTAAGGGGTAATGTCATGCGTAATGTCGACAAGGTCCGCCGTGGGGCAGATGCCGAGAATCACGCCCTTCATCGCCGCCACATAATGATCGGACGTCCCGAAATCGGTGAGCAGCGTAACGATGGGGCGTTTCATGACTTAGTAAAATAATAGAAAATGCAACACTTTTATTTCGATCACAACGCGGCGTCGCCGGTGGCGCCCGAAGTGTTGCGCGATTTGACCGACGCGATGGCAGAGGTGTTCGGCAACGCGTCCAGTATCCATCATTTCGGCCAGGCGGCCAAGCGCCGGCTGGAGGCGGCGCGCCGGAGGGTGGCGGCCCGGCTGGGCTGTTCGGACCGTGAGATCGTGTTCACCAGCGGCGGGACCGAGTCGGACAATCTGGCGATTTTCGGCGTGGCGCGGGGCGGCGGACACATTGTGACTACCTCGATTGAGCACCCCGCAGTCCTGAATGCGTGCGCGCAACTGGAGCGCGAAGGTGTGGAAGTCACGTGGCTGCCGGTGAGCTTCGATGGCCGGGTCGATGCGGAGGATGTGCGGCGCGCGCTGCGACCGAACACAGCGCTGATTTCGGCGATGCATGTGAACAATGAGACCGGAGTCCTGCAGCCCGTGGCGGAAATTGCGCAGGTGGCACGCGCGGCCGGGATCCCGTTCCATTCGGATGGCGTGCAGGCAGGCGGCAGGATCCCGGTGAATGTGCGGGATCTCGGCATCGATCTCTATTCGATCAGCGGCCATAAATTCGGGGCACCGAAAGGCGTGGGGGTGCTTTACGTGCGGAAGGGAGTGGATCTCGCGCCGCTGCTGCACGGCGGGCGCCACGAGCGCAGCCGCAGGGCCGGTACGGAGAATGTGGTGGGCGCCGGCGCTCTCGCGCGGGCGATGGAGTTGACTTTCGAGTGGGAGACCCTCGCGGCACTGCGCGATCGGCTGGAGGCTGGGATTCTGGAGCGAGTGCCGGGAACCACGGTGAATGGAAACCGCGCATATCGCGCGCCGAATACGTCGAATATCCGGTTTGAGGCAATCGAGGGCGAGGCAATGGTGATTGCGCTCGATCTGCGTGGCTACGCGGTTTCAAGTGGGTCGGCCTGTTCCAGCGGTGCTGTGGAGCCTTCGCACGTGCTGCTGGCGATGGGGCTCAGTCCGGATGAGGCGCGTTCGAGCGTAAGATTTTCTCTGGGTCCGGGGAATACCGCGGAGCAGGTGGATGGGCTCGTGGAAGCCGTGGCTGACAGTGCGGCACATCTGCGCCGGATTTCGCCGGTCGCGCTTTCGAGCGCCGGAGTCATTTGATGAACGATCTGATTGCAGTCGCGATGTCGGGGGGAGTGGATAGCTCTGTCGTCGCCGCCCTGCTGCATCGCGAGGGGCGGACGATTGCCGGCATGACCATGCAGTTGTGGAATCAGCGGCGTCTGCCCGAGCTGGCGGCGGAGCAGGCGACCGGCCGCTGTTGCTCACTCGATGATGTTTACGATGCGCGGCGCGTGGCGGAGCAGATCGGATTTCCTTTTTATGTGGTGAATCTCGAGCGGCAGTTCGAGCAGAACGTGATCGAGCCGTTCGTGAGTGAGTACCTGGCCGGGCGTACGCCTGTGCCCTGTACTCTCTGCAATACGTTCATCAAATTCGACCGCTTCCTGGAACTCGCTGATTCGGTGGGCGCGCAGGCCATCGCGACCGGTCATTACGCACGCATCGCGCAGAATGCGGAGACGGGCCGCTATGAGCTCCGCACGGCGGTGGATTTCTCGAAAGACCAGACCTATTTTCTCTGGGGGCTGACCCAGACGCAGCTTGCGCGCACGCTGTTCCCGCTGGGAGACATGTCGAAGGCGGACGTTCGGGCAATGGCAGAGAATCTCGATCTTCCGGTGGCGAAGAAGCACGAGAGCTATGAGATCTGCTTCGTCCCGAATGGCGATTATGCGGCGTTCATGGATGCATGGCGAAAGGAAAAAGGCATCGCGCCGGAGCCCGCGGCGGGGGTCGTAGTCGATACCGGAGGCCAGGAGCGCGGCCGTCATGCGGGCGCCCACCGATTTACCGTGGGGCAGCGCAGGGGTCTCGGGATCGCGGCGGCCGAACCGCTGTACGTGATTGCGACCGATCCGAAGACGCAGACGGTGACCATCGGATCGAATGATGATCTGCTGCGCTCCACGATGACGGTGGGCGGAGTGAACTGGGTTTCCTGGAGCGGGCTCGAAGCACCGGCACGAGCGCGGGTTCGTATCCGCAATCGGCACGTGCCGGCCCCCGCCATGCTTTATCCGCTGGGTGGCGGGCGGGTGGAAGTGCGCTTCGATGAACCGCAGCGGGCCGTTACGCCCGGGCAGGGAGCGGTCTTTTATTCGGACGACCTCGTTGCCGGCGGCGGCTGGATCGAATAGCTTGCGAAAACGGTCCGGGTTGCGCAATGGGGTGGAAGCCGCGCTCGCGCACGGGCTGATTGCCGCACTTCGGTACTCTCCGCGTCCCGTTGCGGACGCGCTGGGGGGGCGCTGCGGGCGGTTGCTCGACGCTCTGGTGCCGCGTCTGCGGCGCACGGCTTATCGCAATCTCGAGTTCGCGTATCCGGAACGGGACGCTGTGTGGCGGCGGAAGATCGTGGATGGCGTATATCGCTCGATCGGCCGGCTGCTGGTGGCTCTGGCGCGGTTTCCTTCCATCGATCGAAGCAATGTGGGGCAGTGGATTCGCTATGAAGGCTTCGAGCATTACGAGCAGGCGAAAAGGGATGGCCGCGGCGTGCTGTTCGCCACTGCGCATCTGGGGAACTGGGAGCTCAGCGCGTTTGCGCACGCATTGCTGAGCGAAAAAATGAGCGTTGTGGTGCGTCCGCTGGACAATCCTCTGCTCGACGATCTGGTGGAAAAGCGCAGACGTCTCTCGGGAAACACGCTACTCTCAAAACGCGATTTCGCGCGCTCGATTCTGCACGCGCTCCGCGATAACGAGCCGGTCGGCATTCTGGTGGATCAGAATTCGGCGGGTGACAATTCGGCGTTTGTGCCATTTTTCGGCAAGCCGGCCTGCACGAACCTGACCTTTGCGAAACTCGCCGAACGCAGCAATGCCGCCGTGATTCCGGGCTTTGCGGTGTGGAATGAAAGCGAGCGGCGTTACGTCCTCAGGTTCTACCCGGCGGTTGCGATGAGCGGCGATGCCGTGGAAGATACGGCGCGAATTCAGGCCGCCGTGGAGCGGGCGATTCGCGAGTATCCGGATCAGTGGCTCTGGATTCACCGGCGCTGGAAAACGCGCCCGCCCGGCGAGCCTCCCGTTTACTGAAGCTCGGCGGCATTCCAGGGGAGCGCAATCCCGTTCATGTGCGCGTAGGCGATCGCCTGGCCGAGCTGTTCGGCGATGGCGGTATCGATGCGCGTGAGCAGTCCGCGATTCGTCGTGACTTTGCCGAAAAGCTCCGCATTGCCAGCCAGAAATCCGTTGCGCACACCCTCCATGTCTTTGTGGACTTCAGCAAGATTATTGGTAAGCTGCACGAGGATCGCGTATTTACCGGGAGGCGGAGTCTGATCATTTTCCAGAAGCCGGGGCGCAAGATCGGCGGTTTTGATATCGCCGCTGGCGACCGAGTCGAGAAGCTTGGCTGAGTCGGCGATCCGCAGCAAGACCTGAGCGAAGGTGCGGGAGGAAGCATTCGGCCGCCACGAATACTTTTCCTCGGGAACGATGCGGGCGAGAGCGATGACGCGCGCCTCGAGATCGGCGAACGGCTGAAGAACATCGATTGCGGGAATCACGCCGGGAACATCCTCGACATTCAGCAATTCCACATCGAAAATCAGATCGGCCTTCGCCGGAATCGGTCCGGAGCCGGTTTCGCCATACGCCAGTTGATAGGGCACGAAAAGACGCCGCTTGCCGCCCACTTTCATGCCTTCGAAGCCCAAATCCCAACCGGCGATCACCTGGCGGCGGCCCTGAATAAAATCGAAGGGCTCATTGCGATCGACCGACGAGTCGAATTTCGTGCCGTCCTTCAGCCAGCCGGTGTAGTGAACGGTGAAGCGCTTTCCCGCGGCGGCCGGGGCGCCCGTGCCCTGCACGACATCGATGTAGCGCAGGGTGGCCAGCGCCGTGGGTACGCCCGGAACGGCCGGCGGCTGCGCCTGCGCCTCTGTCTGTGCAAGGCACAGCGCGAGAAGGATCAGCGGGACGCGGACAAACATGCTTCCAGAATAAGGTCAGGACGCAGGTTTATCCAGTGCAAATCGTGGCCTTTTGAGCCGTCGAGGGCGGCCTGGGGGATCAGTCCGATGAGTTCGCTGCCCTCGATCCGGACTCCCCGTCTTTCGGCGGCATGGCGGACGGCATCAAAGACGGCATAGAGCGGGGTGCGGTGGAAATCGACAAGGTTCATCGAGACCTGCACTTTGCCCTGGGAGGCCAGACCGAGGCCGAGAGCTTTGACGGCGGGGAGTCCGCCGCCCGATTCGCGAATCTCGCCGGCAATGGACTTCGCGACGGCGAGATCGTTGCTCCGGAGCAGGATGTTCCATGCGATCAGGAAATGCCGCGCGCCGACCACGCAATAGCCTGCGGTGGGATGGCGGCCTTCGCCGATATCCGGAGGGAGATCGGAGTTGGCGCGGCGGCGGATGTTTTCGAGGCGCGCGCATTCCGGGCGCTGCGCGGCGGCTTCATAAAAGAAGACGGGGATGCGAAGCTCGTTCCAAATCCTTTCGCCGGTTGCGTGCGCGAGGGCGGCGCATTGTTCGAGCGTGATACCGCCGATGGGAACGAACGGGACAACATCCGCCGCGCCGACGCGGGGATGAACGCCTTCGTGTTTCGCCAGATCGATGTGCGCAGCGGCCGAGGCGACCGATGCGAAGGCGGCTTCGGCAACGGGCGCAGGATTGCCGGCGAAGGTGAGGACGGAGCGATTATGGTCGGCGTCGGAAGTCGAATTCAGCAGGCGAACGCCCGGCACATTGCGAACGGAGCGCTCGATCTCCTCAATAACGCTCCGGTCACGGCCTTCGGAAAAATTGGGAACACACTCGACGATCAGACGCGCTTATCCTTTCCCCAGGGTTTGCCAATGCGCTTTTTCAGGCTGTGCGAGGTGTGGCGCATCAGCGCCGAGCCGATGCGGTAGAGTGCGCCGGGAATCACGATGACCTCGCCTCGTTCGAGGCCACGCAACGAAGCATCGACCACTTCATCCGCCTGCATCCAGAGAAAGCCGGGAATGTTGGCGCGATTGACGTCGAGCACGTCGTGAAATTCGCTGAACGTGAAGCCGGGGCAAAGGGCCTGGACTTTGACTTTGGAACGGATGGCGTTCAATTCGATATCGAGCCCCTGGGTGAAGGCATTCGCCCATGTCTTGGTGGCACAGTAGCTGACGTTGCCTTCGGTTTGTCCGAATGCCGCGACGGACGATACGTTGATGACGCTGCCGCAATCGCGCGGCACCATCGATTTGAGGGCCGCGTGAGTCAGCCGCATCATCGCCATCACATGCAGGCGGTGCATTTGCTCCTGTCTTTCGAGACTCGCTTCCCAGAAGCGTCCCAGCGTGCCGAAGCCGGCGTTATTCACCAGCAGTTCGAGATCGGGGCACTCGCGAATAGCGGTTTCAGTGGCGGCGAGACCGCCGTCATCCGTAAGGTCCGCTGAGATGACGCGGGCGTTCACCGGGAGCGCGGCGGCAAGCGCGCGCAGCCTCTCTTCGCGGCGTGCCACTAGAATCAGATCGAAACCGCGCGCCGCGAGCTTGCGCGCAAACGTCTCTCCAATACCGCTCGATGCGCCAGTGATCAGGGCAACCGGCTTTGCCATGTCCACGACGATACCAGCTTCACCCTTCTCCGCCGTCGGCGCTTTGGCCTGATAAGATGAGCGGTTTCCTGCGGCATGCCCTGGTCCTGTCCGAAAACGTCTCTGCTATTGGCGGCAGCTTGTCTCGCCTTCGGGCAGACGCAGCCGATCGCATTCAGCCATAAACTGCACGTGGATGGCGTGAAGATAGAATGCGCGGATTGCCACGCGCTGCCGGAAAAATTCGGCGATCCGGTTGGAATCCCGAACGCGCCTCGGTGCCTCGAATGCCACGCGCTCGTGCCGAATCCGGACGCGCTGCTCGCAAAGCTGAATGAATCGGTCGAGAAGAAGCAGCCGATTCCCTGGGTCCGGGTTTTTACTCTGAAGGATTTTGTCTTTTTCGACCACCGCTTCCACCTGCAGAACGGCGTCACCTGCGAACAGTGCCACGGGCCCATCAGCACCGAAGATGTGGTGACGGACCAGTTGGGCACAACGAAGATGAACTTCTGCCAGCCATGCCACGTGAAATCCAGAGCGGCAACCGGATGCACCACGTGTCACGACGCGCGGTAGCGATCAGCGCTTGGGATCGATGAGCGGCGTGCGCGATTCCTTCTTCAGAATGGCGACCATCAGGTCAACTGCCGTGTCGATCGGCAGCGCATTGGCGATCGAGATCGCCGTGCGGCCCTGAGCGTTTTTCACGTCGACATCGACGCCTTTGTCCGAAAGGAACTGGATCACTTCGCAGATCGATTTCTGCGGCGCGAGCCCGCCCGTGCCGGTCACTGAGGAGTGGACGGCATTATTACCGGTCTGGTTGGTGGCCTGCACCGTCGTCGGAGCGGGATTCAGCTGGTAGGCGTATTCAACCGGCTCGACGTGACCGCTGCCGGCGGCTTCCATAAGAAGGGTGCTGCCATCCTGCGCCCGGATTTTTGGATCGGCGCCGGCTTCAACGAGCGCTTTCATGGCATCCACATGGTCCGCCTTCGCGGCCACCATCAGCGGCGTCAACTGGCCGGCGGCGCCGCCGCGTCCAAAACCGCCTCCGAAGCCGCGTCCTCTTCCAGCGGCCGCCGCTGCCGTTTTCGCGTTGGGATTCGCGCCTTTCGCGACGAGCTGGCGGATAAGATCCGCATCGCCGGCTTGCGCGGCGGAGTGGAGCGGCGTGTTCCCCTGGCGATCGGCCACGGTTGGGCTGGCGCCGGCTTCGAGCAGTGCCGAGACGGCAGCGGGATGCTTCAGGTTCGAGGCGATGAGAATTGGAGTGGTGCCATCGGGCAGAGCTTTATTAGGATCGGCACCCGCCGCAGCCAGAGCTTTAACGGTATCGGCATCGCCCTTCTCGGCCGCGAACATAATCGGTGTGAAATTACCCCGGGATGCAGCGTTGACATTCGCGCCGTGCTGCGCAAGAACCTTCACAACGTCGGCCCGGCCCTGAGCGGCAGCCCACATAAGGGCATTCTGGCCTTTATCCTGATCGACTGCGGCGACATCAGCTCCCTTCGCCAGAAGGGAACTCACAGCCGGCGCGTTGCCGTTGGAAGCGCATATCATGAGGGCGGTCTCACCGTTCCATCGCGCCGCTTTGGCATTGGCGCCCGCGTCGAGCAGGCTCTTCACCAGCGCGCTGTCGCTGTTGGCGCACGCCAAAGTGAGGGGTGACTCGCCGTAGTCATTGGCGACGTCAGGTTTCGCGCCGGCGGCGAGCAGCAGTTTCGCAGTCTCGTTGTCGTCGCGTTCAGCCGCCCACGCGAGGGCGGTCGAGCCTCCGGGCTGGCTCGCATTCACATCTACCTTCGAGCGCAGGAGCGACGCTATTGTCCTCTTATCGCCGGACTTAACCGCGTCGACCAGACGCAGATCCGGGACGGCTGCGGAGAGCAGCGTAACGAGCGCCAGGCCCGCAAGACCCGTGCGCCAATTTGCGAATGGGGAAGGGTACTTCATAACATTTCTCATTATGGGGGATGACATCCGCCTCCGCATAGTATAAAATGACTCCGGAAGTATGCGGCCTATTTTTTTCCCGATATCCGTTGCCGCCGGAATTGGCGTCGTGGCCGTTCTGGCCGCTCTCGGACAGAGCCCTGTAAAGCTCGCTTCAGTCCAAAAAGCCGCGCCGGCGCCGGTTCACCCGGTGGCGAAGACGGCGGCGCCCAGCGCCACCGGTACTGCTTCCAAATCTACCGCAGCAAGTGCCCAGGCCCAGCAGGATCTTGTAGATCAGTATTGTGTGATGTGCCACAGTGAGGCCCTGAAAACGGCCGGCGTGGTACTTGAAGGATTACATATTGATCATGTAGGAGATAACACGGCCATCTGGGAACGTGTTCTGCGCAAATTCGGATCCGGTCAGATGCCGCCTCCCGGCATGCCGCGACCGGATGAAGAAACTTCCGCGAAATTTACCTCCTGGCTTGAAGGTCAGCTGAATGCGAATGCTCTGGCGCACCCGAATCCCGGCGCACCGGCGATTCACCGGCTGAACCGGCTGGAGTATGGCAATACGATCCGCGATTTGCTCGGCCTCGAAATCGACGCCAATTCGCTGCTGCCGGGCGATGATTCCGGCTACGGATTTGACAATATTGCCGACGTGCTTTCGGTATCACCCGTGCTGCTGGAGAAATACATGTCCGCTGCACGGAAAATCGCGAGCAGCGCAGTCGGCGCGATGGATATCCCCGCTGAAGAGACGGAATTTGTCGTTCCATTTGGCACGCCGACCGATGTGAGGGTGAATTCGGATCTCCCGCTCGGTTCGCGCGGCGGCTATTCCGTTCACTACAATTTCCCGGAAGACGCGGAATATGTGATACGCGTCACGATGGCTCAGGGAAATGACCGCGGTAATCACGTCGATACGAGGCTGACGCTCAAAGCCGGACCCGAAATCATCGGTGTTTCGTACGGGCAGGAATCACCCATGCCCGAGCAGACTGCTGCCCCCGGCGGGCGCGGCGGTGTTGCCAGGGCGGGTGCGGGTCCCGGCGGTCCGCCGCCGAAGCTCGATCTTCGGCTGAACGACGTTCGGGTGAAGTTGCTGGACCCGGTACCTGGTGCTCAGCGCAACGTGTTTAGTATTTCGGTTCTCGGACCGTATAATCCGACTGGCCCCGGCGATACGCCGAGCCGCAAAAAGATTTTCGTTTGTCATCCGGCTTCCCCGGCGCAGGAAGAAGGGTGTGCGCGGCAGATTTTTACGAATCTGACGCGGCGGGCCTACCGTCGCCCGGTGACGGCGGCGGATGTATCGCCCCTCATGGCGTTCTATCAAAAAGAGCGGCAGTCCAGCTCCTTTGATAAGGGGATCGAGGCGGGCGTGCGAGCCGTGCTCGTTTCGCCGAATTTCCTGTTCCGCGAAGAGCCTGATCCGGCCAGCGTGAAGCCGGGCGGGGTGTTCCGGCTCAATGACTACGAGTTGGCCTCGCGGCTGTCGTACTTCCTCTGGAGCAGCATGCCGGATGAGGAGCTTTTCAGTCTTGCGGCGAAGGGAACGCTGCATGAACCCGCTGTGCTCGATCAGCAGGTGCGGCGCATGCTGGCGGATGAGAAGTCGAAGGCGCTCGTGACGAGTTTTGCCGGGCAGTGGCTCTTCCTGCGGAACGTGGAGTCTGATAAGAAAGACCACGATATTTTCCCGGAATACGACCAGGCGCTTCGCGACGATTTCGAGACCGAAACTTCGATGTTCTTCGACAGCGTGCTGCAGAATGACGGCAGCGTGCTCGATCTGCTGCGCGCGAATTATACGTTCCTCGATGAGCGGCTGGCGGATTTTTATGGCGTGCCCAATGTTTACGGGCCGGCTTTCCGCAAAGTAGTGCTGCAGGATGTGAACCGGCACGGACTGCTGGGGCAGGGTAGTTTGCTCGCCGTAACATCT
>DASZVV010000125.1:0-21740 GCA_035546955.1 Bryobacteraceae bacterium
CCTGATTCCGATGGTTTACAGCACGGATGAAATTATCAACTGCACCGCGCTCTATCCGACCATCCGCCAGTGGGGTTATAACCTCCATCAGGCGGGGGTGAAGAACCTGGCGACGCTGCCTCCCATTCCGGATCTGATGGACGACGGTTCCGGCACCGGACGCTCGGCTGTCGATTACTGGGCGGTGATGTCGATTTCCTATAACCCCACCTACGTCGCGCAGGCACTCAACAAGGGCGATGAAGTATGGTCGTACACGGCGCTGGTACAGGATTCGTATTCGCCCAAGTGGCAGATCGACTTCGCGCCGATCAACTTCCGGATTCAGCCGGGCTTCATCAGTCAGTCGCTCGGATTCACCGGCATCCTCTACTGGCGCGTGGACGCCTGGAGCAGCGATCCCTGGAATCAGATCAACGATCAGGGCGAGTACAGCTCGAACAACTACCCCGGTGAAGGCGTGCTGGTGTACCCGGGCTATCAGGTCGGCATCGACGGCGTGGCGCCTTCGATGCGCCTGAAGTGGATTCGCGACGGCGTGGACGATTACGACTACGTGCAGCTGCTCCGCAATGCCGGCGAGGGGAGCTGGGCTCTCGGGCTTTCCGCCTCCGTCGCACCGGACTGGACAAACTGGACTCGCGATACGAATGCGCTCGCGAACGTTCGCTACCAGCTCGGCACGGAACTCGACCGCATCTATGGCGGCTCCGGCAGCACGGCTCAGGTTTCGACGCCGTCCACTTCCTCGTCGTCTTCCACGGCCGTGGCGTCATCATCATCATCGTCGTCGAATGGGACTCCCTCGATCGTGAACATCGCGCCCACCAACAATGGCGGAACGCGTGTCACCTTCCAGATCACGGTTGCTGATGCCAATGGGGCGGGCGACCTGGCCGGCGCGGGCACCATCGTGAACACTGCGCTGAACGGGGTGGGCTCCTGCTGGTTCTACTACAATCTCGACACTGCCGCCGTTTCGCTTGCGTATGATAACGGCTCAACGTGGGCGACGGTCGGGCAGGGTCAGAACTACTCCATTAGTAATAGCCAGTGCTCCATAGCCGGCACCGATTTCGGCGCCGTGCGCTCCGGAAATACCGCCACGGTTACCATCGCGGTCAATTTCTGGAACTTTGCTGGAACAAAGAGCCTGTACGTTACCGCTGTGAACCACGAGAACGCGTCCTCCGGCTATCAGAACTGGGGGAAGTGGACTCTACCTTAATTGACCGATTTGGTGGGGGTGCAAATACGGGCAGGCCGTTTCCGACAGACGGCCTGCCCGTTTGCGTTTTTCTCACTGCACTGTTTCCGGATACCTGCGCTCCATGGATTCGGCGATGTCGCCCATGGGCGCGATCTCGATGTCCCCCGCATCGCGCGCGCGGGTCAGGCTCTCCAGCATGTCGTCAAGCATGGTGAAACCGTCCGGCGATTCGGTGAGATTATCCGGGTGGAAGCAATAGTGGAAGACCGCTTTGTGGCGCGCGGCGGCTTCGATTCCTTTCCGGAACCGTTCGACGCGGGAGCGGAGGGCCACGAAGCGGTTACGCGACTGGCCGATCGGGTAAAGGAAAAGAGAAGCGGGAACGGTCCACAGCCCATTCATTTTCCGGACAGGCCAGACGGGCGGCGGCGCGGCGCGGCGCATCTCGTCCGCGAGGCGGAGTGCAGCGCCAGGCAGCGTGCGGCCGAGGCGGAACGCAAGCGTCGGGGTGCGGCTGCGATAGCAGCGGATGCCGTATTTCGGCAGCAGATCGTGATAGCGTTCGCGCTCTCTCGGATGAGAAAAAGTCAGCGGTGTGACGCCTGCCTCCTGCATCGCCCGCACGCCCTGCGCGAGTTCGCGTTCGGCGACCTCCCGGCTGACCTCGGGGTGATCCCAAACGACGTGCGCAATACCGCCGTGCAGACCGATTTCCTGCTGCGGGCTCGCCTGTTTCAGGCGTTCAAAGAATGACCGCCGATACCAGAGCGGCGCGGTGCTTTCGGTGCCTGCCGGGATGTTGCCGATCCAGGATGACGGAAGTCCACGCATCCGCTCGTCGCTTTTGCCCTCGCTGCCAGGAAGCGTCATCGCGCCGACGATGAACCATGTGGCGCGGATCTGTCCGGCCGTGAGGCGATCAAGAAGCCGGTCGTGCGCTTCAATCGCCCCCGGGAATTTTCCAGTGAACTGCTGCTCTCCAAAGATATCCAGATAGCCCCAAATTTGCTCCGTATCAAATGAGAGGGTCGCGATGCCGCGTTCAAACAGGCCTCTGCTCATGCGGGGAAACATTAAGCAACTCAAAGGCAATTGTGCAGGTTTGCGCAGGCGTTTTGTTTTGGCATTTCCCGTGCAACCGCCAGACCGCATATGAGCGATCGCACGGGCACTCTCATGGAAGAACACCGTTTGAGCCGTGAGCAACTGAGAGAGAAGGTACTTTCCTGCCTGGCAGAAGCTGCCGAGGTGCGGGGCCTGAAGGCAGTTTCCGCACTCCAGGACAGCGCCGTGCTGCTCGAATCGGGTCTCGATTCGCTCGGATTTGCGGTGCTGGTGGTGCGCCTCGAGGAAACTCTGGGCTATGACCCGTTTGTGCTGATGAGCGAGCCGGTGTATCCCAAAACGTTCGGTGAGTTTCTGGACATTTACGAACGCTGGCAGCCCAGGGAAAAATTGACCGCATGCTGACTCAGCGGATGCGGCAATTGCCGTCCGATACGATTTTATGGATCAGCGCGTCGGGTGAACCGACGACCGTACAAGATGCAGCGCACTGGCCGGAAGGAAAACGGTACCGGGGCAAGAGTGTCGCTCTGTGGTTCTCCGATTCCAATCAGCTCGCGCGCGCGATTCTCGCCCTCGACGGCTCCGCCGCTCGATTTCTGTTGCTGGCGCCTGGAACGTCCAGCGAGACTGGCTCGCAACTGATCTCACAGTTCGGAGCGGAGGTGATTCTCACCGACGCAGACACGGAATCGCTGACGGCGGATCCGGAAGCGAACATCCCAACGGCGTGGGTGATTCCGACATCAGGTACAACGGGAAACCCCAAGCTCGTAGTGCATACGTTCGGGTCGCTCACCAAAACAGTGAAGAGCAATGCCGAGGTCGGACGTCAGTTCCGGTGGGGACAACTCTACGATCTGGCGCGCTTTGCGGGATTGCAGGTTTTCCTGAACAGCATCCTTTCGGGATCGACGCTCGTGTTCACGCGGGCATCGGACCCGCTGGGCGAGCGGGTATCACATCTGGCAAGGCACGGGTGCAACGCGCTTTCGGCGACTCCCACGCTTTGGCGCAAGATCCTGATGATGCCGGAATCGTGCGAACTGAATCCGCGGCAGATCACGCTTGGCGGGGAGATTGTGGATCAACCGATTCTGAACGCGCTGCGGGCGCAATATCCCGAGGCGCGCATCTCGCATATTTACGCGTCCACGGAAGCAGGCGCCGCGTTTACGGTGAACGACGGGACGGCGGGTTTTCCGCGGCGGCTTCTGGACTCTCCGCCGGCAGGGCTCGAACTGAAGGTCGACGCCGACGGATTTCTGCTGATCCGTCCCACGGTGCGGGAGCAATCCTATCTGGATGGAGGCACCCGGCTTTTCGACGATGAAGGTTTCGTCAATACCGGCGATCTGGTCCGGACGACGGAGGACCGGGTATTTTTCCTGGGGCGCGCCAACGGAACGATCAATGTCGGCGGAAACAAGGTTCCACCGGAAGAGGTGGAATCCTTTTTGCACACAATTCCGGGCGTACGCGTGGCGCGTGTTTATGGAAAGCAGAGCTCGATCACCGGAACGCTTGTCGCGGCGGACATTCAGGCGGAAACCGGTGTCACCGAGCTGGACGCGCTGAGGCGGGTGATTGCGTCACGGTGCGCTCAATCACTGCCCGGGTATAAAGTTCCGGCGATGATTCGCTTCGTCAGCGACATTCAGACGAATGGGACCGGGAAAGTGGTGCGGCGGTGAGCGAGCGCCGGACGGTGATTGTGACTGGCGGCACACGCGGGCTCGGGCTCGCGGTAACGGAGCGGCTGGCGACGGATGGATATGACGTGGTGGCTACAGGCCGAAAGGTGTCGCCCCAACTGGAGCAGATGATTGCCCGCTATCCGGACGGGCAGGTCCGGTTCATGGCGGTGGATTTTGAGAATACAGGCGAGATTCGCGAGAACGTGAAGCGCATTCTGGGTGAAACGAAGCAGCTGTTCGGGCTGGTAAACAACGCGGCGATCGGCGACGACGGCGTGCTGGCGACGATGCACGACTCGCAGATCGAGCGCGTGCTGCAGATCAATTGCCTTGCGCCGATTCTCTTCACCAAGTATGTGTGCCGCTCGATGCTGACCAGAGGCGACGGGCGAATTGTTAATATCTCGTCGATTATCGCGAATACAGGTTTTTCGGGATTGTCGGTTTATGCGGCATCGAAGGCCGCGATGGTCGGGTTTACGAAATCGCTCGCCCGCGAGCTGGGGAAAGCGAATATCACGGTCAACGTGATCGCGCCCGGTTACATGAGCACCGATATGACGCAGGGCTTGCAGGGCGAGAAGCTGAAGCAGATTCAAAGGCGGAGTCCACTCAGCCGGCTGGCGCAGACCGCGGATGTAGCGGAGGCGGTCGGATTTC
Organism: Bryobacteraceae bacterium; assembly: GCA_035546955.1. GTDB lineage: Bacteria > Acidobacteriota > Terriglobia > Bryobacterales > Bryobacteraceae > BOG-234. Next base: position 4,633 of record DASZVV010000125.1, read on the forward strand.
TGATGGGGCCGGGGGGACGCTCGATTACGGGAGCAACGATAACGGTCGACGCGGGATCGACCGCATAGAGGAGCTATGGCGCAGGACCCTGTCTGGATCGATTACGAAGACCGCTTTGCAGAAGCGTATCGCCGGTTCGCGGAGGCCGAATTCGGGCGCGAATGCTATCAGGCGGAGCAGAGTTACATCGACTGGCTATATAAAGAAAATCCGCATTCGCTCGGCTATAAGGATTTTTCGATCGGCATGGTGGCTGACCGTGTGATCGGATGCATCCATAAGATGTATCTGCCGTGGACAATCGGCGGCGAGCGGGTGCGCGTGCCTTCGCTGCACAATCTGATGATGGCGGGCGAGTACCGCTCGGGCGGAGGATTCTGGCTGCTGAAGCGGTCGCTCAATCGCGAGAGGCACGCGGTGATTCCGAGCTCGCTGCCGCCGCTTTCGATTGTTTACCGGCAGATGAAGTGCCAGCGGGTTCCGGCGCAGTGGTTCCGGACGATTGTGCGGCCGGTATCGGGCGGTATCCGGATGCTGCTGAACCGGGTGCGGCATACGCCGAATGCGGACGTGCGGCGGCTGAACGGAAACATGACGATTGCAGGTTGCGCGGTGACGACGCAGCCCAATGCGGATGAACTGGGACGGCTGGCGGAAGCGCTGCGACGATCGCAGGGGCTGGATCATGTGGACTGGAATGAAGAGACGGTGCGGTGGCGATTCTTTCATCCGTTCGGGCCGCTGCATGGTTATGCGAGGCTCGGAACGGCGGATCAGTTCGCGCTGATTTCGGTTGGTCCGCGGGATGGATTGGGGGCCGGGCGGCTCATTTATATTTCGGATGAGTCATCGACGACCGAGGGAATTACGAAGGTGAGGCGGATTCTGACGGCGGCGGGTGCGCATGTGGCGCTGGCGATGACGTCGCATGATCGGGTGGCGAGTTCGTTATTGGCGGGGGGATTCCGGGCTTATCCGTTCGAGCAGGAGACATATTTCTATCACCGCGAGCAGAATTTCGTGCAGCATACGCTGGCGGGTTCCGAGATTATGGACGTGGGGTTTGAGGCAGTGCCGCGCGGAGTGCTACGTTCGGGCGGGGCGTCGAGAAGGCATGGGTCGTTGGATCATTCGCGCGCGGCGGCGAGCAGTTTGCCTTAGCCGGTAACAGGGATTCGGTTGTCAAAGAACTTTGGGGCGGGTGCCTGTTGAGGCGCCCGCCCCTTTCTGTATGTGAGCACAGGTGTGGGCGCGGAGCCCGGAGCCTTTCTCGAAAGTTAGTGATTTCAGAGAAAATCGCGGTGAAAGATTGTTGACGAGATCCTGAGATGCAGGCAGAATTCGGCGCCTAACTTTTGACAGATATCCAAAAACCAGAAGACGCAGCCCAGTGTTCATTGCAAGCGCTGTATAAGTTTGTTTATTCTCTCCCAATATGGCTTTGCGGATAGCGTGTTTTCTGGCGATTTGTTTGTACTCCGCCTCGACTGTGTCAGCTGAGAATTGCGCCGACGCCTCGCTGCTACCGGCTGATTTGCCTGGTTCATCTGACGGGGCAGGGAAACCGGCGATCCGATCCGGCGTGAATATGTGGCTGCAGGAGACGCCGTCGCCGCCGCAGCTCAACTCGCCGCGTGACCGAGGCGCTATGCTTACCGAACTGAGCACCATATTCGCGACAGGAGCGAATACTGTTTGGGTGCAGGGTGTTACTTACGATCTGGCTATGAAGAGTCGCGCGGCGTGGAGAAGGCGCGGCGTTACGGTGGAGGAGTTGCCGTGGAGTTGGCGATCTGAAGCCAGAACATGCCTTCGAAGCGCTGCATCCTGCTGGGGTGTCCGCTCTTCGTGCCGTGGGCGCGGGCGTAATCCAGACCGGCGACGAACCGCTCGCGGATCACACTCCGTTCCAGTTCAGCCATGACGTAGACGCAATTACCGCTGACTGTCCTTGAGGTGGAAATAAACGCCTCAATATCGGAATCAGCGGCGGGTCGAGGCGGAAGGCCGCAGTGGGAATACCCGTGGCATTTCCGGCCGCGAGATGAACGTCAGCCCCCACAGTCAGGATTTACCTCACGCTTTGCTGAGATCGCTCGACGCGTGTTTACGGCGGAAGGGCTGGATAGTCACCTTCCGGATGCGGCCCTCGTAAAAACCCGCACCTGGCGCTCCGGCCCGCGCCAGCGTGTGGGGGCTGGCGTGCATAAAAGTAATCTATGGATTCGTGCGACGTTTTCGTCGTTATCCCCGTTTTCAACGAAAACTCTGTAATACGCTCCACCGTGGCTGACGTTGTCAACAGGGGATACACGGCAGTGGTTGTCGATGACGGTTCCACTGTTCCGGTGGAAACTTTTCTCGCCGGGCTTCCGGTGCACCGTCTGCGGCACGCGATTAATCTGGGGCAGGGAGCGGCTTTGCGCACCGGCTCCGATTTTGCGCTTCTGAAAGGCGCGCGCATCATCGTCCATTTCGATGCCGACGGCCAGCACGATCCGGCGTTGATCGAACGTTTAATTGCACCGATCCGATTCGGCAAAGCGGATGTGGCTCTTGGCTCGCGATTCCTGACGGCGGCCGACAGCCACGAGGTTCCGGGAGTGAAACGCGTGCTGCTGAAGGCCGGCATTTTCGTGTCCTGGGTATTCACCGGAATGTGGCTGAGCGACGCGCACAACGGATTCCGGGCGCTCTCGCGCACGGCGGCGGAAAAGACACGGCTGGAAGAAAACGGCTTCGCGCACGCTACGGAGATTCTGGAACTGGTCCGGCGCTCGCGGCTCAGGTGGGTAGAGGTTCCGGTGACGATCCACTATTCGGAGTACTCGCGGGGAAAAGGCCAGAGCGTATTGAACAGCTTCAACATACTGATTGACCTGATGCTGCGGAGGTTGTTTCATTGAAGTCCATCCAGGGAATTCTCATTGCCTGCTTTCTCATGGCGGCAATTCTGGCCAGCATTGCGTTCAGAGCGCGCCTGATTTACCGGTTACTCGCAGTCGTGCTGTTCCTCGCTGCCGCCGTTTTCATTTTTGTTCCGGATCTCACGACAGTGATTGCAAGATCTCTCGGCGTAGGCCGCGGCACCGACCTGCTGCTGTACCTCTCATTGATTGCAGGCATCCACATCGCTTTGCTGCTCTACAGACGAACGCGTGAACTGGAGCGCAAGATGGCGGAACTGGTGCGGGCGGCCGCGATCCGGGACGCGCAGATGAATCCACTATCATGACGGAGACCGATGCCGGAGTGCAGTCCCGGACAGGCGAGACCGATTCACTCCGCCGGGCTGGCTTAGCGGGCGTTCTGCGTGCGAGCGCTGGCGTGTTGCTGGTTCTCGCGTTCTTTGGGGTGTATCTGCCTCCTCTGACGCGCAGCCTGTGGATCGACGAAGCAGGCATGTTCTGGATGGCGCGCGGCGGGCCTCTCGCAGCCATGCAAAAGACATGGAACTGGCCGGGGCAGTCGATTCTCTATTCGGCAATTACATCGCTTTTCTGCTTTGAGGGATCGCACTTTCGGGATATACTCCTCCGGTTGCCCGCTCTGCTGGGGGCGGCGGCTGCGTGCTATATCCTGTACCGTTTCGCGAACGATGCGATCGGCCCGGGCGCCGGGCGAATCGCGGCGATTCTCTTCACATTCAGCCCTCCTACGATTGAATACGCGACGCAGGCAAGGCCATACACCTGCGCGATGGCCGCGGCGGCCGCTTCGTGCTGGACGCTTTATCGCTGGGTGCAATCCCGGGAGCGCCGGTGGCTGGCTGGTTATGTCATTTCGCTGGCGCTCGTCTTCTACTTTCACTACATGTTCGCGGCGATACTTGTTACGCATGCGGCGCTGCTTGCCTGGGAGTTCTTTCGCAGGCGACGATTTGCGCGGGCCGGCGACCTGGTCATTGCCTATCTCGCGGTTGTGTTGCTGGTGCTGCCTCTTGTTCCACACCTCCTGTTGCTGTTCCATCAGGCGCACACTTTATCGTTTGCCCGCAAGCCAACCACTGCGCAACTCGCCGAGTTCCTGCTGCCTTCCCTCTTCGCCACGGGAATGTTTGCAACGGGAATACTGGCTTATGTCCTGTATCCGGAGGCGGCCAGGGAACGCGGGGTTTGGCAGGCCGGAATCGTGGCGATGATGTTTGTCTGGTGGTGCGCCAGCCCGTTGATGGCGTTCGCCGTCTCCTCAGTAACGCGGGCGGAAATATTCGTGCCCCGTTACATCTCTTATTCGGGACTGGGGCTGGTTTTACTTCTGACCGTTGTGGGTTATTCCGCGTTTGGCCCCAGAGCAGGGTTCGCATGGGTTCTGGTGGCGGCGCTGTTTACCACGGGGAATCCATTCCATATTGCGAACCTCGGGAAGATTGGGGAGGGTGAATTGCGGCCGGTTATGCGCGTCGTTCAAAACGAATCAACCGGTCAGGCATCATTGCCGCCCGTGCTGGCGCGCAGCGATCTCACCGAATCGGATTTTCTCGACTGGCAGGCCGGCAATGCTCCGAACAGTTATCTCTTCGCCGCGTTCGTGGCCTATCCAGTGAAAAACAGACTCGTACCGCTGCCTTTCCGGTTGACGGACGCAGTGAAAGATCATGTCCTGGAGTTGATCGAGCATTCGCTGAAAAACGAAAACAAGATCATCTTCGTTACTTCCGATGCTTCGTGGGTTCCATGGATGGATAAACAGTTCGAAAAGGCCGGGTATACGAGCCGCTGGATCAGCCCGAACGTCTATTCTGTGGGCATCTTCGAACGCGAAACACCTGAGTTTCAACGGGCAAACTGAGCCCGCTGGCCGGGCCGAAGCCCGGCCGTACATTTACTACTTCACGCGGCAGAGCGGTGGCGGACGTCGATACCCTGGACGAGGTAAATGACGCCTTCGGCGATGTTGCGGGCGTGGTCGCCGATGCGCTCGAGGCTACGGGCAGCGATGAGGTGGTCGAGGGCGCGCTCGATGGAATCGGGCCCGGTTCGCATCATTTCGATCACCTGGCGTTGAATCGCGGCGCGCATTTCATCGACACCGTTATCCTGGGCGAGGACTTCGTTGGCCAGTGTGGCATCGCGGCGGACGAAGGCGTCGAGGCTGCGAAGCACCATCCCCTGAACGAGCCCGGCGAGCTCGGTGAGAACGATCGGATTTTTCAGCTCCGGTTGTGACATCAATGAAAGGGCGCGGGAGGCGACGTTGACGGCGAGATCGCCCATGCGCTCGAGATCCGTGCTGATCTTGATCGCCGTCACGACGAGGCGCATGTCGCTCGCGACCGGCTGCTCGCGTGCGATGAGCGTAGCGGTGGCGTTGGAAATCCGGAGATCGCTTTCATCGATTTCCGTTTCGTCCCGCATGACGTCATAAGCAAATTCGGCATTACGCTCCACGAGCGCGAGCACTCCGCGGTGAACGGAGCGGGCTACCATTTCCCCCATGTGGAGGAGAGCGGTGTTGAGAGAGGCAAAGTCCTGTTCGAATGGGCGCAAACGTTCCTCCTAACCGAACCTTCCGGTGATGTAGTCTTCTGTTTCCTTTTTCGACGGGTTGCGGAAGATGACGTCTGTCCGGTCATGCTCGATCAGGCGGCCCAGCAGGAAGAAGCCGGTGTAGTCGGCGACGCGCGCCGCCTGCTGCATGTTGTGGGTGACGATGACGATAGTGCGCTGCTTGCGCAGTTCGATGAGCAGGTCTTCGATTTTCGCGGTGGCGATGGGATCGAGGGCGGAGCAGGGTTCGTCGAGAAGCAGAACTTCGGGATCGACAGCGAGGCCGCGGGCGATGCAGAGACGCTGCTGCTGGCCGCCGGAGAGCGCGAGAGCGGAGGTGTGGAGCTTGTCGCGAACCTCGTCCCAGAGGGCGGCGCCACGGAGGCTTTTTTCGACGATGTCCGGCATTTCGGAGCGTTTGGCGAGACCGTTGATGCGGACGCCGTAGGCGATGTTTTCGAAGATCGTTTTGGGAAACGGGTTGGGGCGCTGGAAGACCATGCCGACGCGGCGGCGAAGGCTGGTGACGTCCATTCGGAGAACGTCTTCGCCGTCGAGAGTGATCTCGCCTTCGACGCGGGTGTTGCCCAGCGTCTCGTTGATGCGATTGAGGCTGCGGAGGAAGGTGGATTTGCCGCAACCGGAGGGTCCGATGAGAGCGGTGACCTGATTCTCCGGGAACTGGAGGGAGATATCGTGCAGGGCTTTGAAGGAACCGTAATAGAAGTTGACGCCTTTGGCGCGCAGCTTCGCTTCGGCGTTTCCGGCTGACGGACTGGCCGGCGGCTGCTGGGCGGGTTCCGGCGCGGGGTGTTCACTCGAGATATTCATGGCTGTCTGCGACGGAGTCTGTGACGCGCGGGCCGGCGTGCTCATACTCATTTAACCTCTCACCGCGACATGGCCGCGGGACATTATCCATCGAGCTGCAATATTGGCGGCGAGAACGAGAAGCAGCAGAACCAGACCGGCGGCCCAGGCCTGGCGATGCCAGTCGTCAAAGGGGGCGATGGCGTGGCTGTAAATCATGACAGGGAGCGACGCGGTGGGCTCCTTCAGGGGGTTGCTCCAGAACTGGTTGTTCAGACTGGTGAAGAGCAGAGGCGCGCTTTCGCCGGCGATGCGGGCAACGCCGAGGATGGCGCCGGTGAGGATGCCTTTGCGCGCGGCGGGCACGACGACGGTGGCGATGGCCTGCCACTTGGGCGCGCCGAGGGCGAGGGCGCCTTCGCGGAGCGAGCGCGGGACTTCGCGCAGAAACTGTTCGGTGTTTTTGGCCATGATGGGGATCAGCATCAGGCTGAGGGCGATGCCGCCGGCGAGGCCGGAGGCGGTGTGCATCGGCTGCACAAGCACCGTCCAGGTGAAGATGCCGATGACGACGGAGGGGACGCCATTTAACAGGTCCGCCATGTAGCGGACGAGGAACGGGAATCCGCCGCTGCTGCCCCACTCGGCGAGGTAAACGCCGGTGAAGAAGCCGATGGGGAGTCCGAATATGGCAGCGAAAGCAATGATCTCAGCGCTGCCGACGATGGCGTTGGCCATGCCGCCGCCGACTTCGCCGGTGCTTTTCGGAAGCTGGGTGAAGAAGTCAAGATCGATCGATTTTCCGCCGTTATAAACGAGGTAGGCCAGAATCAGAAAGAGGGAAGAAACCGTGAGAAACGCAAAGATGCCGGTGATGGAGAGCATCACGTTGTTCACCCATTTGCGACGACGATTCCGGAAGGTCATCCGCGGTGAGCTCCTTTTCCGGTGGTGACGAGGATGAGGAGGCGCGCCATACCGTTGATGATGAGGGTCAGGAAGAACAGAACGAGTCCGAGTTCGATGAGGGCGGCGGGATGGATGGCGCCGATCGCTTCGTTAAATTCGTTCGCCAGAACGGCAGCAATCGTGTTGCCGGATGCCAGCAGCGAAGTATGGACGGACATATCGTTTCCGATGACCATGGTGACGGCCATGGTTTCGCCAAGAGCGCGGGAGAGAGCCAGGAAGATTGAGCCGATGATTCCGAGGCGCGCGTAAGGAATGACGATCTGCCAGGTAGTTTCCCATTTCGTGGCGCCGAGGGCGAGGGCTGCTTCGCGCTGATCGCGCGGCACCGCCATCAGGGCTTCGCGCGAAACCGAAATGATGTAGGGAAAGGTCATGATCGAGAGAACCAGCGCGGCGGTGAGATAGCCGACGCCGTAAACCGGACCCTGGAACAGCGGAAGGAATCCGAGGACGGCTTTGAGACCGGGGCCGATATACTCGCGCATCGCGGGAACGATGGTGAAAATGGCCATGAGTCCGAAGATGACGCTCGGAACGGCGGCGAGAAGCTCGACGAGGAAGGTGAGAGCATCGGAGAGTTTGCCGCCCGCGAGTTCGGAGAGGAAGACAGCGGCGCCGACGCCGATGGGGATCGAAATGAGGAGCGCCAGCCCGGAAGTGACGACCGTGCCGTAGAGGAACGGCCACGCGCCGTACTCGTCTGTAACCGGATTCCAGGCTTTGGAGGTGAGGAATCCCAATCCGAATTTATGCCGGGAGGCGGCGCTGCCGATCCAGAGTTCGGTTACGAGAAGCGCGGTGATGAGGAAGACGGAAAGGGCGAAGAGAATGACGATGAGCCATGCGACCTCATCGCCGCTGCGCAGACGGCGCGATACGGAACTGACTCCGGACTTACCGGACATCGGCGTTGCTGCAGCGGCGGAGGAGGCCATAGTGTTCAACCGTTCAGACGGCTACTGTATTTCCGCGATCTGTTTTTTCTCTTTCGCGACGACGGACGCGGGAAGAGGGGCGTAGCTCATCGCCTGACATTCTTTCTGGCCATCGGTGAGCATCCAGTTCAGGAAATCCGTGATCGCCTTCTTTTTCGAGGCGTCGGCGATGTGGCTGGGAATCAGCATCCAGGTGAAGCTGGAAATCGGGTATGCTTTGTCGCCGGGCGCGTTGGTGATGGAGACGCGGAAGTCAGCGGGCATCTGCGCGCTGGCGGCGGCCGCGGTGACGCCTTCGAAGCTGGGCCTGATCCACTTGCCGGCGGCGTTCTTTACGTCGGCATAGCCCATGTTCTGCTGAACGGCGTAGATCAGCTCCACGTAGCCGATGGAGCCGGGGGTCTGCTTGACGAGACCGGCGACGCCGGCGTTCTGCGCGCCACCCTGTCCGACGGGCCACTGGACGGAAGTGGAGGCGCCTACCTTGCTCTTCCACTCGGGGCTGACCTTCGACAGATAATCGGTGAAGATGAACGACGTGCCACTCGCATCGGCACGATGGACCACAACGATATCGTTATCCTTCGTGGGGAGCTTGACGCCGGGGTTATCAGCCTTGATCTTCGGATCGTCCCATTTGGTGATCTTGCCGAGATAGATGTCAGCAATCGTCGGACCGCTGAATTTCAGGCCGGTGGAAACGCCCGGAACATTGTAGGTAATGACAACCGCTCCGAGGACGGTCGGGAAATGGAACGCCCTGGTTTTGAGGGCGGCCGACTGCGCGTCCGTCAGGGGCGCGTCAGAGGCGGCGAAATCGACTGTTCCTTCGGTGAGAGCTTTCACGCCCGCGCCGGAGCCGAGGCCCTGGTAATTAATCTGAATGCCGGTTTTGGCTTTATATTCTTCGAACCACTTCTGGTAGATCGGCGCGGGGAATGAAGCCCCGGTGGCATTGATGGTGGCCGCGCTCGCAGCCATCGCACCAAAGAGAGGGAGGAGCGCTCCCACAGCAAGAATCTTTCTCATTATTTGTTTTCCCCTTATTCAGAGTTCAGAAAAGAGGGGTGGCTTTCCCGTTAATGAGTGTGCCACCCCTTTGTTTCAATCGTGTTTCAATCTGTTTACGTGTCGTTTGTTTCGGTTAGCCCTTTAGAATGAGGGCATTGAGCCGGGGAGGGCGTAGCGAATGTTGAAATACAGGGTGTTTTCGTGGGTGTCTTTGCCGCCCGCTACGCCAGCCGCGTAATACCAGGGCGAGCGGTTTTCCCACATGTACTGACCCATGAAGTTCACGGCGCCGTAGCGAGGGTTCTTCCAGAAGGTCTGGTTGAAGCCGAAGGTAACTTCCTGAATCATGCGGTTCTGGGCGTTGGAAGAGCCTTTGTATCCGTAGCCAATCAGGCTGGTGCCATTGGCATCGAGCGCGGTGTCGCGGCCGATGTAGGTGCCGCCCCAGTAGCCGTAGATCAGAGTATTTTTGATGTTCTGTTCGAAGCCTTCGGTGAAGCCGCCGGCGTGGATCGCGCTGAGGCTGCCATCGGCGCGGACGATCACATCGGGCGCCTGGCCGAAGAGGTAACGGCCGCCGCCATCACTCCAGAAGTTCGTGGTGGTGAGGCGGAAGTTGTTGGTGAGGCCGATCATCGCGTTCGCGGAACCGCCGCCGCCGATGGTGGAGTACCGGTTGCCAGTGGTCAGGTTGTAGCTGCGGAAAGTGCGCTCGATACCGGCAACTTCGAAGTGGATTCGGGCGTTCGGATCAAAGGCGACTTTTGCGATAAAATCGGGCGCCGGGTTGGGGACCGCGTTGGTGTTGGTGTTGTTGGAGAGTACACCGCCGCTGTAATTCGCGAGGGCCGCGGGGAGAGTGATGGAGCCACCGCCGGAGGAACCGCCCATGTACTGCTCGGGGTTTTCGACGCTGAATCCGAAAGTGGTTGTGCTGTTCGGATGCATCAGGATCCGGAAGCCGGGCTGACGGGTCCAGGGAAGGCCCGTGAGGTAGTTCAGGTCGATAACCTGCGAATAGAAGATGTCGCCCGGGAGCGCGGAAATGCCTTTGCGATTCGGCGTGAGCATGCTCCAGCTCTGGCCGGCGAGAAACTCGAGGCCGCCCTTGCGGACGTCGATCCAGAAGAGGCGGATGCGCGGCACGAAAGATCCGCTGGTGACCGAAAGATTGTTGCCGCCGCTGGTGCCGTTGAAGTCAAATTCGTTGTAAGCCATGAAGTGGGTGCCCTTCCAGTTGCCATCGGCACGGAAGCCGAGGCGGGAGTTCTGGGGGCTGAAGTGGAATTCGCTCATGTGGGCGGCGAGAGCGTTGTTATAGGGAATGCTGGCGAAGTTGGTGCCGATGCTGGAGCCGAGATCACGGGAGCGCCAGACGCTGGTCATATCCATGAAGCCGACCGGAATGATGCAGGTATCACCGAGGCGGATGTAGGCGGGAACTTTGGTGTCCGCCGGAGCTTCGCAGGGGTTGCCATTGGAGCTTGCGGCGGGGGCGGCTTGTGGAACGGGAATCGCCGGAATGGCGGCCAGAGTGGCCGGGGCAGCGGCGGGGAAGATGGGGGCGATGCTGGCGACCTGTCCGCGATTGGGAACCACGGCCGGCGCAGAGGTGGAGGTGAGGGCGGCGGCAGCGGCCGCATGATCGAGACGGCGCTGTTGCTCGTCGAGCGACTTTTTGAGGGAGTCGAGCTGCTGCTGCTGCGCAGCGATCATGGCCTTCAGGGCAGAGATTTCATCCTGCTGCGAACCGGCCTTTCCCGCCGTTGCGTCCTGTGCGATTGCCAGACTTCCGGCGGTTACTACGGCCAGAAGGGCGCGGCACAGCCATCGTTTTCCTGACATCATTTGATTTGTTTTCTCCTGTTGCCCGGCTCGTGCGAAGGCTGGATACACTTCGCCTAAATGCGCGAAAACGGGCGGTTTACTTAGCTTTTCGTTGTACTTCAAGCCAAGTATAGGGATTTCACGAGGGAGATAGATTACGAATCAATGAATTGATGTTTACAAGTTTGCGTCACGCGCCTGATGGTACCGGCGTTACCCGACGCGATGGTGGCGAACGTCGACACCCTTGACAAGGAAGAGGACGTCTTCGGCGATGTTAGTGGCGTGGTCGGCGATGCGTTCGAGGTTGTGGGCGACGAAGATGAGATCGAAAGCAGCGCGAGCGGGATAAAGCCCGCGGTCGACGCGATAGAGGAGCTCGCGATAGACGGAGTCTTTGAGGTCATCGACTTCGTCATCGGCAATGAGGACGGAGTGCGCGAGGTCTTCATCGCGGCGGACGAAGGCGTCCAGGCTGCGGCGGACCATGGACTGCACGAGCTGAGACATGCGCGGCAGGTCAATGCCGGGACGAGGATAGGCGCCTTCGAGATACGAAGCGACGCGCTCGGCGACGTTGATGACGAGGTCACCCATGCGTTCGAGATCGCTGTTGATTTTGATGGCGGCGGTGAGGAAGCGGAGGTCGCGCGCGACGGGCTGGTGGAGAGCGGTGAGGCGGACGGCGACCTCATCGATTTCCACGTTCAGTTCGTTGATGCGATTTTCGACGGCCCAGATTTCGGCGGAGCCAGGCTGGCGTCCCCCTTCTTCAAGACCGGCAAGTCCGGTGGAGATGGCGGCTTCAACCAGTCCACCCATTTCGAGCAGACGGCTCTGCAGGTCGCCGAGCTCAGTCACGAACGGCCGCGTGGACAAGGTAATTCAAAAATACCACCGGAAACGCGGGAAGGAAAGGGTTTTGAGGATTTTCGACGTTCTTTTACGGACCCGATTTTTACAGAGGCGGGAGTGGTTCGCCGGTACAATGGAGAGAGTGGAAAAGACGTTTTACATAGAAACTTTCGGGTGCCAGATGAACGCGCACGACACCGAGAAGGTAACCGGGACGCTGCTGCACCAGGGCTATTCACAGGTGGCGACGCCGGAAGAAGCGAATTACATTTTTTACAACACCTGCTCCATCCGGGATAAGGCGGAGCAGAAGGTTTTTAACCGGTTGCAGCATTTTAAAAAGAACGCGAAAGACAAGGTATTCGCGGTGATCGGGTGCGTGGCGCAGCAGGAAGGCGAGAAGATTTTCGAACGCGCGCCGCATGTGAGCCTGGTGGCGGGTTCGGCGAGCTATACACGGCTGCCGGAGATGCTGGCGCAACTCGAGGCAGGGAACCGGCGAGTGACCGGATTGAGCCTCGATACCGAACTCACATTCGATACGCCCTACACGCGCCGCGACAATCCTTATAAAGGCTGGATCACGATCATCGAAGGCTGTGACAAGAACTGCGCGTATTGTGTGGTGCCGTTCACGCGCGGTCCGGAGCGCAGCCGGACGAGCGCGAGCGTGATTGAAGAGGCCACGCGCCTGGCGGGACTTGGGTATACCGAGATTCAGCTGCTGGGACAGAATGTGAACAGTTACCGCGATCCTTCGCCGGCGGGCTGGGATTTCGCGAAGGCACTGGATGCGGTGGGGCGCGTGCCGGGAATCCGGCGCGTGCGGTTTACGACTTCGCATCCGAGAGATTTCGTGAAGGCGATTGTGGACGCGATCGACGAGAATCCGAATTTGTGCAATCACGTGCATCTGCCGGTGCAATCGGGATCTTCGAAAGTGCTGGCGGCGATGCAGCGGCTTTACACGCGGGAAATTTACATGGAGCGCATCGAGTGGATGCGGCGAGCGCGGCGGCCGATTGCGATGACGACGGATATCATTGTCGGGTTTCCGGGTGAGACGGAAGCGGATTTCGAGGAGACGCTCGATCTGCTCGAAGACGTGACGTACGACAACATTTTCAGCTTTAAGTACTCGCGGCGTCCAAACACGGCGGCGCTGGAGCTGGGCGATCAGATTCCGGAAGAAGAGAAGACGCGGCGGATCATGATTGTGCAGGAGCGGCAGCGGGCGATCCAGATGCGGCAGAATGCGGAGCTGGTGGGGGAAGTGGAAGAGTTGCTGGTGGAGGGTCGGTACGAATCGACCGGCCAGTGGGTGGGGCGGACGACGCGGAACCGGAATCTGACGTTTGAATCGCCGCGAACGGAGCTGGCGGGGACGTACGTAAATGTGCGGATCACGCGGGCGGGACCGAGTTCGCTCGCGGGCGAACTGATTTAGGCTGGGCCGAGCGGGGCCAGGCCCCGAGCGTTAGTTCCAGTTCAGGGTTGTGCTCGAAGTGTTCACGACCGAGATCACGCCCAGGTCCATGCCGGGAATCGTTGAGAGCGTCTGGATGTATTCGCTGAGCTGCAGTGTGCCGACGTTCGTTACCGGCAGCAGGGAGAGGATTGACGCCGGAACCGTGAATTGGTCTGCCGAGACGGGCGCGGCGCATTCGAACGCGATCGTTCCCTTATTGGTTATGCCGAAAGGGGCTGAGCCGCGAATATCCATGTACGAACCATCGACCGCGGTGCCGCCGCTCCAGGTCAGGGTGAGTCCATTGGCGCGGGTCACGTCGGCGTTGGCGAAAGAGCTCTGATTCGTCCACGTGGGGAAAGTGGGGATTACCATGGAAACCTGGCCGATGTTACCGACGCCGGTACCTCCCGCACCGTCCGTCATCTTGTAGGTTCCCGCTCCGAAGAATGTAGAGGCGGCTATCTCATATACGCCGGTGGGTTGCTTGCCCAACGGGTAGACGGCGCCGCTGAACGAATTGAAATTGACATTCTGGCCAGCGTCGAGAGCGGTGTAGTTGAGGGTGGGAGTTGCGCTTCCGTTCGAAGGGTAGGTAGTCGTGATGGCGCAACTGCCGAGTGATACGGCGGGGGCGAAAGCCGTGGAGTACTGAGACGAGAGCTGCGATTCCGTGTAGTGGCGAAAATCCGCGATAACGGTGGAACCCGTGTTGGTTGTGGGCTGATTACTTTGGTAGGTGGTGGCCGAAACCAGCGCGATCTGGAAGAAGCTGAGGTTGGCGCCACCGCTGAGGGAGAGGAGCGGAGACCAGGTGGAGGCGGGAATCGCGAAGGTATCGGAACAGGTTCCGCCGCCGGACGCAACCGGGATTGTGGTGCTGTTGCTGATTGTGCCGGGACTTCCGGCTGTGGTTACGATGAGGGAGACGTTGCAGCCGGTGAGGCCGGAGGGAACGGTGAAATTGATCTGATCGAGGCCGGGACCGGCGCCGGGAGATCGACCGAAGTACGAGACATTCGCATCGATGCCTCCGACGAAAACGTGAACCTGCGGGCCGACGCTGGCGAAGACGGAAACGTTGGTGTCGGTATTGCCGTTCGCGGCCGCGCCGAGCCCGGTGCCCCAGATCGTGTAGGTGTTGCCCGGAACAGCGGAGTTTGCAGGTCCGACGATACCGTAAAACGGGAAGCTCGACGTTGGGTAGGTGACGACAGCGCCGCCATTGCCGGACTGATTGAGCGTGGAGATGCCGAAATTGTTGGCGACGATTGTGGTGCTGAATGCGCCGCCGACGAAGCCGTTATACGTCACGGTGACGGTTGCCGGCCCAGGGCGTGCGCCCGAGGGCATAATCGCCGCGATCTGACTGCTCAGCGTATAAATCACAGGGGCATCGTATGAGATGCTGTCAGCGATCACTTTGACGGATGTCCCGGCCAGCGTGGTTGTAAAGGGAAGAGTTTGAGCCTGTGCGAGGGATGAGGGACCGAGTTGGCTGCCATAGATGACGAAGATGGAGCCGGAAGCGATCCCGTAGTTGGGAAGGCCGGTGACGATGTTGCTTGCCGGGTTCTGTACCGACGTAATGCCGGGGACCAGAGCCAGAAGGCTGCCGGATGCCAGCAAGAAAAAGGTCAACGATTTCACCAGAGTTCGCATAACACTCCTTCTGTGTAATGTGGCACAGTGAGGCGATGTATTGCACGGTAATTTGTGGAGGCCTTCCGCCTGGGCGGGTTGTGCTGTAATGAAGTTATGGAAGTCGAGATGAAGATCCGCGGGTTGATGATGGACCCGATCACGAACATGCCGATCGTCATCCTCAAAGATTCCGGCAGCAGCAGCGTGCTGCCCATCTGGGTCGGCATTTACGAAGCGAACGCCATTGCGCTCGAGATCGAGAAGGTTTCGACTCCCCGGCCGATGACGCACGATCTGATCAAGACGCTGTTGACGGGGCTGGATGCGGGGATTCGCAAGGTGGTTGTGAGCGAGCTTCGCGAGGAAACGTTTTACGCCATCATCTGGGTGGAGCGTAACGGCGAGCTGATCTCGGTGGATTCGCGGCCGTCGGACGCGCTGGCACTCGCGCTGCGGCACGATTGCCCGATCTACGTGGACGATTCGGTTCTGAAGTCGTCCAAGGCGACGGGTTCAGTGGCCGACAAGGTGAACGCGAATCAGGAACTGAAGCGCTGGCTGGAGAACCTGAACGAAGAGGATCTCGGCCGCTACAAGATGTAGAGGCTTTCGGTTACTTTCCTTTGTAAACGAGATAAGCCGCAATCAACGCGATGACGCCCACGAGGACGGAGATCGCACGCAGGGACGTCTGCTTCCGCCCGGCACGGATTTTTCGCATGCGCTCGCCCCAGTCGCGCAGTATGGGGGCGGCGGCGTCGCGCGCGAGCAGATAACGGACTCCGAATGGAGTGGTGACGTGGCGGAGCACTCCGGCGCCGATGAGCTCGGCGAGAGCCGATTCGACCGCGCCGGTTCCGGCAGAGGACCGATCAGTAAGACCCTTCAGCGATACCGCAATGCGATGACCGTCCGCCGTCACGAGGACGGGAAGCCATTGCAATAAGAGGCGGCGCTGGGAGGCGCGCAGCTCGTTGAGAGCGGGGTCGAAGCTGGTGAGGATGAGGCGGTCGGCTCCGCCCGCGGCGTGCAAGGTTGTGCCGGAGAGCCGCACCGCCGCGAGTGCGGCGAGCGACGGGCTCACACCGCCATCCACGGCGGCGGCGCGCGCAGCGACGATCTCATTGACAGCGGAAGGGTCTACGACTCCGCGGCGGCGGATGAGTCCGGCCGCGGCTTCCTGGCTCAGCGGCGCGAGCGTGACGGTGTAACCGAGGAGGTTCGGGATGAACTGGCTGAAGCGTTCAAATTCCCCGGCGGCGGAGGGATGCATCGCGATGACGAAATGCGCGGCGCGTGAGCTGACTGCGTGGGAGAGCTCGGCGTCAAACGCGTCCGAGATATCGGTGCCCGCGTGGCAGCGCAGATAATCTTCGAACTGATCGAGAAAAACCGCGATGGGCTTGCCTGCGGCAGTACCGGCTCGTTCGAGCAGCTCGATCAGCGGCTCGCGTTCCTTTGGTGAGAAGGGAATCCGGGTCTGATCATGCACGGCCGCGGCTACGGTTTCCCGCAGTCGCGCGGCGAAGGTGCGCCCTTCCCAATCCGAAGCAATGGCGACGATGGTTCCGGCACGGAGCAGTGCGGGCTGGACGCCTGCGCGCAGAACGGAAGACGCACCGAAACCGGGAGGGGAGAGAAGGATAGTAAGGCGTCCGGCCGCGCAGTTCTCGAGAATCGTCTGAACTTCGGAGTCGCGCCCGCAAAGCAGAGATTCCTCCGCCGGGCCCAGAGGCTGCAGGATCAGCAGAGGCTGCACAGTCAGAGAGCTGGAGTTAGCGGAGGACAAGGTTCAGGCTGATTTCGTCATGATACAGGACGATTACGGAGCCTGCGGGGGTACAAGCCAGAAATCGCGAGGGAAGAGTTTATAGACGTGCTGGTCTTCGCGGGTCTGGACATCGGTGTCCATGGCTTGAAATTGCTTTTCGCTGCCGATGATGAAGTAGACGGCGGCAGGGTCGGTCTTGCCGTAGCCGGGCAAGATTTTGGAGTATACGGCATCCATGCGGCGGAAGAGCTCGCCCGAAAGTGCGGGATCTTTGCGGAGCGCGAGCAGGTTCTCCCGGAATTTCTTTACGACGGCGGGAGTGACGC
>DASZVV010000126.1:0-5399 GCA_035546955.1 Bryobacteraceae bacterium
GACTGGCTGCTTCATCTTCGGCAGCGCGAAGCAGCCGCCGAACGAACCAATATCGGTGAGGACGCCTTTCGTAAACGTCGCCTTCGCCATCTTGCGGATGGAAGCGACGGCGCGATCGGCTTCATCGATATTGACGCCCGCGTCGCGGTAGGAAACTGGTCTGGGCATGGGAGAGAAACCTCAGTATAACGGGATCAGGAAGCCGGAGATTCTATAAGGAATGTTACGGGGCCGTCGTTGACGAGTTCCACTTCCATGTGCGCCTGAAAGACGCCGGTTTGAGTTTCGATCCCGCTTTCGCGAATCTTTTCCGTGAAATATTCGTAGAGCTCGCGTGCACGCGCCGGGGGCGCGGCGGCATCGAACGCCGGACGCCGGCCTTTGCGGCAATCGCCGTAGAGAGTAAACTGCGAAACCACCAGAAACGCCGCGCGCGCGTCGAGAGCGCTGCGGTTCATTTTCCCGGCCTCGTCGGAAAAGATACGCAGGTGGATCAGTTTATCCGCGAGATAATCGGCATCTTTTTCGGTGTCGGCGGCGGCGACGCCAAGCAGTACGAGCATACCGGAACCAATACTGCCTTTGGTTATACCTTCCACGCGCACGGCTGCACGAATTACCCGTTGAATAAGTGCACGCATCTGATATAGTTACGAATAGTTATGGCAAGACCCAGAAAAACGACAAACAACAACGATATCGACATACTGCGTTACGCCCTCACCCATCTGGAGCGGGAGCGCGACGAAATACTGCAGAAGATCGCGCACATCACTCACCAGTTGGGCGATAAGATCGCCTCTTATACTGCTCCAGCGGCTCCGGCTGCGTCAACGGCGGCTGCTCCCCGAAAGAAGCGCGTCCTGAGCGCGGCTGCCCGCAAACGCATCGCGGCGGCCCAGAAGAAGCGCTGGGAAGCGCATCGCAAAGCGAAAGCGCAGTAACGTCAGACCTCGCCAATACGCTTGGTTTCTTCCCACGTGAAGATGATCCGGCTGATAACGGTGATGTTGGAGAGCACCGCTAATACCCAAAGGACCGGGGCCATCTTGTTAGCCAGCGCTCCAATGATAATCAGAACCACACGCTCGGGCCGCTCCAGAAAACCAACCTTACACTTGGGGATGGTATTTTCGGCGCGCGCCCGGGCATAGCTGGTTAGAACTGTACCCGTCATCACAATTGATGTTAGTACGATATAAAAGAAACGGTTAATGGACGCGTAATAAACAAGTAACCCCATTAACAAGGCCAGATCAGAGTAACGGTCCAGTACGGAATCGAAGAAGCCTCCGAAACGCGTCACCCGATTCGTGGAACGCGCCACGCGGCCGTCCACCATGTCGAACAATCCCGCCCCGATCACCACCAGCCCGGCGTAGAGAAATTTGCCGTAACTGAACAGCACAGCCGCCCAGATATTGATGAGCAGCCCGATGAACGTGAGGACATTGGGGTGAACCCGCGAAAGCGCGAGCGCCGCGACGATCGCCTGAATAATTCTGCCGAAAAAGAGGCCGATGCCTCTCGTGATTGTCATGACGTCTGTTGTTGGTCCGTCATGAAATCGTGAATCGTTTTGAGCGATAGAATCTCCAGCTCCCGCGTGCCACCCGGAGTGACGAGCTTGACGGTGTCGCCCACTTCCTTTCCGAGCAGCGCTTTGCCGATAGGCGAGCTGGTGGAGACGCGGCCGGCAGCCACGTCGGCATCTTCACTGGTGACCAGGTGATAACTGATTTCTTCGTCCTTTGAAGTATCGAGAATGACGACCCGCGATCCAAGCCCCACACGATCGTGCGGGATCTTATTCACATCGATCATCGCGACTTCCGCCATTCGCTTCTTCAGTTGCCCCAGACGGGCATTGACGAAGCCCTGGCGCTCTTTCGCGGCGTGGTACTCGGCGTTTTCGCTCAGATCTCCATGAGCGCGGGCTTTGAGAATCTCTTTGGGAAGATCGTGCCGGAGTTCATACTCGAGCGCAGCGATCTCCTCTTCCAGTTTTTTGCGGACGTCCAGCATGAAGACTCAACTTCTGCGCTCCATTATATCTACATCGGTCAGGGGCAACGCGCCGGCGCCTCAACGGCGCGATCTTGCGTGGTTGCCAATGCGAACAGCGGGGAGCGGAGAGGTGCTGGGCCGCACCGAGCCACTCAGGGCAATCGGGATGTAGG
Organism: Bryobacteraceae bacterium; assembly: GCA_035546955.1. Lineage (GTDB taxonomy): Bacteria > Acidobacteriota > Terriglobia > Bryobacterales > Bryobacteraceae > BOG-234. The sequence goes on from DASZVV010000126.1 coordinate 2,181, forward strand.
ATTCGTCGCTGTTAGAGTCCGTCGAACCCACCGAAAGCACGTTTTGACCGGCAGCCGCGTCCGAAGGAATTGTGAAATTGATCTGGTAAAGGCCCGCGAGTCCCGGTGCGAGCCCGCTGTATGCCAGCGTTCCGACGTTCTCGCCACCAACCATTACGGTGATCGGGGCAGTGAGCGAGTCGCCGTCGATCGGTCCAGCCGCGCCGCTCGGGTTGCTCGGGTAGGGAGCACCGAGACCGGTCAGATAAAGAGCAACGTTATCTCCAGGATAAGCCGGTTGGTCATTCGTGACAATGTAATAGCCGCCTCCAGCCGGGAAGTCCAGAAGTGCCGCAACGCCGATACCACCAACAGGATCCGAAGTAAATACCCCTGGTGTGGTGTTATTCACTTTAACCGTCACAGCGTTCGAGAGGACACCATTGTTTGAGATCTGAATCTTCGCATTCGGGTAAACACTTACATCGTAAGGAACAATCACGGATACCTGATTTGAGCTGACATAGAAGATAGGGGCCGCGATGACGTCATTAAACATAACTTTGACGCCATTGAGTGATGTAGGATACGGAACCGTGTTGGAGCTTGTAGTGGATGGGGCAAGGTTCACGCCGTTATAAAAGGTAAGAAACTCGCCAGGAGATATTCCCGCGGTATAGGGCGCGGAACTTGCTGTGTTGACGATCCCCGTGGGATCGATATAGACCGCGCCCGATGGCGCCGGCGGTGTGTAAGGTATGGCTATCCCCATTGAGAGGTATCCCTGGAGTCCGTAAGTCAGCCGGAACCCGTTCAGCCCGATGGTGTATTGATAGGCACCGGTCGAGTCGGTATAGGAACCCGCAATAGTCGTCGGGTAGGATGCCCAGTAAGTGGCGCCGTAGGGAGAACCGCCCGAAAACAGCAGCCGATCGTGGGCAATGATATCGCCGTTCGAGGCGTTGATCGTTCCGTAGTACGAATCGATACCTGCGGATTCTTCGACGCCAGCCTCATAGTACAGACCAGAGAGGGGGGTGCTTGCGCCGGATCCCGCGTTCTTCACTCCTACGAACATGTCAAACCAATTTGGGTTTCCGCCGAAAACGAAATTGGTGTCAGGCGAAAAATAGACGAATTCCTGACCACTGTAAAATGTGGCGTTACTATTCGTCGGGTAGGTGATGACTGCGGCATTGCCTGAAAACCTGTAAGAAATATTGCTGGCAGTCTGACTGACCGTTCCACCGCCGGCGATGTAGCCGTTGATCGTGAAATTGCCCAGATGCCCCGCGCCGTCGGGGTTCAGTTGATAGGTATAGCCCAAGCCCTGAGGGTCGTATGCCGAAACGGTATAGCTTCCTTTGAAGTTGGCGTTATTGAGGGTGGTGATGGGGGCCGCCACGAACATTTCGTTGTAGCCGCTTTCGGTATCACTTCCGATCAGAATCCCATTCGACACGAGAAAAGACACGGAATTGCCCAGAAGCAGCGGATCAGACAAAAAGCCATAGCCGCTCGCGGAGAGCGAATAGGTGTCGACCGTGTTCAGGTTGGGAGTACCGTTCTGATAATCGAGCCCCCCAAGGTTCGACAGCGTGTACGTTCCGTTGTTGAACGTGATCGTTCCGTACAACGAAATAGCCTCGGTGACGTTGCCGTTTGCGTCTGCGACGTAGAGCACCTGCCGGAAGTAATAATTCCCGCTCAGCAGTCCATTTCCGGAGGTGTCCCAGTTGGGCGCAGCCGCCGGGAGTGTGGCGGCGGCGCCGGCCAGCATCAGAAGTACTGCACAGGTCTTCATCATAAGGATGTTGTGAGGAAATGACGATTACTACTGTAATTGCGTTTCAGGACACATTAGTTCCGAACGTATCAATTCACCCCAGGCGCGGCTTCCGCCATCTGTATGACGAAACCGCCAGCGGCGACAAAGTCGCCGACGGCTCTCTCGCCTGCCTCCTGGTCAATGCTCGCGGCGGCGTCCGTAATGAGGGAAACCCGCCGGCTGGACCGGACCAGGCCCATGAGGGCGCAACTCACACAATAGTCGATGAACACGCCGTAGACGTAGCAATCGGCAGCGCCGATTTTCTCCAGCAGCGGCAGCAAATTCGGGTTGGAGAAGACATCCAGATCGTTCTTCTCCACCACGATCTGTTTTACCGAAAGATCGAGGGAACCGCAATCGAACGCCGAATCCCAGGGGATTGTAACGCGCGGCGATAGAAGGGTGGTGGAGGGCTTGTGCTGCCCGAACGTGCCCGCAACGCAGTGAGGCGGCCATTCCCGGAACTCGCGGGCGTCTTCCGGATGCGCATCCGCAGTTGATATCAGCGGAATCCCCTGCGCGCCCGCGTACCGGTTCAGCGCGGCAATCGTGGGAATCAGATCCTCGGCGCCGCGGCCGTACAGCGCTCCGGCGGGCACCATGAAATCCAGCTGCGTATCGATATCGAAGAAAACCTTCATTTCCGTCTGCCCGTTCGAGCCGCCAGATCCTCCAGCCTCTTCGACAATATCGTGCGGCGCCCGGGCGCGGGCCATTCGCGAACCCCAAGCGCCGCTCGCGCCCGGATGGCCGCCACATCCGGCAACTGACCCGCCACATTACCGCCGAGCATCACCGGGCGCAGGAGCGCTTCCGAGCCTGAAATGCATTCCGTAATCAGCCCCAGGACGTCGTGGTCCGGCAGCCGGAAAATCTGCTTAGCGCCCGGCAGGGTTTGTTTCTCCGGGCTGCACTTCACCGGATAACGTTCGCTGCCATGAGCGCCGATTGCAACCATTTTGTAAGTGGCGCCGAGAAAGGGCGCATCCGCCGAGGTCGCCAGTTCCGTGCCCACCCCGAACGAGTCAATTGGCGCGCCGGCGTGCACCAGCGATTCAATCTTCGATTCATTCAGATCGCCGCTCGCCATGATGTGCGCCTCGCGCAGCCCGGCCCCGTCGAGAATCGCACGCACTTCGCGCGAAAGCGCATCCAGATCGCCGCTGTCGATTCGCACGCCCCAGAGCGGCTTACCCAACCGTGCGGTCAATCGTGCGCCTTCCACTGTGTCGTACGTGTCGATGAGCTGCACCGTGTGCTCGCCGAGCAGCCGCTGCAGCCGTTCGAATGCCTCCCGCTCCGATTCGAACGACATCACCCAGGAATGCGCTGCGGTGCCCATCGTTGGAATCCCGTAGCGATAACCGGCGAGAACATTGCTCGTGCCCGCGCAGCCCCCAATATACGCC
>DASZVV010000127.1:0-3683 GCA_035546955.1 Bryobacteraceae bacterium
ATCACGGGTGACTTCGTCCAGCATCTCGACCGTCGCCTGCCGCTTCTCCATGGCAAATGCGGTCAGCAGGAGATTATCCGAAACCAGATTGATCAGTCGGGGAATGCCCTGCGTGCGCTTGTGGATTTCGAGAAGCACGTCCGGCGGAAACGCCGTCTGCTCGCGCATGCCGGCGCGCGCGAGACGCGTCGCGATGTAGGCGGCGGTTTCAGCTCCGCTGAAGGGCCGCAGACGGCATCGAAGTCCAATGCGCTGACGAAGCTGCCGGTAATTCGGCTCTTCGAGCTTCCGCTCCAGCTCCGGCTGGCCGGAGAGGATGATCTGGATCATCTTCCCCCGGCGATTTTCCAGATTGCCGAGCATCCGGATCTCTTCGAGAACTTCCCAATCGAGGTTCTGAGCTTCGTCGACAATCAGCGCCGTTGTCTGATTCTGGTTCGCCCGCTCCAGCAGCAGATTATTCAGCGCAAACAGGCATTCTGTCTTCGAGGAACGGTCGCATTGGAGGTCGAAATCCCAGGCTACCATTTCGAAGAATTGCTGCGGGGTAAGCCTGGAGTTGAAGATAAAGCCGAACGGCGTGTGGTGGGACGTCAGATAATCCCGCAGACATTCGAGCAGCGTCGTTTTTCCGGTGCCCACCTCGCCGGTGAGCATAATGAATCCTTTGCGGCTCGTAACGCCGTAAATCAGGTTGGCAAGCGCTTCTTCGTGGAAAGGACTCTTGTAGAGAAAAGACGGGTCCGGGCTCAGATTGAACGGATTGCTCGTCAGCCCGAAGAAAGCCTTGTACATGACGATACCTTTCAAAGCGTACCATGTGCGCCGGGAAGCGTCAGCTTTCTAAGGTTAATTCACGTACCGGTGGGGGACCAGGCGGGCCGGTTACCAGATCACCGAAAGGCCTTTGTAGAGGCTGAACTTAGGGTCACAGGTGACGACCGGGATCTTTTCAGCAAGCGCCTGCGCGATGATCTGGCGGTCGAAGGGGTCACGGTGGTGCAGAGGCAGGTCGAACAGAAGACGAGCATGCTCAGCGTCATACGGAATCACCCGAATCTGCAGGTCGGCGATGGCGGTGAGCACGGGTCCTCACGGCAAAATCAGCTTCCCGATCCCATTCCCGGTAGCAATTTCGGACAGCGAAGCGGTTCGGAACTCCTCGCGTGCGCGTCCTGCTCGATACTTTGGCTTCGGCTTTTCGCTCGCCACCGTCCGCACCAGATCCACCACCGGCACACCCGCGGCAGATCGTCACCTTTTCCCCGGCCTCGACAGCTGATCCGCATGGCCTCATGAATAGCCATTTAAGATGGCTATTGCCGCTTCGTTCGCTATCCTCCGCGATTTCTTCTATTCTGAGATCAACAGCCTATGCAACTGCTACCTAGCCAGGAGGATGTCACCGGGATTCTGCGCCAGACCGGCGCGCTTCGCGAGGGCCACTTCGAGTACCCGAATGGTCTGCATTCCACGCAGTATCTTCAGGTTCCTTTGGCGATGCGGCATTATCAATACGCCAAAATCCTCAGCGTCGGGCTGAGCCGCCTGCTCCGGACCCATTCGGAGATCCGCGCCGTGATCCCCGAACTTTCCATCGTTTCCCCCGCTCCTGGTGGATTGCCGGTGGCTTTCGGCGTCTGTGAAGCGCTGCGCGCAAAGCAGGTTTACTGGGCGGAAGACGGTCCGGACGAGAAGCCGGCGAGGTTCCGCCACTACATTGAACCCGACCGTGGCGCACCCGTCGTTCTGGTGGACGACATCATCCGATCCGGCAGCCGGATGGCGGCCCTCCGCAAGTTGCTCGAAGCCGCCGGGGCCCAGATCATGGCCGTTGCCGCAATCGTCTATCAGCCATACCCCAAGGTGGAATCGTTCGATGGTCTGCCTTTGTATTACCTGGCGCGCATCGAAACGGGCTACAGCGCGGACGCCGCTTCCTGCCAGGCGTGCAAAAATGGCCTCCCGCTCGAAAGGGTGCGTCTTTAGCATCTTGAAAAGATCTGTAACGGAATCGTATCCAGTTGACAAATCTGCCACTTAGCCTAAATATCCGGGAATTGCTGAAGGACGCAGCAGTACGTTTCAAAACAGTTAGTTATCGGCCTAATTCGAGTGGCACCGGCCAATTTTCCACAGGCTTCTCCACAGCGGCCGATGAAAACTCCAGGCGGTGCCAGGCTTGACCCTCACCCCGCTCGATTGGGCCGTCATCGCCGCTTATTTTCTCTTTAACATCGGCATCGGTTTCTACTACAAGTCGAAGGCGGGATCGAGCACCAGCGAGTTCTTTCTTTCCGGGAGAAACGTGCCATGGTGGCTGGCCGGGACCTCCATGGTCGCCACGACCTTCGCGGCCGATACCCCGCTCGTCGTAACCGGCCTCGTCGCCCGCAATGGCATCGCCGGCAACTGGCTCTGGTGGAACATGGTCGCGAGCGGAATGCTCACGGTTTTCCTGTTCGCCCGGCTTTGGCGGCGATCCGGCGTCACCACCGATATCGAACTGGCCGAACTCCGCTATTCCGGGAGGCCTGCGGCGTTTCTGCGGGGCTTCCGTGCCGTCTATCTCGGCGTAGTGATGAACTGCATCATCCTCGGCTGGGTCAATCTCGCAATGGTGAAGATCCTGATGCTCGTCCTCGGAGTGACCAAAAACCAGGCCCTTTGGATCGTCATCGGCATCATTGGGCTCACGTCCCTGATCTCCACGCTTTCCGGTTTGTGGGGCGTGCTGGTGACGGATCTTTTCCAGTTCGTCATCAAGATGGGGATGGTGATTGTGCTCGGCGTCGCCGCGGTTCATGCCGTAGGCGGCATCGAGCGGATGAAAGCGGCGCTCGGCGGCGAAGGCAGCGCGTTCCTCAGCTTCGTACCAGACCTCCATTCCGTCTGGATGCCCGCCATCACGTTCGGCGTCTACATTGCGGTCAACTGGTGGGCAACGTGGTATCCCGGCGCCGAACCGGGCGGTGGCGGATACGTGGCTCAGCGCATGTTCAGCGCAAAGGATGAGCGCCACTCCCTGCTCGCGACGCTGTGGTTCAACATCGCGCACTATGCGCTGCGGCCGTGGCCGTGGGTAATCGCGGGTATGGCCTCCGTCATCCTGTATCCCCACCTGGCGGACCCCGAAACCGGCTACATCCGGGTGATGATCGACTATCTGCCGGCATCGCTCCGCGGCCTGATGGTGGCGGCCTTCGCGGCGGCGTTCATGTCGACCGTAGGAACGCAGCTCAACTGGGGCGCCAGCTACCTGGTCAACGATTTTTACCACCGCTTCCTCGCGCCAGCCCGGCCTGAACGGCACTACGTTAACGTGTCGCAGATCGCGACCATCGGCCTCACCATCGTTTCCGCCATCGTCACGCACTACATGGATTCGATCGCGGCCGCCTGGAAGCTGCTGATCGTGACCGGCGCGGGCACCGGCACCGTGCTCATCCTGCGCTGGTACTGGTGGCGAATCAACGCGTGGAGCGAGGTCAGCGCGATGGCGGCGGCATTTGTCGTTTCCGTGACATTGCAGACGGCGTTTCACCTCGATAGCGACAACCCCGTGCAGTTCGCCTGGCTGATTCTGATCACGGTCGGGATCACAACCGTGGTCTGGCTGTCGGTAACTTTCCTGACGCGGCGGGAATCCAATGAAACACTGCTGCGTTTCTACCGGAAGGTGC
>DASZVV010000128.1:0-4192 GCA_035546955.1 Bryobacteraceae bacterium
GGAGCGGCGTGTGGCCTTCGCGGACCAGGCGAAGCACGGTTTCGCTCGACTCCGCGCGCGAGAGATACTGCGGCCGTTTCACAAGCCACAAATAGAGGCAATGGTGAGCGATCAGCACCGTTGCCAAGGCGGGCGTGGCGAAGCGCCAGCGTTCATGAGTCCGCTCATAGAAGCTCACCAGAGCGATTCCAACGAGCAGCGCGAGCCCGGCGCTCGGCAGGTAGGTGTGACGGCTCGGGATGCGCGGCATATAGGTGAGAAAAGAAAAGGGCAGGAGAGCGATGGATATCCAGACCCCGGCGGCAATCAGCAGGCTTTGGTAGCGCCGCCATTCGCCTGAGGCCGCGAGCCAGATGAGGCTGATCAATCCCCAGACCCAGAGCAGGCGGCCGAAGCTGTTACGCCAGGTGATCCAGAACGGCGCGTGGATCGAGAACGTGCCATCGTTCAGGTGCTGGTGTGTTTTCCCGGCGGTGAGGATTTCATACGTGTACCAGAGGGCAACGAGCGCGAAGGGAATGACGGCGGTTAACTGCACGCGGCGGTTGCGGCCGTCCCACCAGGCGATGAGCGCCGCGAAAGGAACGAGGACGACGCCGGGTTCCTTCGAATAAATCGCGAGCAGGAAACAGGCGAAGGAAGCGGTGTAGAGTCCCCAGCCGCCGGAGGATTTTTCCATCCAGCGTGTCCAGCAAATCAGAAAAAGAGAGACGAACAGAAAGCAGAGCAACTCGTGGAGGGCCGCGTACCACATGACGGCTTCCTGATGGCCGAGGTAGAGCGCAAAGAAGCCCGCCATGGCGAACGATAGCTTCCAGCCGAGGCGCTTCCAGGAACCGAGCGCAAAAAGCAGCCACACGTTGATGACGTGCAGCAACAGCGTGGATGCGTAGAGAACCGGAGGATTGACGCCGAAGAAGCGGTCCGTCCAATACGTGTAAACGATGGAGGTGGCGCGGGAGCGGTAGAGGCGGTCGGCTGCAAGTGAGGCCCAGCCGGAAGGCGGTCCCCAGGCGCGCGAAATATCGATTTGCTGGTAGTCATCGGCAATAAGAGGTTGTGAGAAGACCGGGATGTAAGGCAGAATTGCCAGCGCCGCGAGGGAGGCCAGCAACAGGGCGATTCGCACCTGATCATTAGATGCCCGCGTGACGCGCGAGGCAATACAGGATTTACTGTATGGACTCCCGTTACGGGCAGTTATACGCTCAGATGCCAATGATTTTTCCTTACAGCCTCAGCGTATTTTTCCCGGCGTACAACGATGCGCGGTCGCTGCCGGGGCTGATCGGGGCGACGTTTGAAGTGCTGGCGCAGCATGTGGACGATTACGAGGTCATCGTTGTGAACGATGGCAGCCAGGACGATACGGCTGATGTGTTGCTGCGGCTCCGGCGGCGGTTCGGACCGCGGTTGCGAGTGGTGACACATGAGCGGAACCGCGGATACGGAGCGGCGCTGTGCAGCGGATTCGAAGCCGCGAGGAAAGAGTTCGTTTTCTATACCGATGGCGACGGGCAATACGACGTGCGCGAATTACCGGCTCTGCTCGAAGTGGCTTGGCCGGATACCGGTCTGGTGAACGGCTACAAGACGGAGCGGCAGGATCCGTGGCACCGGATTGCGATCGGATTTCTCTACAACAAACTGGCGCGGCTGTTGTTCCGGGTGAAGCTGCGCGATATCGTCTGCGATTACCGGCTGGTGCGGCGATCTTTGATCCACCGCAGTCCGCTGCGCTGTACGAGCGGAACAGTGTGTGTGGAACTGGTGAAGAAGCTGGAATCGAGCGGTATGCGCGTCGTGGAAGTACCCGTGTCTCATTTCCCGCGGCGGCATGGAAAGTCGCAGTTTTTCCGCATCAGCTCGCTCGGCGCAACGCTGGTTCAGCTCTGTCTGCTGTACCTGCGGTTTGTGGCGATGCGGGGATTTTTGTGACAGTCTGGAAGTGCATCGCCATGTTCGATGCGAAGCCGGTGCTGGAAAGAGCGGCACCGGAGATTGCCCGCAATCTGGCCGCGATGCATGCCGCCGGGTCATACGTTCTGGGAGAACAGGTAGAGCGGTTCGAGAAAGAACTGGCGGCAGCGTTTCACGCGGGCCATGCCGTCGGAGTGGGGAGCGGCACGGCGGCGATCGAACTCTGTCTTCGCGAGGCGGGACTCGTCCGGAGCGATCAGGAAGTGATTGTTCCTTCCTTCACCTCTCTGTTCACGGCGCAGGCGGTGCTGGCGGCGGGCGCGCGCGTGCGAGTGGCAGATGTGGATCCCGAGACGCTGCTGGTTTCTCCGGAGACGTTGCGCACGGCGTGGACGCCGCGGACGGCGGCGGTGGTGTGCGTTCATCTGTACGGGGAAGTGTGCCGGGTGGACGAGATCGCCGCGCTTTGCCGGGAACGCGGAGCCACGCTGATTCAGGATGCGTGCCAGGCGCATGGCGCGACCTACGGAGGGCGGCCCCTGACCGCGTTTTCTCCGTACACGGCGTACAGTTTTTATCCAACAAAAAATCTGGGAGGCGTGGGGGACGGCGGTGCAGTGGTGACGGATTCGGCGCGAGTGGCGCGGCGCATCCGTCTGCTGCGGGATGGCGGACGTGCGAGCGACCAGGTGGCGCGGGCGCCGGGAGTCAATTCGCGGCTCGACGAAATTCAGGCGTGCTATTTGCGGGCGATGCTGCCGCATCTCGCCTATTGGTCCGGGCACCGGCGAAAGCTCGCGAATGCCTACCGCACAGCGGGAATCCGGCTGACGGGTGCGGCGGCGAACTCGGCGCATCACCTTTACGTGATGCGGACGAGGCGGCGCGACAGTCTGCGAAGGGAACTGGCGGCGGAGGGAATCCAGACGGGGATTCACTATCCAGTGCCACTGCACTGGCAGCCCGGGTTTTGGGGACGCGCGAGTTGCGGTGCGGTTCCGAAGGTTGCGGAACTGGCCAGCCAGGAAGTGTTGTCGCTGCCCGGAGGACCGCACATTTCGGAGAGCGACGCCGAGTTCATTGCGGAAAGAATCCGCATGAGGGTGAGATGACGGGGATCGCCGAGGCGGCGGGCTGGTATCGGGGCGAGCACGTCCTCGTGACGGGGGGACTGGGCTTCATCGGCAGCAATCTGGCGCTGGCACTCGCGCATGCCGGGGCACGGGTGACCGTGGTGGATTCGCGCGAGCCGGGCTGCGGGGCCAATCCGTTTAATCTGCACGAGGCGGAAAGCGACATCTCTATGGTGCACGGCGATATCGCTGACGAACGGCTGATTGCGGGGGCGCTGCTCGCGTCCGACGTGATTTTCAATCTGGCGGGCGAGGTGAGCCACACACATTCGATGCTGTTCCCGGAGCGCGATTTCCGGATTAACGCGGAGGCTCAGCTGCGGTTTCTGCGGGCGTGCACGCGCTATGCGAAGGGCCGGCGCGTGGTGTACGCCAGCACGCGGCAGGTGTATGGCAAACCGAAGCGGCTGCCGGTTTCCGAGAAACATCAGGTGATGGCCGTGGATTATAACGGAGTCCACAAGCATGCGGCGGGTCAATATCATCTGTTGATGAGCCGGCAGGGAGAGATCGACGCCGTGGTGCTGCGGCTGACGAATATTTATGGGCCGAGGATGGCGATCGGACTGCCCTGCCAGGGATTTCTGCCGGTGTTTTTCCGGCGCGCGATGGAGGGCAGGCAGATCAGTGTGTTCGGCGATGGCGGGCAACTGCGCGATCCGGTTTATGTGGACGATGCGTGCGAGGCCCTGCTGCTGGCCGGTGCGGTGGAAGCTCCAGCGCACCGGATTCTGAATATCGGGTCGACTACGGCCGTGCACTCGGTGGGCGAGATCGCGGAAGAAATTTCGCGCCAGGCGGCGCTACCGCCGTTCCGGCTGCAGGCATTTCCAACGGCGCGGAAAAAGATCGATATCGGCAGCTACGTATCGAGCGATGAACGCGCCACGGCGGTGCTGGGATGGCGGGCGCGAACGGACCTGAGTGAAGGAGTGCGGCGGACGCTGGCGTATTACCGCGATCGCTGTTCGCAATATCGGGCGGCGGAAGAAGGCGGCGGGTGTCCGCTGGGGCATCTGGCGGCGATGCCGGTGGCTGCGTCCGCTACATGATGAATCCGGCGGAATTCGAGAACATTGCGCGCGCCGAGGATTCATTTTGGTGGTACAGGGGGATGCACGAGATTGCGCTGCGGCTGC
>DASZVV010000129.1:0-11549 GCA_035546955.1 Bryobacteraceae bacterium
TGCAAACCCCTACGCGTTTCTCGACGACGCGCCGCTCGAAGAACGACGCGCGCGCGCCGTGCAGCTCCGCGGCTCACTTCGCACGGATTTCGTCGGCGGCGCCGGTATTCTCGATCCCGCCGCGATCACGCAGGTTTCCGAAGATGCCTGGCCCGACGTTCGCGATGCCGATGAGCTCCATGACGCGATGCTCTCCCTGATCCGCGTTCCGCCGAGCGAGGCCTGGCAGCCATACTTTGAAACGCTCCGCGCCGCCGGACGCGCTTCGGTCCTCATCCGCGGCGAACAGGTCTTCTGGGTCGCCACCGAACGCCTTGGCATCGCAGATGACGCCGAGCAAATCGTCCGCGGCTGGATGGAATCGCTGGGTCCGGTCACCGCTGCCGAGCTGGCGGCCCGTCTGGCCCTCACCCGCGAGGAAATCGATCAGGCACTCGCCACAATCGAAAGCCAGGGACAAATCCTGCAGGGCCGCTTTTCCGTCGCCGAAGGAGATGGCGATATCCAGTGGTGCAATCGCCGTATCCTGGCGCGCATCCATAACCTCACCCTCGGTCGTCTGCGCCGCGAAATCGAGCCCGTCAGCGCGCTCGACATGCACCGTTTCCTCTGCCGCTGGCAGCACGTGGCGCCCGGTACGCAACTGCACGGGGCGGAAGGCACGCTGCAGGTGATCAGACAGCTGCAGGGTTACGAAATTCCGGCCTCTGCCTGGGAAAGCGAAATCCTCAACCGCCGCGTTCGCAACTACGATCCCGCCTATCTCGACGAGCTCTGTCTCTCCGGCGAGGTCATGTGGGGCCGCCTTTCTCCGCACCCGGCTTTGTCCCCGCAGCTGGAAGACGGAGACGGCCGCCGCGTCCGCGCCACCCGCATTGCTCCCATCGCGTTTTTCCTCCGCGAATCCATGGACTGGCTCGCGCCGCGCGCTGCCGCACCGCCCGATGAGAGCGGACTCTCACCCGCCGCGCAGGATGTTGCCGCCGCTCTCCGCGCCCGCGGCGCATCCTTCTTCGCCGACCTCTCCCGCGCCACCGGACGCCTCGCCAGCGAAGTTGAAGATGCCCTCTGGGAGTTGGTCGCGGCTGGCCTGGTCACCGCCGACGGCTTCGAGAACCTCCGCGCCCTGATCGATCCTCGCCGCCGCCGGGGGGAGGGAAGAGACCGCGCCCGCCGGTCGCGCCATTCCGGCGGCCGATGGGCTCTTATGACGCAGTCCGATCGCCACGTCAGCAACGCCGCACGCGCGGAGGCTTTCGCCGATCAGCTCATTCTGCGCTGGGGTGTCCTCATCCGCGATCTGCTGACGAAGGAAAGCACGTCGCCCTTCTGGCGCGATCTTCTCCCCGTACTGCGTCTGAAGGAAGCGCGCGGCGAGCTCCGCGCCGGCCGCTTCGTGGCGGGTTTCTCCGGAGAACAATTCGCCGCCCCGGAAGCAGTCGAAATCCTGCGCGCCGTCCGCCGTTCGAGCGAGCATCCCGAAGACGCCGTCCACATCGCGAACGCAGATCCCCTGAACCTCGCGGGAATCCTGCTTCCCGGCCCACGCGTCAATACTTTGTCGATTGGAACCCGCCAGTTGAATCCGGCGGCAAAAGCCAGCTGACTACCAACCCTGCCCGTAACCCTGAGGCATCGGAGCCCCCTCATAGGGGTCCTCTTCCGCTGGATCCTTCTTTGCCCGCCGCTTCGGACCCGGAGCCTTTGCCGCCTCCGCCTCACGTGCCACTGCCGCCTCTTCCACCACCCGCGCCATCTCCGCTTCGCTGAATACCAGATCGCGCTCATCCCCGGTCCGGCGCTCCAGCACGGAGACGCACAGGAGCGGTAGTTCCTGCAGCCGGACTCCGCACTGGCGGCTCAGTTCCAGGTCAACGCGCACGGAAAACCGTGTGCGCACGCGGTCCTCGCTAATCCCTTCATAAGAAAAGACGCGGCTACCGCCTTCCTGACGGAAACCGGTGAACATGAATCGCATCGGCGGGGATAAATCCGGCTGCGCCGCCGGATCCTGGGGATCTAGTTGAGGTGTGGGGCTCAGAAACCCATGGTACCAACTTTCCTCGATTCACCGCGTCCTACTGGTCCAAATTGGACCAATGCTACACTAGGTTTTTCGACGCGTCGCCCCCCGTGATTGAGCGTCGCGAGCCACCCAACAGGAGATTTCTGGTGTCCGCATCGCCACTGGCTGCGCTCGATATTGCGCCGCCGTCCGCCCCCGAACCCGCTTCGAGAGATGAGCTCTACCGCTACATCAACCTGAAATTGGCTGCCCTCGGCCAGCCGACCAGCAACGCGACGGCCGACCCCGATTTCCTCGAACTGGCCCGTCCGCTGCTCCGCAACTATTACCAGAAGGATCAGCTGCTCGGCGGCCGCCTCTGCCCGGCGGACCGCCGCATTCAGGACTACCTCGATTCGGTCCTCGGCGCCGAAGCGCCCCGCCTCCCCGCGGATGCCTTCACGCTCGACCGCCCCGGGCTTGCCCGCGCCCTTTCACTTCCGCCCGACGCCGATTCGATCTCCTCGCCTTACCTGAAGTCTTATCGCCTGCCGCAGGGCATTCTCCACAACCCCCGCAGCGATCGACGCACCACCGCCGGTATATTTCACATCGTCGAAGACGGCTTCCCGGTTCCGGCGGACAAAATCGGTGTTCCGAAGATCGCCTTCGGCCGTCTCCTCCGCGCTGCGCTCCAGCCGCCGGACGACGTTCTCGCCGCGCCCTTCACCGCCAACCAACGCGGCCACGCACGTTTCTTCGTCACCCTTCTGCTGCGCCCGCTCGTCGTTCCAGCCGTCCCCGGTGCTCCCGCCCGGTCCATGGAGACGCGCTTTTTCGTTCCCGCGAGCCTCGTCAGCAATCTCGATTTCGTTGAAAGCATTTTCGGTAACGGCGGCGACCCCTATCTGCCGGAAAACGACGCCGCGCTCGACCCCGACCACTGGACCGGCCATACCGGCTGCGTCATCCTCGCGCCCCATATCGCGGGTATGCGCAAAAAGGATCTCGGCCTTCCGCGCTTCGAGGACGCCACGGCGAAGCAGCGCAAAGACGGCATGTGCTGGAAGAGCGAAGACGAGATCTACAACAACGGCTCCGCGTTCAAGCTCACGTGCCGCGATTCCCGCGGCGTGGTGGTCACGCTCATCGCCGATAACTATTACGGCTACTGCAAGAAGGAAGTCAAGACGCAGATCAGCTATGCGGCCAATCTCTTCGGAAACTGCGAAGAGGAACATGCCGGCGGCGCTATCGCGTTTCCGTCTTACGTGCTCGGCCAGGAATTCTACGCCGGCCGCACCGTGCTGACGAAACCCGTCGAGTACGAAGACGCCATGAAGCTGCTCGGCGACCGCGTGGAAATGCGCGCCGAAGGCTATGCAGTCGACCGCACTTTTCCCGGTATCTACTACGTCCCGCGCAATTCCGATTTCCTTGTCAGCGAAGGCTGCGTGAAATGGAATAACCAGAAACTGGTGCTGCGCCCCGGCGAAGTTTATGTGCTTCCGTGGGGCACTAAAATCCGCCTCGAAAAGCAGCCCGGCGGCGCCGCATGGCGGCTCACCGCCGCCCGCGCGGATGGCGTCCTCTGCCATAAACCCTGCACCGTCTCCGGCGGCGGCAAATCAGAAATTTCGAAATCGCTTGCCAGCATCATCCTGAAGGGCAGCGTTTTCGTCCGCGATTACGAGCACGATTTCAGCGTCGTCGAAGAGATTCTGCGCAAGGATTTCTCCGGCATTTACAAGGACCCGAAGCCCGGCAATCGCGCCGCCCGTCCCATCCTCAGCCCGGAACGCTCCCTCGGCTCCGTCATCAAGCTCCTAACTCCCTCGAAGGACTACATTGACGAGCACAACGAATGGGTCCGCAACCTCCCGCAGACCATTCGCCAGCTCATCGTCACCGTGAAGCGTTATTACCGGCCCTACTGGGGCGAAGACTGGCGGAAATACTTCACGGTTGACCGCATCAACGGCCGCGAAGGGCATGAACTGAAATACCGCAACCAGAAGCTGGTCGGTAACTATCTTCGGGTCGGGTATGACCCCAATGGGACGTGGCGAATCTATAAGTTGCGGCCAGACTTTAATCCAGCGGATAAGGTTCAGGTAGAGGATGATATTACCGCCTCCACCGTTCTGCCGCGCGAGCGCCTGGAGTATCTGGACGTTGACTATCCGCATGAGAGTGTGAAGATCGTCGAGAACTGCGAAGAGCGCCTTTTCCAGCGCCCCGATGACGCCATTCACCGCGGTTTCGACAAAGATGCCGAAGCCGACCTCGCAGGCCCCGGCAACTTCATCTCGAATTTCGAGCCGCTGACCGTCGCACAGGCTCAGGAACTGGTGGATCACGTCGTCGATTTCGACCAGTACACCGAGCCGATGAAGAACCTGATCGCCGATTTCGCCGATCACGGCGTCGGCTACGTCGTCTCCTCCGCGCATCCGCGCCTGGTCGACGGCGTTCCGTCGAAGAATCCCCGCTACCTGCAGCGCCGGCCGGATCTGGTCAATCCACGCGACCGGTATCTCGCCGAAATTGGCACTCGGCTCGCCCACGAAATCCCATCGGATAAGCCCGTCTATTTCCCGGTGAACGCCGTTCTCGCCGGCCGCCGCAATAATCCACCCGATACGAAGCTCGGCATTCCGCCCCTCGCCGTCTACGGCCCGATTCACTACCAGGAATTGCCTGAGCTGTTCATGGATTTCATCTGCAGCCTCACGGGCAAGTCGCCATCAACCACTGGCTTCGGTTCCGAAGGCGCGCTGACCAAAGGCCCGTTCAATATGCTCTGGCCGGTTGTGGACCTGAACAACGCGCTCGTCTCGTACATCCTCACCGGCTATGGCGGATTCACCAGTGCCGCCGGACATATCGGCCCGCTGTACCGCGTCGATCACGATAATTCCATGCTGGTGCCGGAACTCTGGTGCCGCATGCGAGTCCACGAGCGGGAGCCTGAATACCTGATCGAAAAGGGTCACCTCGAAAAGGTCGAGGACTTCGACTACAACGGCCGCCGCGTTCTCGCGAGCCGCCTGGGATATCGGATCACAGAACTCTTCGTGGATCGCTTCCTCGGCCGCATCTTCGAATTGCCGGGCGCGGTGTTTCCCGAACTCCTGCTGCGCCCGGAAAAGCAGGATATGGAGAATTACGTCAAGGGCATCGAAGCCATCTGCGAAGCCCAGCGCCTCGTAGCGCTCAATTATTTTGAAGACGGCAGCGTGGACGCCGCCTGCCCGCCGATCCGTGCGCTGCTCCACATCATGGCCTACGGGAATTTCGAAGGGAAGACGGTCGAGGATCCTTCGATCCGCGAAATGTTCACCCGTGAAGCCCTGCTCGCGAGCGACTGGTACGCCGAACGCCTTGCGACCAAACAGAAGCGCGACATCGCCCTCTGGACCAGGCACGTCGCCGCCACCGGATCAAGCACCGCAAAAGCTGAACTGGCGCACGTGACGGCACCGGCTTATCTCGAAGAACTCCGCGGGACCATCGGGGCCGACCCCTTCCACGGCCAATAGGAAGGCGCCGCCCTGAAATGGGGCACCCGGCCCGCACGCCGAATACTCGCTCGATTCTGCACGGAGTTCGCGCCTCGAACGTCATTCACGGAAAAGGATCTGAAAATGCGCTTCGTCCTTCTTCTGACACTCGCCGCCACGCTCCTCCACGCCCAAAGCTTCGAGGTCGCCTCCGTAAAAGTCAACACCTCCGGCACCGGCATGTCCAGTTTTCCCGGCCTGCGCAACGGTCACCTGAAGAGTTCCAACGCCACAATGCGGCAGATCCTCCAGGTGGCGTGGGGATTAAGCTCTGTTCAGATCACGGGCCCGTCCTGGCTCGACTCCGATCGTTACGATCTCGACGCCAAAGCTCCGGATGGCGTGCCGGATACGGAGCTGAAACCGATGCTGCAGGCGCTCCTGAAAGAACGCTTCAACCTCCAGGCGCACCCCGAGACGAAAGAGTTGCCTGTTTATGATCTGGTTGTTCTGAAAGGTGGGCCGAAGATCCAGCCGGCTGATCCCGGCCGGCCCTTCACCCAGCCCGCCCGCTTGCCTGGCGCCTGCTGCATGATGGTGAACGTCAAAGGCACCATGGACCAACTGGCTACCGCCCTCGCAGGGCCTGCCGGCCGTCCCGTGATCGATAAGACCGGGCTCGATGGCGCGTATGTTTACGTGCTCCAATACGCGCAACTCGGCACCGCCGTCGATCCCGATTCCGCCCCCGATATCTTCGGCGCTGTCCAGCAGCAACTCGGCCTCAAACTCGAATCGGACAAAGCCCCTGTTCCCGTTCTCGTCGTCGAGAGCGCCAATCGCGTCCCATCCGGGAACTGATCGTTGAACAGCGTGCCATGGGGAATGGGCAGGATGCCGTGGCGTCCCCAGCTCTGCGGCGATTTGCAACTGGCATTCAGGAAGCTCCCAGCAAGGTCATCGTCTTCAACCCCGACAAACGCATCCCCACCCCAAACCAGACCGTTTCCACACCCGTCGTACCACTTTCGTAAGTTCCTGCAAACAAATGTCAGCCGCACGCGTCCATCAAGTAGAATCTATGCATGGTTTCGGATGTCAGCATTAGCCCCGCGGTCGCCAAACTGAACCTGGTCCGTTCGGAAATCGGCAAGGTCATCGTGGGGCAGGAAAGCGTCGTCGATGGCGTCCTGATCTGCCTCGTCGCCGGCGGACACGTGCTTCTGGAAGGGGTTCCAGGCCTCGGCAAAACCACGCTCCTGCGGACACTTGGCCGCACTCTCGGCCTTCGCTATTCGCGCATCCAGTTCACGCCGGACCTCATGCCCGCCGATATCGTCGGCAGCATGATCATGGAAACCGACGATCGCGGCCACAAATCCCTGCGCTTTCAGCCTGGCCCCATCTTCGCCAACCTTGTCCTTGCCGACGAAATCAATCGCGCCACCCCGAAAACCCAGTCCGCCCTGCTCGAAGCCATGCAGGAGCGTACTGTGACCTCCGGCACCACCACTCATGAACTCGAAGCGCCGTTCCTCGTCATGGCGACCCAGAATCCCATCGAAATGGAAGGCACCTATCCGCTGCCGGAAGCCCAGCTCGATCGCTTCCTGATGAAAATCGTGGTGACCTACCCGTCGCACAGCGAGCTCGCGCGCATCGTCGAACGCACCATCGCGCGGGAGGAAGCCACCGTCCACGCCGTGCTCGATCGCGCCGACATTCTCGATATCCGCGCCGTCTGCCACGACATTCTCATCGCCCCTCATGTGCAGGATTACGCCGTCCAGCTCGTCATGGCCACTCAGCCCGATCAGAAGGAAGCCGCCGACGAAGCTCGCAAATACATCCGCTACGGCAGTTCGCCGCGCGGCGCTCAGTCCCTCGTCGAATGCGGCCGCGTGCTCGCGCTGATGCGAGGACGCCTCCACCTCAGCATCGACGACATCAAAGAAGTCGCGCCGGCCGTCCTGCGCCATCGCATCATCCTGAATTTCGACGCCCATGCCGACGGCAAAACGCCGGACAGCATCCTGGCAAGCATCATCGCGGGCATCCGCGTTTCGGCGGCTGCATAGAGAATTTCGTGGCCAACGCACCACTACTCGATCGCAAATTTCTCGAACGGCTGGAGCGGCTCACCATTCATTGGCAGAAGTCCTTCCCCGGCCTGGTCGGCGGACACAACCGTTCGCGCCTCCCCGGCGGCGGCCAGGAATTTCTCGATCACCGGCACTTCCATCAGGGCGATGACCTCCGCGCCGTGAATTGGCGTGCCTACATGCGGCTCGACAAGATGTTCCTCAAGCTCTTTCAGGTCGAGCCTCGCGTACCCGTCCGCATGCTGCTCGATATTTCGGAGTCCATGGCGGCGGGCAACGCCGAAAAGTTCGATTACGCCCGCAGACTCGCCGGCGCGCTCTGCTATGTCGGTCTCGTACGCCTCGATACCATCGAAGTCCTGCCGTTTTCCGAGAAGCTGCGGGAAGGGAAGACCTGCGGTGGCGGACGTCATCGTTTCACGCCCCTGGCGCGATTTCTGGAAGAACAGCAGCCCGCCGGAGCCACGAATTTCCACAAAATCGTTCGCGAATTTCTGAACGATTACCCGCAGCGCGGTCTCGTCATCGTGATCTCGGATTTCCTGGACGACGGCGGCTGCGATAAAGCCCTCCAATACCTCGCCGACTACGGCAACGAGCTCATGCTCATCCAGATTTGGGCCGACGAAGACCGCACTCCACCCTGGACTGGCGAATGCGATTTCGTCGAAGCAGAAAGCGGCGCGAAACTGCACATCCACGTCGATAGTGAGGCGCGCGCGCGCTACACCGAAGAGTTCGATAAGTTCGCCGCGTCGATCCGGTCGATCGCCATGCGGAATTCCGGCCGGTATGCCGCTATCCCCACTTCGCTGCCGCTTGATGAAGCCATCTTCGGAAAATTAATGCAGGCCCGCAGCGTGGCATAAGCAGATGTTCCTGAACCTCAGCATCGGCGAATTCCTTGCGATCTTCGGCGCTATCGCCGCCGTCACTACCGCTCTCTATTTACTCGATCGCAACCGCCGTAAACAGGTCGTGGCAACCCTGCGCTTCTGGGTCACACCAGGCCTCCCCAGCCCCGTCACGCGCCGCCGCAAAATCCAGCAACCGATTTCGCTGATCATGCAGCTCGCCGGCATGCTGCTCCTGCTCCTTGCCATCGCGGAACTGCACTGGGGCGGCGCGCTGAATGCCCGCCGGGATCACGTCCTCATCATGGACACCAGCGCCTGGATGCGCGCCAGCGCGCCCGGACATCCCAACGCGACCCTGATGGATGTCGCCCGCGCCAACGCCATTGCCTGGCTGCGCGCCGTGCCGGATTCCGACCGCGTTCTGCTGGTGCGCGCCGATGCGCTCGCCACGCCCGCCACCGCCTGGGAAACCGATCACGTCAAAGTCGCACGCGCCATCCTTGAAACCCGCCCCGGCGCAACGCAGATCAATCTTGCACAGAGCCTGCAATTCGCGCGCGACCTGCAGCGCCAGTCAGGCGAGCAGGGCGGGGAAATCGCCTATGACGGTCCCGGCCGCGTCACCGCAGCCGAATCCGATGCCGGAACTCCGAACGTCCCTGTCCTCCGCATTCTCGAAGTGCCCGATCCTTCTGAAAACGTCGGCATCCGCAGCGTTGGCGCGCGCCGCTCCACCTCCGCTCGTGATTCCTGGGATCTCCTTGTTCGCCTCCGCAACTACGGCAAAGCCCCTCGCACGGTGAACCTCACCCTGAACCTCGCTCACGCTCCCATGGGCGCGCACGCGGTTCAGGTTCCGGCGCAGGGTGAGCAGACCACCACGTTCGAAATCCACACCAAAGCCGCCGGCATCGCCGAAGTTCGCCTCTACCCGCTCGATCCTTTCGGCGCAGACAACTACGCGGCCATCGAGCTGCCCTCCCAGCGCAGCCTCCACGTGATCGTCTATTCCGATTCACCCGACGCCTGGAAGCCGGCGCTCGAATCCGATCCGCGCGTCACTCCCGAATTCCGCAAGCCTTCCGAATTCACGCCCACAAATCCGGGCCTCGTGGTTCTCGACCGCTTCCATCCCGCCCAGACTCCCACGGGGAACACGCTCTGGGTCGATCCGCCCGAGCGTTCGCCGATCCCCATCCGCGATCACGTCAGCGCGCCGGAAAGTCTCCGCTGGGCGCCCGATGAACCCCTCGCCGCGGGACTGCGCGAGCACGATCTCCAGCTCCCCGCAACCGGGGTGCTGGAAACCGGAACGAACGACATTCGCGTCGCCGAGATCGACGCCGGCCCCATCATCGCCGCGCGCGCCAGCACCGATGGCAAAACCAAAACCATCGTCATGGGCTTCGATCCATTCACGGGAACGCTGCGTTACGAACTCGCCGCTCCGCTGCTCCTCGCCAACGAGCTCCGCTGGTTCGCGCCGGACGTCTTTCGCGATGTCGACGTCGTCGCGCAAAGCGCCGGCAGCGTGACCGACAATATTCCGCCGAACAGC
The DNA here is from genome assembly GCA_035546955.1 of Bryobacteraceae bacterium. Classification (GTDB taxonomy): domain Bacteria; phylum Acidobacteriota; class Terriglobia; order Bryobacterales; family Bryobacteraceae; genus BOG-234. The sequence goes on from DASZVV010000129.1 coordinate 10,026, forward strand.
ACGCCCGTCAAGGTCGTCACGGAAGCGGGAGTGAACCTGCCGTTCAACATCCGCGATGGCAAGATTCAGTTCTTCAGCGGAGCGTCCCAGCGCGTCAGCGTCATTGCAGGCAATACCGAGCGCGCCTACTCGCTTACGCTTCCGGAAATGTGGGACGACAAATGGACCCCGCCCGCCGGCGTCCGGCGCGGCATCCCCGCATGGAATGACTCGATTCGGCGCAGTACCGACCTCTGGCCGTGGCTCGCCGTTCTCGGCGCCGTGCTGCTGGTTGGTGAATATCTGATTTACGGACGCGAAACTTCGGCGCTCCTCCGCGTCATCCGCGCCCATATGGAGAAAGCCGCATGAATCCCGGCGAACGAGAGCGAGCCGTATGAGTTTCGAGCATCCCTGGCTTCTCCTTCTGTTACTCGTGCCGCTCGCCTGGTGCGCATATGAATGGCGCAACCACAGCCGCCACACAGCGCTGATCGCGAAAACCGCGATGCTCCTGCTCGTCGCGCTCGCGCTCGCCGGACCCGTTCTCTCCTGGGACGAACAAAAAATCGCGCTCGCGGTCGTCGCCGACACCTCCGCCAGCCTTTCCGCGCAGGATCTCGCTCACGAGCAGAATATCCTCAAGCAGCTCGATTCAGCCAAAGGTTCGAACGAGCTGGACGTCATTCCGTTCGCGCGTGCACCCCGCGCCCTCACCGACGCCGAGTCCGATTTCAAACTTGGCATCACTGCTGGTCCAGCCGGGAAGGGGACCAATATCGAAGCGCCGGTGCGCAACGCGCTCGCCTCGCTTCCCACCGGCATGCTGCATCGCATCCTGCTCCTGACCGACGGCACCGAAAACGAAGGCGCTCTCACCCGTGCCGCCTGGCAGGCGAAGCAACTCGGTGTTCCCATCGATACCATCGCGTTGGCTGGCCGCGATCGCCCGCAGATTCTCGTAGAAGCCGTTGGCCTTCCCCCCGTCGTTTTCACTGGCGAGCAATTTCCCGCCGATCTTACCGTTTACTCGCCGCGCGCCGCGAATGCAACGGTCGACCTTCAGGCGGAAAACAAATCCATCGGCAGCCACGCTGTGAATCTCGCGTCCGGCGAAAACAACATCCGCGTACGCGCCAGCCTGAACGCCGCCGGCGCAATTGACCTGAGCGGCGTCGTGCGTGCGCCCGGTCTCGGCGAATCGCACTTCGAAAGCGCCGTCTCCGTCCGTCGCCCCAAAGTCCTCTGGATATCGCAGGATATCGCCGGCTCCGAAAAACATATCGCCGACCTTCTCGCCGCCAATAAGTTCGATTTTTCTCTGGTCCACGCGCTGCCGGATTCCCTTGACGACTCCCAACTCGTCGTCTTCAACAACATCAACTTCCAGGCCATGAAGCCGGAAGACAAGGCGCGCGTCGAAAAATTCGTTCAGGGCGGCGGGGGAGCACTCTGGGTGGCCGGTGAGAACAACATGTACGTGGATAAGAAGGGCCAGCCCGAAGATCCGATCGAGCGTACCTTCCCCGCAAAGCTGGCTCCGCC
>DASZVV010000130.1:0-17299 GCA_035546955.1 Bryobacteraceae bacterium
ACCTTCTTCACCCACTTCGTCAGCGTTCCTTCGACGATACTTTCGCCCATCTGGGGCATCACAACGTCTGTCATCTCAAAGCTCCAGTGAATTCGGGCATCTCCGCCCGCATCTCAAATTCGAACAGCCGCCCGAAGTGCCGCGCCAGCGCGCACTTCACATCCTCCGGGTCAGCCGGCACTCCCAGCCGCTCCATCGACGTCACCGGCTTCTGCAGCCCGCAAGGAACAATGTAGTCGAAGTAGCGCAAATCCGTTGTCACATTCAGCGCCCAGCCATGCGTCGAAATCCAGCGGCTCAGATGAACGCCAATCGCCGCGATCTTCGACTCCACGCCGCCCTGATCGGTCCACACACCAGCCAGACCGGGCACGCGATACGACCGGATGCCAAACTCTTCCAGCGTATCAATGAGAGTCTGTTCCACGGTGCGGACGAAAGCGCCCACGTCCCGCTTCCACTCCTTCAGATCCATGATGGGGTAAGCGACCACCTGCCCCGGGCCGTGATAAGTCACGTCGCCACCGCGGTCACATTCGAACAGTTCGATACCCTTCTCCCGTCGCAGCGACGCGGGCACAAGCACATTGCCCTCCTGCCCGTTGCGGCCAATGGTGACGACGTGCGGATGCTCCACGAACAGAAGATGGTCCGTTCCCTGCCCGCTCTTGCGGTCCGCGGCGAGGCTTTCCTGAATGGAAAGCGCCTCCGCGTAACGCATGCGGCCCAGGTCGCGCACGATGCAGGGTCGAAGCGGCACGGTTTAAGCGTTGATTGCGAGTCCGTACACGTTATTGAACGCTTCGCCCAGCGCTTCGTAGATCGTCGGATGTGCGTGGATGGTGTTCATCATTGTCTCCACCGTCGCCTCGGCTTCCATTGCGGCCACAGCTTCCGAAATCAGCTCGAACGCTTCGGGTCCGATGATGTGCACGCCCAGAATTTCCCCGTACTTCTCGTCGGACACGATCTTCACGAAGCCGTCATGCGAGCCAAGAATAGTCGCCTTGCTGTTCGCCATGAACGGGAACTTGCCGACCTTGACCTTGTAGCCCTTTTCCTTCGCCTGCGCTTCCGTCAGACCCACGCTGCCAATACCGGGATCGGTATACGTCGCCCCTGGAATGCGGTTGCGGCGGATCGGAATCGCAGGCTTGCCGGCGATCTTTGCGACCGCCACCATTCCCTGCGCTGTCGCCACATGCGCCAGTTGCGGCGTGCCGGCAACCACGTCGCCGATCGCGTAAATCCCCGGCTCATCCGTCTGCTGGAATTCATTCACAAAAATGAAGCCGCGTTCACTGCGCACCTTCGTCTTCTCCAGACCGATACCCGCCGTATTCGGCGCGCGCCCAACGGCTACCAGCAGTTTCTCGGCTTCCACTTCTTCCGTCTTGCCGTTCGAGAGCGTGACCTTCATCTTCACGCCATTGGCCGTTTTCTGGACGTTGTCGCACTTCGCGCCGGTTTCCACGCGAATCCCCTGCTTCTTGAAAATTCGCGCCAACTCCTTCGAAACCTCTTCGTCTTCGACTGGCACAATCCGCGGCAGCGCTTCGAAAATGCTGACTTCCGTCCCGAACCGGCGAAACATGGACGCGAACTCCACGCCCACCGCGCCCGCCCCGATAATCATCAGCGACTTCGGAATCGCCTGCAGATCGAGAATTTCGATATTGGTCAGAATCGTCTTCGCGTCCGGAGTCAACCCAGGCAGCATCCGCGCCGTCGATCCCGTCGCGATCAGGATGTTCTTCGTTTCGAGAACCTGGGTTCCCTTATCGGTCTTGACCTCGACCTTCCCCGGTCCCGCAATCGAGCCGAAACCCCTGATCCATTCGACCTTGTTTTTTTTCATCAGAAACTCGATGCCCTTGGCATGTTTCTGAACAATCCCGTTCTTGCGCTCGATCACCTTCGGGAAATTGAGCACCGGCTTGTCTATCGTAATGCCCTCGTCGCCGGAATTGGTGGCAAAATGCCACATATCGGCGGTATGGAGCAGCGCCTTCGTTGGGATGCAACCCACATGCAGGCAAGTGCCGCCCAGCTTCGGATCTTTCTCAATAATGGCCGTTTTCAGGCCGTACTGTCCCGCGCGGATCGCCGCGGAATACCCGCCCGGCCCGCTTCCAATAACAATCAGGTCGTAACTCACGCTTTTCTATTCTATATGGATGGCGTAAGCGGCCTTTCGATTCAGTGCGCGAGCGGGTAAACTGGAAAGGTATGGATCTGAAGGCCCGAATCATCATCGATCCAGCTATCCTGATGGGAAAGCCGGTCGTTACCGGTACTCGAATCTCGGTTGAGTTCATCGTTGATCTGCTGGCAGCAGGCTGGACGCACGAGCAAATCCTGAAAAATTACCCGCATCTTTCTGAAGACGACATACTTGCCTGTCTCCATTATGCAGGCGAGCTCCTGCATAATGAACGTGTTTACCCGCTGACAAGCGCGTGAAATTCCTCGCCGACGAGAACTTTCCGCTTCTGGCGATTGCCGGGCTTCGTGAACGAGGCTTCGATGTCACTTCCATCGTCGAAACGACCCGCGGAATTTCCGATGAAGATGTGGCCGCAATCTGTGCTCGCGATCAGCGGGTGCTGCTCACGTTTGACAAGGACTTTGGCGAACTCGTTTTCAGGCGTGGCGTCGCAGGCGGATGCTCGATTGTCCTGCTGCGGATCGAACCGGATCCGGTTCAAGTTACCGCTCTCATCACATCTCTCGTGCACCGCGAAATTCTAAAGGCCGGCATCTTCTGCGTGTTGACTCGAGACAGAGTCCGGGTCCGGCCATTACAAACAGACGCCTGATCACTCGTCCCTTAAAATCTCGAGTGGCTTCTGACCCAACGTCCGGTAGCTCGCCAGCCATCCCGTCGCCACGGCCAACAACGCAGTCCCACCGATCGCCGTCAATACTGGCACCACATCAACGCCCGTCTCCGCCTTCAACAGCCGGTTCAGCAGCAACCATCCGAACCCGCCCGCCAGGATCCCGCCCATCAGCCCGGCCACCGTTCCGATCACGAAGAATTCAACCGAAAAAATCTTCGCGATGCGCGCTCGTGTGGCTCCCAGTGTCTTCAGAATCACGACTTCGCGAATCCGCCGGAACCGAGTCCCGGCCACGCTCGACGCCAGAATCACCGCGCCCGCCAGCATCGAGAATCCCGAGATAAACCGCACCACCATCGAAATCTGATCCACCACCGACTGAATGATCTCCAGCACGTCGGCCATGTTGATCACGGTGATCGTCGGGTACTTATCGTAAATGGCCTTCTGCAGCGCGCCCACGCTCTCCGGCTTCATCCGCACACCGCCGTAGTAAACCGCAGGCAGCCCGTCGAGTGCACCCGGCGCAAAGAAGAACTCGATCCTCGCCGTCATCCGCTCATTCTGCGTCTTGTGAATCGCCACCACCGTCGATTCGAAGGTCCTGGCCGGCGTCGTCCACACAATCTTTGAGCCCACATGAATGTTCAGAAGCTTCGCCGTCTGTTCTGCGACAGAAACTTCCGGCGATGCCGGATGCGCATTCGCATCCCACCACTTGCCATCCACCACCTGAGTGAACTGCGGAATCGTGCCTTCCGGCGATAGAGACAAATTACCCGCGTAGCGCCGCGCCATACCCTGCTGGTTCTCACGCCGCATCGGCACGCCGTCGATCGACTGAATACGCGCCGATACCGATCCCATCAACTCCGGCGTCCCCAGCACCCCGGGCTGGTGCCGCATGATCTCCATTACCCCATCGCGATTCGCCGCCGTCACGTCGATCAGATAGACGTTCGGCAGCCCCGGCGGCGCGGTCCGCATCATGTCATGCAGCACGCCCCGCTGAATGACCCAAACCGAAACCGTGAACATTACGCCGACTCCCAGCGCAATCACCGCCGCGCCCGCGTGATTGCCCGGCCGGTAAAGGTTCGCGATTCCCTGCCGCAGCACCGGACCCGTCGCGCGTGGCAAATGCCTTCCCACCCAGCGCAATCCGCGCAGCAGGAGCCACGCAATCACGGCCAATACCGCAAGTCCGCTGGCAATCCCGGTCGCAAAATAGCGCCCGGTCTGGGCGCTGTCGCTCAGCCACGCCGCCAGCAATCCGACGAAAAACAGAATCACAATCGCCGACCCGAGCGAGACGGCCGCGCGCGCCCACCATTCCTTCAACGTTCGACCGGGCGCAGCCATCTCCCGGCGGAAGATCAGCGCCGGACGAATCGTCCGAATGCTCAGCAGGGGCGGGACCGTGAACAGAAGCACCGTCAGCACGCCTACCAGCAATCCCTGTAATGCCGAGAGCGGACTGAAGCGCGGCAGCGAAGTCAGATGAAAATAGCCCGAGAGAAAAATCGGAAACACGGATTGCACGAAGGTGCCGAACGCTATTCCCACCGCGCTGCCGGCGAGTCCCAGCCCGACCGTTTGTATCAGATAGATCCGCAGAATCTGCGATGATCGCGCCCCCAGGCATTTCATGATTGCGATCGAATCCATCTTCTGCTGTAAATGCGCCTGAATCGCCGTTGCGACGCCGAGCGCACCGATCACCAGCGCCACCAGGCTGACGAGCGAAAGAAAAATCGTCGATTGCCGCAGCCCCTGCTCAATCAGCGGATGCGCCTCCGTGTAATCCGTTATGAGTGCGCCGCCGCGCCCCCGCCCGTTCGCGTCGAACGCCGCCGCGAGTTCCGCGCGAACATCGCCGATCTGCAGCGTGGCCGGAACCTTGAACAGGAACCGTTCGGATGCGCGGCTACCCGGCACAATCAGCCCCGTTCTCTCGAGCCCTTCGCGCGAAATCATCACCCGCGGCCCCACGTTGATGCTGCCTGTCATCCGGTCCGGCTCATTCGTCACTTCCGCAACAATGCGGAACGGCTTTCCGCCGATCGAAATCGAGTCACCGATCTTCGCCCCCAGCCGCAACAGCACGCCGTCAGAAACCACAACCGTATCCGGCGTCAGTGCCGTTCGAAGGCTCTGCGGCGGGTTGAGCGTGACCGACCCGTAGAACGGATAAAGCCGCGGATCCACCGCCTTCACGGAAATCAGCACAGGAATCGCCGTGTCCGGATTTGCATTCGGCGGCATCGCCATCGTCACGGTCTCGGTGATCTGCGTCCGCTGCACGCCCCGCGCCAGCAGCGAATCGATCACGGACTTCTCTTTCGGGGTTTCCAGTTCAAACGTGCGGACCGTAAGATCGGCCGCCATAAACGTGCGCGCATCGCGCTGCAGCATCGTATGGAACGCCTGAGAGAACCCGCGCACCCCGCTCAGCGCCGCCACGCCGGCCGCGACTGCGAGAATAACGAAAACAAATCTGCCGGTGGAAGCCCGCGTTTCCCGCCACGCGATTTTCGCCGCAGTGCGGAACGGACTCGGTTTGCGAATCCCTGTGCTCACGGCCGGCCCACTTCGCTCTGGACACGCTCATCGCTCACCACGACGCCGTCGCGAAGCGTGATCACGCGGTCGGCATGCTGCGCGAGCGCCGGATCGTGCGTCACCATCACGAGCGTGGCGCCTTCCTGCCGGTTCAGTTCGAGCAGCATCTCCAGCACCTGAGTGCCGGTCTTCCCGTCGAGGTTTCCTGTCGGCTCGTCAGCCAGCAGAATCGGCGGCTTCGTGATGAACGCCCGCGCCAGCGCGACGCGCTGCTGCTCGCCGCCCGAAAGCTGTACCGGATAGTGGTCCATGCGGTCCGCCAGCCCCACCCGCTTCAGCAGTGCCCGCGCCCGCTGCACCACATCCGCTCCCGCCCCCGCAAGTTCCGCGGGCAGCAAAACGTTCTCTTCGGCGGTGAGCGTCGGAATCAACTGAAACGACTGAAACACGAAACCGATCTTGCGGCCCCGCACCTCGGACATCCGGTCTTCCGAAAGTCCGGTGATATCTTCGCCATCCAGAATGATGTGGCCGTCCGTGGCGCTGTCGAGACCGGCGAGCAATCCGAGCAGCGTGCTCTTACCACTGCCCGAAGGGCCCATGATCGCCGCGAACTCGCCCGGCGGAATCGTCAGATTGATCCCACGCAGGATCTCCACTTTGTGAGTCGGCGTCGCAATCGTGCGCGTCAGGTCGATGACTTCGATGATCGGTCGCGGAATTTCGGAACTCCTGTGGGTGTCTGTCATGATTATGGCAGTGAGGGCAAACTGGATTGCCGCGGCTTTACTAAGTGTTACGCTTTGCGCTTGTGGCAGTAAGCAGCAGCCGACGGACCAGCCGTCAAAGACCGAACCTGCGCCAGCCGCAACAGCGCCCGCACCTGTGGATACGCGCCCGGTCATCGCGGCGTTCGGCGACAGCCTGACCGCCGGTTATGGCGTAGAACCGGGCAAGAGTTACCCCGATTTCCTGCAGCGCCGCCTCGATGCCGCCGGGTACAAATATCACGTGGTTAAGCTAGGGGTCAGCGGCGACACCACTACCGACGGAATCCAGCGCCTGCCCGACGTTCTTGCGGCAAAACCTGTCCTGGTCATCCTGGAATTCGGCGGGAATGACGGCCTTCGGGGCCTTCCCGTGTCCACTACCAGGGCCAATCTGGCCCAGATGATCCAGACTCTCCAGAAGGCCGGAATCCAGATTCTGCTGGCCGGTATGACCCTTCCGCGAAACTACGGACCAGCCTATATCCATTCTTTTGAGCAGGTTTACGTAGGTCTCGCCCGTCAGTTTCACCTCCCGGAGATCCCCTTTCTCCTCGAAGGCGTGGGTGGTCACCCAGACCTGACCCAAGCCGATGGCATCCATCCGACCGCACAGGGCTGCGAAATCGTTTCCGGCACTGTAATGAAGTACTTAGCGCCTATGCTGAAGAAATAACTTCAGGTTAACGGCGCCCGGCCGCGATTTTTCTATGTTAATCCGGACGGTTTTCTTATAGATTAAGGTTAGACATGCCAACCGAGGCACTCCTCGAGATCTCCAGACCGGCCCGCCGTAAAGTCGCAAAAATACTCCTGGCGGATTCCGACCTCGCCTCACGGCTCACTCTGAAGAGCCTGCTCTCCAAAGCCGGTTACGCGGTCGAAGGCGCGGCGAGCGCAGCCGAAGCAATGTCCCGTTTGGACGCCCACGAATTCCAGCTCGTCCTGGCGGATCTTCGGGCCGAATCGGCGACCGCAGGACAGGCCCTGCTGGCGTTTGCCCGCCAAAAAGCCTATCGCCCGGCGACCGCCCTGGTCACGTCCGATATGACCGGGCCCTCCACATGGCGCGACGCGGACCGGGTAGTCAGCGTCACGAATGAGGATGTTTCAAATTTTCTGGCGAATATCGCGGAACTGATCGGCAACCGCGCTGACCGCCGAATGCGGTCGCGGGTCGCCTGAGCCAAAGCTTTATCGAGAGCAGCAGATCTGGGTCGGCATGATCGATGCCGGGGTAAGAGGGGCCTGCACCCGGAAGAAGTTCTTCTGCGCCAGCGCGCGGTAAACGTCGCCCGCAACGCCCGAAGCCAGAGGTCCGATGGAAGGCCGTCCGCCGGTCAGCAGTACCACCACCACAAGCTTGCGCCCGCCATCCTCATTGAACGATCCGAACCAGCCGAGATGCGTGCGGCCCTCGCTGCACGTTCCCGTCTTGCCGAGAATCTCTTCTTCCTGGCTCGCGCGGCGCGCCGTTCCGAATTCCACCGCGCCGTGCAGACCGGGCTTGATGGTCGGAATGTAGCTGGTAATGTCGAGCCGCCGCTTAATCTGCGGCTGGAAGTTGCGGATGTCCTCCTGCGACTGCGGATACTGGAGCCAGTAAAGCGTTCCGCCGTTGGCGACTGCGGACATGAGCGCGGCCAGTTCAAGCGGAGTCTGCGAGATTTCTTCACCGAAGCTCGTCAGCATTCCCATGCCGCCATTCTTCGGAGGCTGCGGCGGGAAATAGCCCGGGTGCTCGCCTTCGATGTTCATCCCGGCCTTCTCGCCGTAGCCGAACAGCTTCGCGTAGTAACTGTAGCGGTCATAGCCGAGCTTGATCCCGAGGTTCGCGAAATAGGCGTTATTCGAATAGGCCAGCGCATCCGTCAGATCGAATGAACCTCTGCTGTTGAAGCGAATCGGGCTGATGCGGTTCACCAGGTTCTCGTGCAGACCGGCCAGTGCGACCGACACCTTCACGGTGGAGCACGGCTGATACCCACCGCTCAGAGCGAGTTGCTGATTCACAATCGTCAGAATGCGGCCCGTCTCCGGATCCACAACAACGATCGAACCATTGAGACTGCCCAGCGCTTCCACTGCCGCCGCGCGCACAACCGGGTCCTCGCCCGTAGTCACATCGCCCGAAGTGGAATTCTTGTAAGTCGGCTCGTCCCACGTCTGCACCCAGCCCCTGCCGCGCGCCACTCGCTCGCGCTTGTTCGCGGCCGCCAGCTTCTCTTCCGGAGTGAGTTCTTTCGCCGGCGCCTTTGCTACGGGCTTTCTCGTGGCGACCACGGATTTCGACGCCACCGCGTGGCTGGCCGCAGGTCTTGCCGCCGCGGCTTTCGAAGACGTGGATCGCGAAGACACAACGTGCCGGTGAACGACCTTCTTTGCCGACGTGGATTTAGAGGTGGATGAAGAAATGGCAGCCCCCGCGCTTGCCATTCCAACGGCAAGCGCCAGCGCGACACAGGCTATCCGCGAGTAGTGTATCGGCATAATATTGCGTGAGCACGGAAAACCGTAACTACAAACCCGGGGAGCAACCGGATACCATTATTTTCCACCCTTGCCGCCTCGGGGTCAATCGTTCTAAGGTCATTTTTCTTCAATATTTAGTGCTGCGAAAATCAGGTTAGGACGAACCATCGCCGAATCATTTCCTTATGCGTCTCTCTTCTCTCAATCGCGAGATTGTCGCCTGCCGCCGCTGTCCCCGCCTGGTTGAGCATTGCACTTCCATCGCGGCAACCAAACGGCGCGCATGGAACGACTGGGAATACTGGGGAAAACCAGTGCCTTCCTTCGGAGATCCGCACGCCCGTCTGCTCATCGTGGGTCTCGCGCCTGGGGCGCACGGCGCCAACCGCACCGGCCGCATGTTCACCGGAGACCGTTCGGGCGAATTCCTCTATCGCGCTCTGCATCGCGCCGGCTTCGCGTCACAGCCCGGGAGCGAATCGCGCTGCGACGGCCTGATCCTCCATGACGCATGGATCACCGCGCCCTGCCATTGCGCGCCGCCCGACAATAAACCCACCACCGAAGAACTGCGCAACTGCCGTCCGTTCCTGGAGCGCGAATTCGAAATTTTCACGAAACCCAAAGGCGGCACTGCGCGCGTCATCGTGGCGCTGGGCCGAATCGCTTTCGATACCTGTCTTTCCGTGATGAAGCTTCGCCGCTCGCAGTTCGCCTTCGGCCACGGAGTCCTGCATGAGAATCTCTCGCCGAAACTGCTCTGCTCTTATCACCCGAGTCAGCAGAATACATCCACCGGCAAGCTGACTCAGGAGATGCTGGACGAAGTCTTTCTCCGCGCCGCGCGTCTGATATCAGGCGATTTGCACTAGTTCACGCTGAATTTCCCCGGTCACCGCGGCACCGTCTTTGCTCACGAAGACGTTGACCTCCGAGCGCACCCCGAAATCGTACAGATAGATCCCCGGCTCAATCGAAAACAACGCACCCGGTACGATCCGCCGCTCATCGTGCGTTTCGAGATTATCCATATTCGCCCCGGAGCCATGGACCGATTCGCCGATCGAATGCCCCGTCCGGTGCACGAAACGCTCGCCGTATCCTGCAGCCTGAATGTGTCCGCGCGCGGCGTCGTCCACTTCAAACCCGCGAATCTCGCGCCCCGCCGCTACTGCCTGTACCACGGTGTCAATCGCTCTATCCCGCGCATCCCGCACGATCTCGAAAACCCGCTGAATGCGATCCGACGCCGGCCCGCAGTTGCCTGTCCATGTGATGTCGTAAAAAACAGCGCCCGGGCGGTCGAGTTTCGCCCACATGTCAAGCAGTACGAAATCGCCGCGTCGAATCGGCCGGCTCGTTTCCGCTGAAGGCTCGTAGTGCGGATCCCCTGCGTGCGCATTCACGCCCACGATGGGTCCGCTATCGGTCACCAGCCCCGTTTTCGCAAATTCCGCCAGTATCCAGTCGCGTACCGCAACTTCATCCACGCCGGAATCGATCCGGTCCCCAATCAGACGGAACGCTTCGGCGCGAATCCGGTCAACGCGCTTCCCTGCCTCGAAATGCATTTCGCGCTGTGTCTCGGTCAGGCAGGCCTCGAACTCCTGAATCAGTTCAGCCGAGCTGACCACCTCGACTCCGCTCTCGCGCACCAGTTCGACCGTCCCGGCGTCCACCATCGCGACATACGGAATCGCGCATCGCGGCGAATACTGCATGGCAACCCGCCGCGCGCGCCGTAACAGTGAAGCGAGGCCCTCCTGCTGCTCGCGCCAGCTTGAATACTGAATTTTCTCTCCAGGGGCGGCGTCCAGAATGCGCGATTCAATGCGATGCACCAGCCCGCGAGGCTCTCCCGCTGCCGGAATGAAGTAATACCAGCGGCGCGAAACATGACCCGCCGGCGTCACGCCCAGAACGCGATACGCCAGCTCATCGCGCACATGGTGATCGAAAAACAGCCAGCCGTCGAGCTTATTCCGGTTCAGCGCTTCCTGTATGCGTTTCAGATCCATGCGATTCGAGAATAGCGCGATCCAGATCCCGCGCGTCCAGTCCATCGATCTCCACCGTCTTCACCGGCGAAGTGAAACCGCCGACAATCCGCACCGCGCTCACCGGCCGCCCCGCCATCCTCGCCAGAAACCGTACGATCGCGTCATTGGCCTTTCCATCCACCGGCGGAGCCGCCACCCGGAGTTTCCAGACGCCCCCGGCGCGCCCGGCGAACTCCGTCTTTTTCGCTCCCGCGCGGACCCTGAGCGTCAGCCGCATTCGCATAACATTAAAATCATATGCGTTCATTCGACAGCCTTTCGGAAGCTGAAATTCTCGCCCTTGCCATTTCACTGGAAGAAGAAGATGAGCGCATTTATGCCGACTATGGCCAGGGCCTGCGGCGTGACTTCCCTGCCTCCGCTTCCATGTTCGAAGCAATGCGCGCGGAGGAGTCCGAACACCGCCGTAAACTCATCGAAACCTACCGCGAAAAATTCGGCAACCACATTCCGCTGATTCGGCGGCAGGACGTCAAAGGATTCGTGCATCGCAAGGCGCTTTGGCTCTCGCAGCCGCTCAAACTTGATGAAGTCCGGAATCAAGTGAGCACCATGGAAGCGGAAACCCGCCGCTTCTATGAAAAGGCATCGCAACGCACTCATGATGCGGGGATCCGCCAACTGCTCGATGACCTCATTCAGGAAGAACGCACGCACGAGCAGAAAGCCGACGCGCTCGAAGAGACTCAGCTGCAGCCTGACGTTCGCATGAGCGAAGAGGCCGCCAACCGGCGCCTGTTCCTCCTCCAGATCGTGCAGCCCGGTCTGGCCGGCCTGATGGATGGCTCCGTCTCCACGCTCGCGCCTGTTTTCGCAGCCGCCCTCGCAACGCACAGCAGCTGGGACGCATTCCGTGTCGGACTCGCGGCGTCTCTCGGCGCCGGCATCAGCATGGGTTTCGCCGAAGCGCTCTCCGATGACGGCAGCCTCACCGGCCGCGGCCATCCCTGGGTGCGCGGCTCCGCATCGGGGTTAATGACGGCTGTCGGCGGCATCGGCCACACACTTCCCTTCCTGCTTACCGATTTCCGCGCGGCACTCACCGCCGCCATATTTGTCGTGATCGCAGAGCTCGCCGCCATCTCCTTCATCCGCCATAAATATATGGAGTCGCCGCTGTTCTCTGCCGCCGTTCAGGTCGGCCTGGGCGGACTGCTGGTGTTCGCCGCGGGAATCCTGATCGGCTCGTCCTGAACCTTCGCCGCCGACTTGCGGCAATCGATCTTCGCCCGCATATCCACAACGCCCGCCGCCACACGCTGCGAAACCACGTCGAACGTGATCACGTCGTCCAGCCAGTCATGGCTTGACCCATCCGGATGCTGCGTCGCCACCGTGACCGTGTACTGCTGTGGCGTGAGCCAGCACTCGAACGTGAAATCGATCTCCATCTCCTCGCCTGCCTCGAAAACGCCGGATTCCACCTGCTCGATGCGCGTGTTCGTCCCGTACACATCCATCCCGATACGATTGCGGATCAGAATCCCCACCATCGGCTGCGCACGGCGCTCGCGAAAGACCGCCCGAATCCGAACTGTGACCGTTTCGCCGCTTTCCACAACGGCGCAATGCCGGCCGTAGCTGTTCAGCAGCGATGCTTCCACCACCTCGCTGCTGCCATCGCCGTGACGGAAACTGGCCGTCAGGGCCGCCCGCTGATCCTGCTTGTCGAATGCCTTTTGCCGCTCGAGCACTACACCGATGTACTGATCGATGACGTGCTTCGGTTCGCCCTCCGCCTGCATCTGCCCGTTGAGAAGAAAAATCGCGCGATTCGAAAGCTGCTTCACCAACCCGAGATCGTGCGAGACGAAAAGAATTGTGGTCTTCTTCTCCCGCAGCTCCTCGAACTTGCGAATACAGCGATTTGCAAACACCGCGTCGCCGACCGACAGAGCTTCGTCCACAATCAGGATGTCCGGGTTCACATGGATGGCCGCGGAAAACGCCAACCGCACATACATGCCGCTCGAATATTCCTTCACCGGCCGATGAATGAACTCGCCGATTTCCGCGAACGCCTCGATTGCCGGCAGATTGCGCTCCATCTCCGCACGGCCGATCCCCATGATCTCGCCGTTAATAAAGATGTTTTCGCGCCCGCTGAACTCCGGATTGAACCCTGCGCCCAACTCAAGCAGCGCCGCAATCCGCCCGCGCGTCACCACGCGGCCCTGTGTGGGCTGCAGGATCCCGCTCACGATCTGCAGGAGCGTACTTTTCCCGCAGCCGTTCGGGCCCACGAGACTGACCACCTCGCCTTTTTCCACGCGAAAGCTCACATCGCGGAGAGCCCAGAAATCCGTGTGCAGTGCGCGCGAATGCAGCGGATTCAGTTCCCGGATTCTGTCCCACGGCGTACGGTAGAGCGGATAAACCTTCGATACGTTCTGAACAAGCAGCAAACCCCAGTGTAGCCGCCTTAAAGCCTGACGATCACCGTCAGGTCGCTGCCCGGATTTGTAGTCCCCACGCCCGATACGTCGAGACTGAGCCGGTCGCCCGCACTCAGCGGCGGCAGTCCGAAACCCGGCACCACGTAGGAAGTCGTCGCGCCCGGATCGAACTGCACGGTAGCCCACGGCGCCCCGTTTCGATTCAGCTCCAGTGTCACGCCCGACCCCGACGATGGCTCCCGCAGCACGGCATAAATATCGCGAATCGAGCGCGTCGAATCCACAACAATGTCCGGGGCAGCGCCATTGAGTACCGCGAGATATCCCGTGATCTGAAATGAGAACTGACCGCCTGCCAGTATCCGCAGACCGGCATCGGCGAATTGCGTGAACGGCGCTGCTGCTACCGCTCCGGCGCCGAACGAGTTCGTCATGTATAACTCCGCGCTCGCCAGGCGGACATCGGGAAGAGTGACAACGCCGCTCCATTGACCGCTCGCCGGCGTTCCGAAAAAATGCGGGACGAACGGCACAATCACCACTTTCTCCGCCAGTGGATATACCGGATCGGCAACCGTGTGCGCAGCGGCGGTTGTCAGATGCAGGGCGCGAGTCACCGCCGTAATACCGCTTGCGGTGCCGCCCGCCTCGATAATCTCCTGCCCAATCTGAACCAGCGAGCCCGGCGTAACAGGGACCGCGAATGAGACAGACGTGTCCCCGGCCGCAATCGGCGCGCTCAGGGCCACCGGCACGCCATTCAGTTCGTCGAAATAGTGGAATGTATAAGTACCGGCCACGATACTCGCCGTGTTCGTCAGCGAGGTGAACGCGACTCCGCTCAGGTAGAGCGCTCCATCCATTGCCCCGATCGCAAAGAGCGGCGCGGGCGGCGGCGCGAAATCCGCCGCCAGATCGCCGGATTGCCCCAGGACCCACCGCGTAATCGGCGAGAGCTCAATCGCCGCCAGTACGCCGCTCGCATTCCCGGCCCGCGCGGCAATCTCCAGGCCGCTCCCGATCCTCTCCGGCACTGTCACCGTCAGCGGACTCGCTTTTCCGCTGTTCCCCGCGCGCCACGAATTTTCCACAATCGCGAAGAAACTGGTCGCATCCGGCTCTGTAACCCATGCACTGTCGACCGTCAGCACGGCAGTGGAGTTTCCCGTGATCTGTCGCTCCTGCCCCGCGCCGCGCCCACGCGTGACCCGAACCACCTGCGTCTTATAGCCATCCACCGGCAACGCGAGCGCCCCGTTCCCGATCGTCGTTGCCGAATGTACGGTGACCGGCGCTTCCGGCAGCAGTTCCCAACGCCAGGAGAGTTCCACGTGATCGAACTGTGGATCGGGCGGCAGAATCGCCTGGGGCGCCAACCCCGTATCCGTGAACGAAGCCGCCGGCGCAACACTCGATGCGATCCGGAATAACTGCTCCGGCCCCGGCCCGCGATACACGTGAAATGAAACAGCACTCAACGGCATTCCGATGCCGGAGAGCGTCACCGAATTCGTATTCCCGCCGGCGGCCGTACTTGCCTGCGCAATGAACGAAAGCGAACTCTCTCCGCCGGTCGCGTCGACGGCGCTCAAAGCGTAAAACCACGTCACGCCGCCGGCGAGCGTTCCGCCGGATGAACTGACCGCCGCCGAAAGATCCACCAGCGGCCCTGGCAGCGCCCCTCCCTGACCCGAAGGAGCCGTGAACGCCACCGTCAGCTCAAGATTCGTCGAGTTGTCACTTCCCGCGACCTCGGCCTCGGTGATTCCCAACTGAAGGATACCGTTTGAGTCGAGAATCGTTCCCGCCACCGGCGCAGGCAGGCCGCCGCGCTGCCCTGCCTGCCAGCCGCGCCCGCCAATAATCGACGAAACCGTATCCGAATACCAGAGATCGTTGTGCAGCTGCGCGGTGATGATCGCGGTCCGGAACGAAGCGCCAGGCCGGATCTTCTGGACGCGAAATGCAGTGCGCTGCAGGTTCTCTTTCAGATAAGTCACGGTGATCAGATCGCCCGGCATCAGCCCCAGCGCTTTCACGCTGGTCTCGAACTCCACGAACTGATTTCCCTGCACACCGCGATTCAAACCCAGCAGCAGCATTCTCGATGCCTGGCTGAAGTTGCTGATCCCCATCGCGTCCCACTGCGCGGCAATGATCTGACCGCACAGATCGGAATCGTCACCGTCCGTCAGCGAGAGACTGTCCTGCTGATACTGGTTGAACTCATCCTGAAATTCCACCGTCAGCCGGTTCGGTGTGTCCTGCGCGCCCCGCGCCGTAATCCGGAAATTTGCACTCCCGTCCGGATTGCGTGCAATCGAGCTCTCGGCGAACTCGTACGCCGGCCACCCGCCCGCAAACATCTCCGTCGCGTTACTTCCCGCCGGCAGCGTCGCCTGCTGCAGCGCGAACGTATTCTCGATCCGCGCTTCCAGCAGACCGCTGGTATTCAGGACAATATAAATTCGCGACGAATTCCGCAGCGCCCGGATGATCTCGCCGGCACTCCGCTGCGAAGCGAGTGCAAAATTGCACTCCAAACGCGGAACCGAAACCGGACCGATGATCGGGTCGTTCACCGAAATCGCTTCGTCGCAATATGCCGCCGCAAGCGCGAAGCTTTTCGTATCGATTTCATCGAGCCCGTAAGCGGATCGGCGCAGAATATCCAGCAACACCCATGCTGGATTCGCGGAAAACTCCTCGCCCAGCGCGTTGCCATCCGTATCGAACATCAGCAGTTTCATGCCGCGCACCAGCACCTGCACAGCCGGGATGCTCGATCCATCGTTGATCCGGTTCGGCACCACCACGGAAAGGTATGCCATGCTGCCGTACGGATCGCCCGACGGACCTGCACCGCCATCGCCGAAGTTCGGATCCTGCGCCCCATTGCGTGCGCCGGCTGAAATCAGATTCCACCAACCCGTGGACGTCATGTTCTGCCCGCTCACGCCCTGCGGAATCACAGCGTCATCCACCAGCACCGTCAGCACGCCTTCGATCTCACCCATGCACAGCAGCACTTCCATCCGGGTAAGATTGCCGTCATTCCGCGAAAACACCACCGCCGCACGATGCCACTGCGTCCCGTAAATCAGCGGTACCGGATCGTTATAGAGCGCCTGATTCTCCTGAACGTTCGAAACCTGCAAGCTCTTCTGGCCCGCTCCACGCACCAGAATCGACGCCGGCACATACTCCAGCCCTCCGAAGCGTGCCGTCTGCCTCGCCGCCGAATCCGCCGCGAACATGCCGCGCTGCGTACAATCCGAACGCGTCAGGGCGCACGAAGTGAACGGCGCACCCGCATTCAGATTCCCCACGCCGCCCGCCTGATCGGGCGAGTATCCGCAGCGATAGAAGAACGAATACTTGTTTTCCGCCGACCCGTCCGCTGCATTGGCGCGCTGATCCGCAGTCGCAGGAAACCGCCACGGGCAGAGCCGCTGCACGCTCACCTCAGGAAGCTGCGTGCGCTGCATGGACATACGATTCATCGCACTCAGCCGGAACGTATTCTCCGTGATCTGGTCCGGCGGATTCACCAGCCCGCGGAACACAACGATCGCATCCGTCGTCGCCTGCCCGGTGGACGTATCCACGAAGACCGAGCTCACCACCAGCCGCGCCCCTTTGAATCCGGTCTGCTGCTCGATTTCCGAGAAATGCGAGTCCGCATTCGCCAGTTCGAACGAAAGCCGCGGCGAACCGCCGATCTGCGTATCGGACGCTACCTGCGCTTCAAACAAATTGTGCTTGAGTACGCGTCCGGCATACGTGTTGCCGGAAATCTGAATCGTCTGGCTGCTCCAGCGCTGCACGGTCGAATCCGAAAGCGTGCACTCGAACAGAAAGACAGGCGTGTCGGCCTGCGCCACTTCTTTGGCCACAAATGGACTCTGCATCGATTCTCTTTCCTCACACACGCGAAACCAGATTCACCTGGCATGCGGAAAGCCCCGGCGCAGTGTGGATCACCTTCAGTTCACCGCCGTTGAATCGCGTCTCTTCCAGAATTCCCGCGGCAGCTCCGGTAGTCCGGTAAATCGACGGCCACGGTTGTACTTCCACCTGGAGCCCGAAAACCCGCACGGTGCTGCCGGCGGCGAAGATCACGGAAAACGTGGATTGGGTGGCGCCCGCGGTGCCCGCACCGCTGGCCTGAATTCTCTTCCACTGCGGACCCACCGGAA
>DASZVV010000131.1:0-6217 GCA_035546955.1 Bryobacteraceae bacterium
CCACCATGCGGATACGCTGCGACATGTTGGGGAAGTGCAGCACGTCATCGGCGCGGGTGTAGGTGGGGAACCAGTATTTGCCGTCGATCTGCTCGCGGTAAGTTTCGAAATTCGGGAACTGGTGGTCCTTCGAGGTGATGCCGACGCCCTTGCCGTAGGTCTTGACGATCTGGAAGTCGCGGTCATCCACCCAGATGGTGCCCTGGAAATAACGCTGCCCTTTCACCATTTTCTTCGGCTTGACGGAGAAGCTGTAGCAGGGGATCTCATCGATCTGCTGCTTGCCGAGGTAGACGATTTCGTACTTGTCGATGTCTTCGGTGGTGAGAACGAAGGGCTGAATATCGCGGAGATCCTGTTCGTCTTCGGGGTCGAGGCTGATGTTCTGGAGCGTGACGGGCGGGGCGTAGATCACTTTCTCGGTGCGTTTCTTATCAGGGCCGAAGATGATGTCCGAGGTGATTTGCCAGGAGCCGCCGGGCTGGCCGTCGGGACCGATCTCTTCCATTTTGACGATCTGGCGGTAGGTGTAGTTCTCGCGCGCCTTACGGAACTCGGCTTCCTTCGCGGCAAACTTTTTGATGATCTCGTCGGGGGTGGGATTGGTCTGGGCTGCGGCCGCGGGGGTGGATTGAGCCTGTGTTCCAGCCGGAGACAGGAGGAAGATCGCGGCTCCGAAGAGAGCCGCCCCGAGGAAGGATTTCGCGCCCATGATTCTTATTATGCGACGTTTCGGCAGAGGCGCGCGTTTCGGCATCAGCGGTTATGGCTGTGCCGCGGGCGCCGCGGCGGCGGCAGGTGGGGGCGTGGAAGCTTCGGCCGGTGGAGGTGTGGGCTGTTTGCCGGGCGCGCCGGGGAGCGACGGGGCCTCCGGGGCGCCGGCGGATTTGGCACCAAGGCCCAGGCCGATGAGGGAGGCGGCCGTGATCTTGCCGGTGGCGGGGAGCTTCTGGTCATTCTGGAAGCGCGTCATCGCATCGATCGAATCGGCATCCCAGACGCCGCTCGGTTCGGATTTCAGGTAGCCTTTCTCAACCAGAGCCTGCTGGATTTCCTTATATCGATCGGGCGTGGGGTTCACCTGGCGGGTCCGCCAATTTGTTACCGGCTTCCGGGTGTGGGAGTTGCGGGATGCCGCCGTTTTTGCCGGAGCTTTGCCTTTGGAGGAGGACGACGACGCGAGCTTCTTTGCTGTGGATGCAGATTTGGTTGCTGGGGTAACCGATTTCTTCGCCGGCGTCACAGCCTTTTTTACGGGAGCTTTGCTTTTCGTGGTGGTGGAAGTGGCGGCCAGCCCCATGAAAGTGAGAACCAGCGAGAGCGCCACCGCTAGCGAGGTGAGTCTCATGGGCAAAAAAGAGAAGGGGCGGTATTGCTCCGCCCCTCTGCTATTGTACGCGTGCTTTGGTGTTACTGCTGGTTGCCGCCGGAAGCCGGGAGCTTACCGGCGAGATACATCGGCTGCCAGTTGCCGCCGCTGTTATTACCAAAGCCGTTGCCGCTGCCTCCCTGGCGGGAAATGTGGAACGCCACCGAGTCGCCGGCTTTGAGCGTGGACTGGATGCGGGTCACATCCGCCACCGAATTAACGGCCTGGCGGTTGATTTCGAGGATGATGTCACCCTTCGAGAGCCCGATGTTGTCGGCGAAGGAATCGGGATCGACCGATTCGATGTAAACGCTGCCGTTGCCGTTGTAGCCGGCATCGCGCTTGTCGGACGCGCTGAGCGTGCCGATGCTGATGCCGAACTTCTGGGCGCCTTCCGTAGGGCCGCCGTTGCCGCCCGGAGCGTTGGATGCGACCTCGGGATTGTCGGCGAAGGTTTTGGCGCGGTCGGCGATCGTGATATCGACGGTCATGGGCTTGCGGTCCCGAATGATGCCGAACTTCAGCGTGCTGCCAATCGTGCTGTCCGCCACCTGATCGATCAGGTCCTGGCCCTTGGTGATCTTTTTGCCGTCGATCGAAACGATGACGTCCATCGGCTTGAGGCCGGCCTTTTCGGCGGGTCCGCCCTTGGTGACTTCCTGAACCACGACGCCCTGCTTCACGCCGCCGTAGACGTCGAGGAGGGAGGTGGTGTTGGGCGAATCCTGCGGGAAGGTAATGCCGATGGAACCGCGGGTCATCTTGCCCGAGCGAATGATGCTGTCATAGACCTTCACCGCCGTATTGATCGGCAGCGCGAAGCCAATGCCCTGATAACCGCCGCTTTCGCTGGCGATCATCGTATTAATTCCGATGACTTCGCCGTTCACGTTGACGAGCGGGCCGCCGCTGTTGCCCGGATTGATCGCGGCGTCGGTCTGGATGAAGTGCTGGAAGCTGTTGGCGGTGCGGCGCGCGGTGGGAGAGTCGGTCGGCTCCGGCACGTCACGCGAGAGCGCGCTGATAATGCCGGCGGTCACGGTGGACTGGAAGCCGAGGGGCGAACCGATGGCCATGGCCCAATCGCCGACGCGCATGGAATCCGAGTTACCGATCCTTGCGGGCGTGAGATCGCGTTTATCGATCTTGATGACGGCGAGGTCGGTTTCCGGATCGGTGCCGATCACGTGAGCCGGATACTCGGTGTCGTCATTGGTGAACTTAACGGTCATTTTGGTGGCTTTATCGACCACGTGATTATTGGTGAGGATGTAGCCATTCTTATCGACCACGACGCCGGAGCCGAGCGCCCGGGAGGGCATGGCTTCACCACCGCCACCGCCGAACGGGTTAATCTCGACGCCACCGCCGCCGGGGCTGCCGAAGAAGCGGCGGAAGAAATCTTCGGGGGACTGCCCGTTGTCGTCGCCGTTATCGCCATTGTTGGGGTTCAGGCGGCGCCGGTTGTTGCCGCCGCGGTTGGAAGCCTGCGGGGAACTGCTGGGCTGGCCGCCGAACTCGACCGAAATGTTGACGACGGACGGTTCCAGTTTTTTGGCGATCTCGGCGAAGGTGCTCTGGAGCTGCTCGCGCGGCGGAATGGTAAGGGGAGTGGCGTCCGGCGCGGCAACACCGTTGTCCTTTGCCGCCTTGACGCCTGTCTGGACAACAGTTCCGATCAGAACTCCCAGGGCAAGCGTGAAAACGATGATGGTGGAGGTGAGGAACTTCTGGTTCCGCGCCTTGTCGAAAAACCTCATATGTCTAATGTCTCCGGTTTGCTGCGCTTAAGTTCAACCAGCAGAACTCCTGCCAGGATCAGGGCCGCTCCCATTTTACCGCGCATGGATAAAACCTCACCTGTGACGGCCCAGGAAGTAAGCCACGCCACGGCGGGTTCAAGCGCCAGGATCAGCGCCGCACGAACGGGCGTGGTGAACTGCTGGGCCCACGCCATCGCGGTGAACGCCAATGCCGTAGCAAGCAATCCGGTCGCCAGCACAGCGGCTCCGAGCCCGATACCCGGCTCAAAGCGCGTGCCCCCAAAGGTGAGGACGGAGAGGATTGCCAGAACAGCCGTCACGGCTACCTGCATTACAGAAACGGTTTCAAATCCAGCGCTTTTGGAAAAATGGCTGAGCGCCACGAACTGGACGGCGAAAGCGATCGCGCAAAGCAGGCTGAGGAGGTCGCCCCTGGTCATTTCGAAGCGGCCCGAGGGTAGTGTCATCAATGCCATGCCAAAGGACGCGATCAATATCCCGACGACTTCGGGGATCTGCGGTCTGGTCCTATAGACGACCGAGTTGACGAAAGGTACCATCGGTATCGACAAACCGGTGAGAAAGGCCGACTTTGAGGGGGTGGTGAGGGCGAGACCTTCGGTCTGGAGGACAAAAGCGACAAATAGCAGGACGCCCACGAGCACGCCGCCGGGGATGGCGGACCGCCTGAGGCGGCGCCGGTAGAGCGGCACGAGGACCAGAGCGGCGATCGTGAAGCGGGCTGCGATGAAGAGCATCGGCGAGATGCCGGTGAGAGCCGCTTTGATGACGACGAAGGTTGAGCCCCAGATCACGGCCAGGCCGAGGAGTGCCCATTCGGCGCGGGCGCGCATTTTATGCGGGTGTCCAGGTGAGGAGAGCGGCAGCAGTCAGCAGAATGCGCTTGAGTCCGAGGTCGCGGCCGGCAGGGCGATACCATTCCGAGGTCGTGTGGGCTCCGCCTCCATGGCCGCCGGCGCCGATCGAGATAGCCTGGATGCCCATGGAAAGCGGAATGTTGGCGTCGGTGGAGGCGCAATCGGGCCGCGCGCGGATGCCGAGGTGGGCGTCAACAGCGCGGAGGGCGGCGAGAAGCGGCGATCGATCGTCCAGTCGGCCGGCAGGGCGGCGGCCGATTTCGCGGACGCGCGACGCCACCCGGCCTCCGGTGACGCGGCCATTTTCGATTTCTTCGGCGCGGGCGACGGCCTCCTGAAGGGCGGCGGCGAGAGCGTCGATGCGGCTTTCGTCCTCGGAGCGGATATCGATTTTCACACGGGCCTGAGCCGGGATGGCATTGATGCCGGAGCCGCCTTCGATGAGCCCGGCGTTGACGGAGACGCGGGGAGTCGCGCGGGGGTCGATGGGATTGCGATCAACGAAGTCCGCCACGGCGCGGGTGAGCGCGTGGACAGGATTGCCGATGCCGAAATCGCTCCAGCTATGTCCACCGGGGCCGTTGAAAGTGACTTCGAAGCGGCGGCTTCCGAGCGCGTGGGTGGTGATGTGATCGAGGGCCGCGCCGTCAAGAATGAGAAACGCGAGGAGGCGGGAGACGAGCGCCGGCTGCGAACAGATATGCCGGATGCCGCGCAGATTTCCCTCTCCTTCTTCGCCGGTGTTCGCGATCAGAAGAACGCGGCGCCAGATGCCGGGAGCGATGCCGTCGGGTTCGGGCGCCTGCTGGATAGCGCGGGCGATGGCGAGGAGCCCGGCGAGGCCGGCACCGTTGTCAGAAACGCCAGGACCGAGGAGAACGCCCTGCGGGTCGAAAGAAATGTCGTCTTTGATGCGCGGCGCGAGAACGGTATCGAGATGCGCGGTGATGGCGACGAGCGAATCGGACGGCTGGGCGTCGAGAGAAGCGAGGACGTTGCCTTCGCTGTCGATGCCGGCATGCCAGCCGAGCGCGCGGAACTGGGCGGCCATCCATTCGGCGCGAGGGAGCTCATGGAACGTGGGCGCGGCGATACGGCAGAGCTGGAGATGGATGTCGTTGACCCACTGTTTTTCGCGGGTGAAGTGCTGGAGGGCTTCGCGGACGCCGCGGCAATCGGCAAGATCGCCGATGGAGTAGATTGCATTCGCCGCGGGGGTCGCCACCATCTCAGTGTAGCGGGCGGAATCCTGCTAATCTGAGAATCAGCCCATGCCGGATAGTCTTCGACTGGTCCTCATCAAGCCGTCTCATTACGACAATGACGGCTACGTCATTCAGTGGTTCCGCTCAGCCATGCCTTCGAACACGCTGGCCGTACTGTACGGACTGGCACTCGATTGCCGTGAACGGAAGACTTTGGGGCCGGACGTGGATCTGGAGATCACGGCCATCGACGAAACGAACACCCGGGTCAGAGTGGAGAAGCTGATCCGCGAATTGCGCGGGCGGAAAGCGCTGATCGCGCTGGTGGGCGTGCAGTCAAATCAATATCCGCGGTCGATGGATCTGGCGCGCCGGTTCCGCGCGGCAGGGATTCCAGTGGCAATGGGTGGGTTCCACGTTTCAGGAACGCTTTCCATGCTGCCGGGTGTGCAGCCGGAAGTTCAGGAAGCGATGGATCTGGGGATTTCGCTCTTTGCGGGCGAGGCCGAGGGACGCTTCGAGCAGGTTCTGCTGGACGCGTGGAACGGGACGCTGAAACCGCTTTACAACTACATGGATGATCTGCCGTCGCTCAGCGGCGTGCCGACTCCGCTGTTGCCGGCTTCGCGCATCAAGCGCACGGGCGGAACGATCACGAGCTTCGATGCGGGGCGCGGGTGTCCGTTCCAGTGTTCGTTCTGCACGATTATCAATGTGCAGGGACGGAAATCCCGGCGGCGCACGCCGGACGAGATCGAGCAGATTGTACGCAGCAATCTGGCGCAGGGGATCAACCGGTTCTTCATCACGGACGATAATTTCGCGCGGAATACGGATTGGGAACCGGTTTTCGACCGGCTGATCGCGATGCGCGAGGGCGAAAAGGCGAACATCAAGTTCATCATTCAGGTGGATACGATGTGCCACCGGCTGCCGAGGTTTATCGAGAAGGCCGGACGCGCGGGCGTGGCGCGGGTGTTTATCGGGCTCGAAAGCATCAAT
>DASZVV010000132.1:0-8928 GCA_035546955.1 Bryobacteraceae bacterium
CCGCCGCGGAGAACTTTACGAATCCTCTCTCGCGCGGCTGAACCAACTCATCGAGCGCGGACGCGCGAGCAGCACCACGCCTCGCCTCACGGAAGACGAGCGCACCGAACTCAAAGCGCTGCGCCGCCTCTGCCGCTATGATCCTTCACTCTCGATCTGTTTTCAGTCTCGAATCCTGCGGGCCCGCCGCCAGTGTCGGGAAGCGCTCGCCGCCCTCGAACGCATTCCGGCGGCGGATCTCATCCGGCCCGGCCTCTTCATCGACCGCGCTGACCTGCTGATGAGGCTCAACAAGTGGCACGAAGCTGCCACTATTCTCCACGAAGCGCTCACCATCGATTCCACGGATGCGCGCGTTCACTTCGGTCTCGCGCGCATCGCGCTCCACAACCGCGATTACACGGCCTCCGCGCATCATGCGCTCGACGGCATCGCGCTGCTCGAGCGCGATCCGCGGGGCCACTATCTGCTCGGAACTGCGCTGGCGCGGCTCTCGAAATATGAGCCCGCCATCCGCACATTTGAGAAAGCGCTCGCAGTCCATCCTGCGTTTCCGCAGGCGCATCTGTGGCTCGCGCATCTCCACCGTCTCCGCGGCGATGCGAACGCCGCCCTGATTCATTCGCGGGCGCGAATGCAGATCGGGAAAAACCTGCAGTCCCAATCGGCAACAATTACACCCCGGAGTGTTGCGCCGCCGCCCGCGCCGCGCCCCTCCGCCATCGCCGGATCCGCCCGCGATCTGCCACCACTCAACGGTGAAGTCGTTATCGTCTGCGGGCTTCCACGCTCCGGGACCTCGATGCTGATGCAGATGCTCGTCGCCGGCGGAGTGCCCGCCGTGACGGATGGAATCCGCTCCGCCGACGAAGACAACCCCCGTGGTTATTTCGAACTCGAAGCCGTAAAACAGATGGCCAATGGCGCACCCTGGCTCGAGGACGCCCGTGGCAAAGTGGTTAAAATTGTCGCCCCTCTCATCCCCCATTTGCCCGATGGCGTACCTTGCCGGGTGCTGCTTACGGAACGTGATATCAGTGACATAATCGCTTCCCAGCGGCAAATGATGACCCGCCGCGGCCGCTCCGTCTCCGAAACGCCTGCCCGCCTCGCCCGTCTAAAAAGTGAGTACCTTCGCCTGATCGTGTGGACGAAGGGCTTTCTGGCGAGCCGGCCGGATACAAAGCTCCTGTGTCTGGATCGCAACGCGGTGATCCGGGATCCACGCCGCGCGGCCGAAGCCATCAACCGCTTCCTCGGCGGCAATCTCGACGTGGAACGGATGATCGGTGAGGTCCGGCCCGAGCTCAGTCGCCAGAACAGCAGTGTGCAGCCGCAAACCACGTAACATTCCTGGTGTGCGGGCAGTTACGGATTTGGCCGTCGACGTGCCAAGAGAGTAATAGTACCCCGTTAAAGGTACACAAAACAAAAATAAGGATAATTGACGGGCTCCCGGTATCGTTGTTATATTGAGTACACACTATGTTTAATACATCCCCTGTCGAATCAAGACCAGACGCGGCGCGTAATAACTATCTGAACAACGCCGCCGCTCCCGCGACTGTCGACAATCGGGAGCAGTTGGAAGATCCGCTTGCCTATTTGCCTTGCTCCACAATCGTGGAGTATTCGCGAGGGCAGCTTATCTACGGCCGTTCTCAGGTTTCCAACAGCATCTATCTCGTAATTGACGGAAAAGTGAAGGTTTGCCGCACGGCGGATGACGGGCGGCAGGTAGTCGTCGATATTTATCAGCCGGATGAATTCTTCGGCGAATGCGCCTTTCTCGGCGAGAAGCAGCGGACCGAAGAGGCCGTTGCCCTCGATGCCACCAAGGTCATGACGTGGTCCACGGCCGAAATCGAAGAGCTGGTGGTTCGCCGCCCGCGCCTCGGTATCGCGCTCGTGCAGCTTCTTGTTCGCAGGTCTCAGGAATTTGGGGCGCGCATCGAGAGCTTTTCGATCGACAACATTGGCCGGCGTCTCGTTCGTTCACTGATCCGCTTCTCCGAACGCCTCGGCCGCGACAGCGGCGATGGCTCGGTCGATATGATGCCGTTCACTCACGAACTGCTCTCGCAGTACGTCGGCACGTCACGTGAAATCGTGACCCACTATATGAACCAGCTCCGCCGTCAGGGGTACCTCAAGTACTCCCGCAAGGGCATCAGCCTGAACCGCGAAGCCCTGCGTGACTGGCTCCGCCGCGATAACTCGGCCCACGGCGAATAAAGCCGCGGACCGGGCCCTACGCGGGCCTGCCGGCGATTTCCCGCGCCGGCCGCATCAGCATCACTGTGACATTATCGGGACTTCCGGCAGCGTGGGCGGCTTCCATCAGCCGTTCACAGCGCTGCTGGAGAGTCGCCTTCTCGTCCCGAAGAATTTCCCCGATCTGGCAATCCCCTACCACTCCATGTAAGCCATCTGTTGTCAGCAGTAGAGTGTCCTGCGCCTCCAGCTCCAGCGCGTAATAGAGAATCCGCACCGCTGACGCCACCCCGACCGCCATTGTCAGCACGTGCCGCATCGGATGCGTTCGCAGGCTGGCTTCATCCAGCCCCATCCCCACCCCCACTTCCTGCACCCACGTCTGATCCTTCGTAACGGCCCGCAACTGGCCATCATGCAGCACATAAGCACGGCTGTCGCCCACGCTCGCGATGGCAAGATCGTTCGGCCGCGTCTCGAGTACTGCGACAATCGTCGTTCCCATCCCCTCCAGGCGGGGATCGCGGCTTGCCGCCGACAGCACCAGATCGTTGGCTTCTTCCACGGCGCTCAGCAGTGCCGCCGCATCATGATGCGCGGACCGGCGGAGCGACTGCTCAATCGCTTCCACCGCCATACGCGACGCCTGCTCCCCGCCGCGCGCGCCTCCCATGCCGTCCGCCAGCATATACAGCCCAAGCTCGCGCACAATGCGAAAGGCATCCTGATTCGACTGCCGGACTCGACCTGGGTCCGTAAGCGCGCAGACTTCAAGCATATCGGGCGGTTTTTCCAATATAGCGTGCGCGAAAACCTCCTAACCGTTACACCCGTTAACTCAAGGCAACTCCGGCACCGGAATCACCGGCCACCGGCATTCCCCGCGCTCAGCAGGTTGGCAAAAATTCGGAAGGCGCCCGGCACCCCCGCCGGCAGTTCACGAAACCAGGAAAATGACGTGTAAATATAAGCACCTTTTCCAAAACGCGCGTATAATAAAGCCCCTTTTAAATCCTTTTCACCCGTATCGTGCGTTTCAAATGGCGCCTGATATTTCGGATCCCAGCTTTCCGCGAAATAGACACCACGCTCCTGAACCCAGCCGCGGAAGTCCGCTTCCGTGATCGCATTCGGCCCCCGCACAATCGTCGAATTCGGATCCAGAATCTTAACGGGCGCATCCTCTTCGGTTACCCGCTCGGTGTTGCCCTGCGACAACGTAAACGGATACGGCCCCAGGTGATCGAATGCCTCCGACACCGAAGGACTGATTCGCCGGTCGTCCAGCCGGTTATACTGCACCACCAGCGTTCCCCCGCGATTCACATAGTCCAGAATGCGCGATTGCGCCGCTCTCAGATCGGCTCGCACAGCATAAGCCCGCAGCCCTGTGACAATCGCGTCATACACGCTGAGATCGCCGCTCGTAAGAGTCTTGTCGTCGAGCAAATCCACCTGGCAACCCATCTGGCGGATCGCCTCCGGCATCTTGTCCGCCGACCCCATCACGTACCCCACCCGCTTCGCCAGCACCTTCAGATCGACCGCCGATATCTTCCCGCCGGAGGTCTCGAAAATCGTCTGCGCCGGAATATGCGTGTAATCGATCATGTCTACCGTCGTCGCCACGGTCTTGCCGCCGTTCAGCCGCGCCTCCACTTTGAAATCGCCCGTGCCGGGCTTCGAGGGCGGCGTCAGCCGGAACTTTACCTCCTGCGTCCCGTCCGCTTCTTTCAGATCGAACGCTGCTTTTGAGGGCTCCACGCTCCAGCCCTCCGGCGCATCAAAAACCAGTTCGCCCGCTGCTTCGGTCGAATGCGTACCGCTCATCGCCCGCACCAGCACGCTGATGTCGCGCGTCGTCCCTTCCGGCGCCACGATATTGCGCGCGGGCAGTTCCACACTCAGCGGCGGCTCCACCACAACGGGCCGCACAAACTCGCCGCGCGAGGGATCTGCATAACGATAATGCAGCGGCTCGGTCTCGGAAAACAGCTGTCCGTTCACCGTGAAATCGAATCGCACAGTCACCTGCGGCACAATATCCGCGCGCCCGATCAGCGCCTGATCGGGAATCGTGTACGTATCTCCTGACGGCGGATGCTCCAGCCAGAACGGCTGCGAAGGCGGCTCATTCTTCGGCACGGTCAGCTTCAGGTCGACCGTATCCTCCCTGTTGTAGGAAAGATTGTGCGCCGCCGCATTCTTCACGGGCGCATCTGCTTCCCCCCACCCGGTCACACGTGCATCCGCCAGAACCATCGGCAGGTGCGACCGGTTCACCACGGTCAGCTTCACGTCCACCGCCGCTCCAGGCGTGTAGCCGAACTCATTCGCTTCCGCTTCCACGTGAAGGCCGGTGCAAAGCGCAATCGCCTGATCGATTTCGTCCCGCTTCCACTTCGCCCACTGCTGCCCCGCATCCGCCATGCGCCCAACAGCGGCGCGTGCCTCCAGCAGTGCCGGTACGGTCTTCTCCGGATGCAGATCGTCAAAATCGTTCCTCGCTCTCGCGAGCAACTCCCCTACTCTGGCGCCGCCTGGCAATCGGCTCCATGTGGTGTCGATCCCGTCCATCAGATCGTGTGCCGCCGGCGCGCCGCCGCGCAGCACAAAGGCCGTCGAGAGCTCACCGTACGTGGTCAGCTGAACCATCCCCTGGCTCCTGTGCTGATCCCGGCTTTCGACCGCGATCGCCCGGTACGATTTCCCGATCACCGGATCGTAATCGCCCACCGGCAGCGTGAATGCAACCTTCTCCTGCGGACCCGACGCCCCCGATGCTCCGCGCCCCAGGGGTGCCCCTCGTCCGCCGCCCGATGCTCCCGAAGCCCCGCGAGCGCCGCCCCCCACCGGAGGGCCCCCCGAAGGCGGTGTAAACCGCGCCTGCATCACGCGCTTCGCCTGCCACGGCTTCACCCACTTCAGCTGCTCCGGAAACTTCTTCGGGTCCGCCGCCGCGTCAAATGCCTCGCGCCCCAGAATCGCCGACACCTGGTGCTGCCCGTGGCCGTCCGCCGCCGTGCCGGTAAAGCAAAGCAGAATCACATCCGGCTGCTGCTGCCGGATCACCCAAACGATGTCGGACAGAATCCGGTCGTGACCCCACTTCTCCAGGGTCTCGGCCGGCGTCTTCGTAAAACCGAAATCGATCGCGCGCGTGAAGTACTGCGAAGCGCCATCCACCTGGCGCGCCGCGAGGAGTTCCTGCGTTCGCAGCACCCCGAGGGCTTCGCCCTGTTCGTCGCCGATCAGATTCTGGCCGCCCTCGCCGCGCGTCAGTGACAGATACCCCGTACGGATCTTCCGCCCTCGCGCGAGATACGCGATCACCGCCGTATTCTCATCGTCCGGATGCGCGCCGATCATGAGGACGCTTCCCAGCACGTTGAGCTTGTCCAGTTCGAACCGGATCGCCGGCGTTCCCACCAGCCCGCGGTCCGCTCCACGAAGCGAATAAAGGCTCGCCGCGGCGAGCGCTGCGCAGGCCACCGCCGCGCTGAGTCTTTTCCCAAATGTCATGTATGCCCGATCAGATGAACGGAAGAGCCGTCCGCTGCAATTTTATCGAGCCCGGTGGGTTTACTGCGGAATCCAGCTGCTGATCGTCGGATAAGACGCCTGCACGAAATTCACAGCCGCCTGCGTCGCCTGCTCGCGGGTAACCTGATTTCTCGCTTCAACCACCACACGTACGAGCGACGTGTCGCTCCGGTGCCGCCGGATCGAATCCGCAATCAGATAGAACTTGGCGGCAAATTCATCCGCGATCGCCCGCCCCTGCGATTGATACCAGTAGAGCACCACATCGTCGTACTCCCCGTTCGAGACGACGTAGCGATTGATGTGGATCGTCCTGCTTCCCACCGGTACGTCGATGCTTCCGTTTTCGACCGCCTGGAAGCCGGCCCCCGGGAGGCAGTTCTTCGGCGAATGAGGCGCCGCCCCCGTGCGCTGCGTCTTGAAGTAGGCGATAAACAAACTGGCGGGCGGCATCGCCGGTGCGGAGTACGAGCGAATGACCGTGTCGTCGGCCCGCAGCACTGCCTCGGTATCCGGATCGACCGCGCCCTGCCCCGTCATGTACCAGTTCCCCATCGTCGGCGGCATTTCGGCCAGTGGCCGCGCCAGCGGTGTGCCTTCTCCGCGCGAGGCGGAATAAAACAACGCCGCCTGGGCTACCAGAACCAGTGTCAGAACCCGAAAATATTTGCTACGCAGGACGGAGTTCATTTCCCTTTTCCATCATCTTCGCGCCCCGCGCCAGCAACTGATGCAGCCCGGCCAGAATCGCAAACGCCACCATGAAAATGACCCACCCCTGCGCTTCATGGAACAGGCCTTCCGCCAGCTCCGGCTTGAAATTCGCAATCACGCCGGTAAGAGTGACGCGCGCCGCGTTGGCGGTAATCGCAATCGGAATCGTCGAAAAGAACAGCACCGTGCGCAACCAGGTCCTCTTCTCGCAGAAATACCCGTACACCAGAGACAAAAACGTCAGGGTCAGAAGAGAGCGGATGCCGCTGCACGCCTCCACCACGTCCAGCTTCTGACTGGCCAGTTCCAGCACATTGCCCTCGCGGATGATCGGAATCCCCAGCGCGGCAATCGCATTCTCCGCCACCCGGCTGGCAAGTATCTGCAGCGGGAAGGTGATCTCGTTATAGATCACAGACGGGATCGGAACCATGAAGAAAAGCAGAAAAATCGGAAACCAGAAAATCCGCAGGTATTTCGTTCCGCCGAGCAGCAGCACGGCGCCCGCAATCGAAATCACCAGCGAAGTGCGCGAGGTGTAAAGTTCCGCTCCCAGCGTACCGAGATAAAGCTGCAGCGCTCCCCAAAGCATGACCGCCACGCCCCACCAGTTCGGCCGTGGCGCCAGCCCTTCAATCTCCGAACGCTTCTGCCATGCGATATATCCCGCAATGACCGGCACGAAAAACCCGTGCCCCATATCCGCGTCGTTGTACCAGACCGAGGCGAGGGAATAAAGAACCGGTGCGTAGCAACCGGCCAGCAGAGCGGCCACGGCGCCCACGGTAATCCACGAGAATGACTGCGAAGCGTTTTCGGCAGACTTCGGCTGCGACTCTGCGGCCGTCATGATGAAGTACTTATTCTACCATTCGGGTCCGGGAAGGATAGCCCAGTGGTACTAGTAGTACGGAAACCAAAGAGTTGGCGTGCGCTTCAGAACGCCAGCAGATTTCCGATAGCTGCCGTCAAATCTTCGGTTTGTGGCAGGATCTCCGCTTCGAGCGCCGGCTGGTACGCTACCCAGGTATCCAGTGCCGCTACCCGCCGCACCGGTGCGTCCAGCCACGTAAACAGCTCGTCCGCAATCCGCGCCGCGATCTCCGCCCCGAACCCGAAACTCAGCGTGTCCTCGTAAGCCACGATCACCCGGCTGGTCTTCTTTATGCTCGAGGCAATGGTTTCCCAGTCGTACGGCGCCAGTGTGCGAAGGTCCACCACCTCGATCGTCCGGTTCGGCTGCTCCTTCTCGATCTCCTGCGCCGCGACAAGCGCTTTCTGCACCAGCGCCCCGTAGGTGACTACCGTGAGCGACTGCCCCGCCTTCACCACCTTTGCCTTGCCGAACGGCACCATGAAATCCGGCCCCGGATACGGCGCGCGATTGTACATCTCGCGATACAGCTTCTTGTGTTCGAGGAACAACACCGGATCCTCGCAGCGGATTGCCGTGCGCAGCAACCCGCACGCATCCTCCGCGTTCGAAGGGAATACCACCCGCAGCCCTGGAATATGCGTGAACGTCACCTCGCCTGACTGGCTGTGATAAATCGATCCGCCCCCCAGGTATCCGCCGATCGGTACCCGCAGCACGAGCGGCGCCGAATACTGCCCGTTCGACCGCCACCGCAGCGATGCAAGTTCGTCGCGAATCTGCATCATCGCCGGCCAGATGTAATCGAAGAACTGAATCTCGGCGACCGGCTTCATTCCCATCATGGCCAGACCGCTCGCGCGCCCCACAATCGAGGCCTCCGCGATCGGCGCATTGAAACACCGCAGTGCTCCGAACTCCGCCTGCAGGCCGGCAGTGACCTTGAACACGCCGCCCTTGCCTTTGACCTCACTCAGATTCGCTTCGCGGCTGCAATCCGCCACATCTTCGCCGAACACCAGAATCCGCTCGTTGCGGCGCATCTCGTCACGCAGCGTCTGGTTGATCAGATCGCCCATGATGCGCGGCTCGCCTTCCGGCTGCGCGGGCGTTTCAAATTTCGAAGAAGTCGGATCGGCATCCTCTGAATAAAGATGCCGGAACGCCGCGCTCGCATCCGGGAGCGGCGCCTTCAGCGCCCGCTGCGCGTCTTCCGTCACCTGCGCGTCAATCTCGCGCTTGATCCGGTCGATCTCCTCATCGCTCAGAATGCCGTGCTCGCTCAGAAACGCCGGGAACGTCACCAGCGGATCCCGCAACGCTTCATCCTCGCGCTCGCGCTTCGTCTTGTAATCCCGCTCGTCTTCACTGAACGAATGCGAGTAAGGACGCGTGCAGTGCGCATGCACCAGCGCCGGTCCATGGCCCTCGCGGCACCACGCCGCAGCCGCCATGACCGCCCGGTACGACGAAACGAAATCCGTTCCGTCCACCTCGATCGTCAGCATGTCCGGGAATCCCGCCATCAGTTTCGAAATCGAGGCGCCCGGCGTCTGGTGCTCCACCGGCACTGAAATCGCGAA
>DASZVV010000133.1:0-14612 GCA_035546955.1 Bryobacteraceae bacterium
GGTTCAGCGCGAGCTCGAATCGCATCCTTCCTCCAGATCGCTCCCCATTGAGGTCGTCCACGCGCCTGAGCGCATCACGATGGACGATCACGCCGCCAAAGCTGCGCGCACCAAGCGCGACAGCTCCATGCACGTGTGCGCGCGCCTGGTTTCCACCGGCAAGGCAGATGGCTTCATGTCCGCCGGCAACACCGGCGCCTGTATGGCCATCGCAAAAATGGTCCTCGGGAAGCTGCCCGGCGTCGATCGCCCTGCGCTCAGCGGCGTTTTTCCCACTATCAAAGGCTCTCCCGTTGTCGTGGTGGACGTAGGCGCCAACGTCGATTGCGAACCCCAGATGCTCGCCCAGTTCGGCCTCATGGGCGAGGTCTATTCCCGCCACGTTCTCAAAGTGAAGCGCCCGCGCGTCGGCTTGCTTTCCATCGGCGAGGAAGAACACAAGGGCAATGCCCTGACGCGCGAAGCCACGCCGCTCCTGAAGGTCATGGGTCTCCACTTCATCGGTAACGTGGAAGGCCGCGATCTGTTTACCGGCGCCGCGGACGTCATTGTCTGCGACGGTTTCGTCGGCAATGTGGCGCTCAAAGTCAGCGAAGGACTGGTCGAAATGATCCGGCTGATGCTGCGCGAATCGCTCGAAGCCACGCTCTCGCGCAAAATCGGCTACGTTCTCTCGAAATCGGCGTACAGGGATTTCAAGAAACGCGTCGACTATTCCGAATTTGGCGGCGCACCGCTCCTCGGCGTGAAAGGCGTCTGCATCATCTGCCATGGGCGCTCGGACTCCAACGCGATCAAAAACGCGATCCGGGTCGGGGCGGAATTTTCACTGGGCAAAGTCAACCAGCGTATCGAAGAAGATCTGCGCGGATACGCAAAGGGGTAGCATCATGCGGCGACTGCTTCTTCTCTTCTGTCTGACGGCCGTTGCTTTCGGTCAGCCGGAGAGCTTTAACCACGTGCATTGGACGATGACGATCGATCCGTCCTCTGCCGCACCGGGCGCCACCGTTCTCGCAAAGCTGGCCGCCACCGTCGATCCCGAGTGGCACATGTATTCGCTCACCACGCCGCCGGGCCCCATTCCCACCACCATCAAAAACACCATGCCGGACGCCGTGGCGAATGTCACGTTCTTTGAGCCTCCGCCGGTGCGCAAGTTCGATCCCAACTTCCAGGCCAACACAGAAACCTATGAAGGCTCGCAGGTTTTCCTGGCGCGCGTCGAACTGAAGAAGGATCTGCCCGCCGGCGACGTCACGCTCGGATTCCAGCCGCGCTACCAGACCTGCAGTGGGACGCAATGCATTCCGCCGCGCACCGCTGACATCGAGGCGAATCTGAAGATCGTTCCCGGCGCGGCGGCAGCCGCGGTGATCATTCCCGCTGACTACATCGAAGGCAAGCCCGCCGCCGCATCGCCCGTAAACGCCGGAGCCACCCCCGCCGGCACAACGGCCGCTGACGCCGGCATCTTCTCTTTCCTGGCCCTCGCATTCGGCGCGGGCCTCGCCGCCATCTTCACCCCCTGCGTCTTCCCCATGATCCCGATCACGATGTCCTACTTCACGGGCAAGCAGGGCGCGATCTCGCAGGCCATCGCCTTCTGTTTCGGCATCATCTTCGTGATTACCGGCCTCGGCGCTGTCGTCACTCTGGTTTTCGGCTCCGCGGGTGTCGTGCAGCTCGGCTCTAACCCGTGGGTGAACGGATTCATCGCCGCCATCTTCTTTGTGTTCGGACTCAGCCTGCTCGGCGCGTTCGAAATCACCATCCCCTCCGGCATCCTGACGAGGATGAACTCGGCTTCAAACGCAGGCGGCTACTTCGGTTCTGTTCTGATGGGCCTGACGTTTGCGCTCGCCTCCTTCGCCTGTATTGGACCGTTCATGGGAACCCTGCTCGCCGCCTCCGTCACCGGCGGCGCCGCCCGCCCCATCGTCGGCATGGCGACATTCTCCACGGGGCTTGCTCTCCCGTTTTTCCTCCTCGCCATCTTCCCCGGATTCCTGACGAAACTGCCGCGCTCGGGCGAATGGCTGTCGCGCGTCAAGGTCGTGATGGGCTTCTTCGTGCTCGCCGCGATGCTCAAGTATCTCTACAGCCTCGATGCTGTACTTCAGACCGGCTATCTCACGCGTGAACGTTTCCTGGCCGCCTGGGTCGTGCTCTTTGCGATGGCTGGCTTCTACCTTCTCGGCTTCGTCCGCCTCCCCGGCATTTCCGCCGATTCCGAACTCGGCGTTCCGCGCCTCCTGATCGGCATGGCGCTCGTGGTATTCGCGATTACCCTCATCCCTGGCATGCTCGGCGGACGCCTCGGCGAACTCGAATCCTATATTCCCCCGCCAGGAACCGAATCAGCCGGCGGCGCAGGCGGTTCATCCGGCCAACTCGCCTGGGTCGAGAACGATCTTGATGGCGCATTCGCCCAGGCGAAATCCGGCAACAAATACGTGCTCGTGAATTTCACTGGCTACGCCTGCACCAACTGCCACTGGATGAAGGCCAACATGTTTACCAAACCCGAGATCGCTTCCGTCATGAAGAACATGGTGCTGGTCGACCTCTACACGGATGGCACCGATGCCGCCTCCGTCGCCAACCAGAAGCTCGAAGAGGATAAGTTCAAGACCGTTGCGATTCCGTTCTATGTACTCTATGATTCGGACCGCAACGTCGTCGCTACATTCCCCGGCCTCACGCGCAATCCGGCGGAGTATCTGACGTTCCTGAATACGAAATCGTCGGCTACCGCCACCGCAGCTGCCGACACGACCCCCGCTGTCGGAGGCCTCGACGGCTTACCCTTCAGGACCATGGACGGTGCCCCGATCTCACTCGCCGATTACAAAGGCAAAGTCGTCGTGCTGAACTACTGGGCCACGTGGTGCATCCCCTGCCGCTCTGAAATCCCCGAATTCAACCGCATCCACAAGGATCTCGGCACGAAAGGCGTCCAGTTCCTCGGCATCGCCACCGATGATGACGCCGCCTCCGTTGTCCCGAAATTCCTGAAGACCAACCCGATCGCCTACCAGGTCGGCCTCTCCACAGGTATGGGTAACCTCGCCGAACTCCCCGTCACAATCGTCTTCGACAGCAAAGGCAACACCGTAAAACGCTTCGACGGCATCGTCACCGAAGAAGACCTCCGCGTTGCTATCGCCGACGCGCAAAAGGCCGGCTAGCCGAGTTCTGATACAAACCAATCCATAACCTTGAGGAATGCCGCGAGTCTTTCAGTCGGCGCGAGCACGGCGAGTTGGATGCCCGGATATTTGTCGCACGAATCTGCAGGCAGTCTGACTTCGGGTATTTCGTTTAACCGAGACAGCCATTCCTGGCGCTTCGCAGCATCTTTGAAACGACCTCTGACGCAGTATCCGAAATACACGTAGACGATACCGGCACTCGACAGGGAGAGCGGATAAAGCTTCTCACCATCCGACTGGAAGGAGGAATTGATCGAACCTTCCTGCTTTCCGTGCCCGAATCGAATTTTCGAGCGTGCCTTCATCCAATTGACGATAGAGCGCGCGGCCGCCAGTTCGTCGGCTGTTGCCTTCAGGGCGAGGCGCTCGAATACTGACTCCTCATCCCAGGTCACCGTCGAAGCCGACGCGGCGGATTTGATCCCCCTGGCTTCCTCTGTCTGGCCGTAGATTGTGGGAACCAGCGTACGAAGCCCGTTTTCGCCTGAATAATGTCGGAGCTCCAGCGCCAATACCTCGGCCGGATTCATCTGCCGATTCAGAAATTCAACGATCCTCCTGAGTTCCCTCGGGATGGCGTCAGCGACAAAAAGCAGGCGAATTCGCTGCGCTTCAATATTCGTCTTAACCTGCTGCCAGAATTTAGCGCTTTCAACGTTATTTCCAAATGACTTCTGCAATTCCTGATCCGGATCCTTGCCGCATCTCGCGCATGTTTCTTCGAAGGACGATCGGATCGACGACGCAGGAAGGCAGGCGACGGCATTCGCGGCGTAATCGAGCATTTGTGCCACGACTTCGCGTCGCAGTCTGGTGTCCGACTGGCGCTTTACTTCAACGATTGTCGGTATTCCGTCCTGGTCCAGGAAGAGGTGATCAGCCGACCACCATCCGCCACCTCCTGGCTCGCTTGGAATTGCAATCTCTCTGGTCACGAGCAACCACCGACGTGGATCCTCTGGATCGACGAGTTCGCCAACCAGAAGCTCGGGATGTTGTTCCAGCAGACTTTGAAAGTCGTCCTCCTTCGCGAATTGCGATGCTTTCATCTGCACCAATGATCCATCTTTTAAGACAAACATGAAATTAAGTCCGGAAATTCAGCATACACCCGGCTTAAAAAAAGCCGGGGCCTCTTTCGAAGCCCCGACCAATCAACTCCAACCTGCTTTTCCGCTCCTACACCGCTAAGTACATCTTGTTGCCCTTACGATTCACCAGCAGCAGCGAATCGCCGTTCTTCCCGTGCTGCAGCGCGCTCGCGAATTCATCCGGATTCGCAACCTTGCTGTGGTTCACTTCCTGGATCACATCGCCCCGCTCTAGTCCCGCGCTCGCCGCGGCGCTCGTCGGATCCACATTCGTTACCACCACACCGGATGTTCCTTCCGCCACGCCCGCCTGCTGCGCCATCTCCGGCGTCAGGCTGCGGACCGAAACTCCATCCAGTGCGCTGTTCGAATCACCGCGCTCCACGCTGGCCTTCTCCACCGGCGCGCCGGGCATCTCACCCGTCCGCGCATCGACGTTGATTGTCTCGCCGTTGCGGAACACCTGCAGCTTCACCGGCGTGTCCGTGCCCATCATCGCCACGTCCATCCGGAGCTGATTGCTTTCGAGCACCGGCTTCCCGTTGATCGCCGTGATCACATCGCCGGATTTCAGACCCGCCCGCGCCGCCGGGCTATCCGGTGACACGTTGCTCACCATCGCGCCCTTTGGCGCATCGAGCCCGATCGCCCGCGCCATCGCCGGCGTCACTTCCTGAATCGTCACGCCGAGGTAAGCGCGAGTCACATGGCCGTTCGTCACGATCTGATCCATCACGTGACGCGCCAGGCTCACCGGAACCGCAAAACCGATTCCCTGGTTACCGCCCGAGTTACCCGAGAGAATCGCCGTATTGATCCCAATTAACTCGCCGCGGTCGTTCACCAGCGCGCCGCCCGAATTGCCGGGATTGATCGAAGCGTCCGTCTGGATGAAGTCCTCATAGTCTTCAATTCCCAGCTCGCCGCGTCCGGTGGCGCTCACGATGCCGGCCGTCACCGTTTGTCCAATGCCATAGGGGTTGCCGATCGCCAGTACCGCATCACCCACCTGCATTTTCGAGTCGTCACCCACGGTGATCGCCGGCAGATTCGAGGCGTCAATGTGGATCACTGCGATGTCCGTCTTCGGATCCGTGCCGATCACTTTCGCTTTAAACTCGCGGCGATCCGGCAGCGTCACTTCCACGTCCGTCGCGCCGTCCACCACATGGTTATTCGTCAGGATGTAGCCGTCCGGGCTGACGATGACGCCCGAGCCCAGGCCGCCTTCCCGATGCGCCTGAGGCGGCGCTTCGAATTGGCCGCCATCGCCGCGTCCGCCGAAGAACTGCTGGAACAGATCGTTGTCGTCGCCCGAAAATGAGGTGGGTGTCTTCACGATCTTCGAAGCGGAGATTTTCACAACCGACGGCATGGCCGCCTTCGCCGCGGCTGCCATCGTGACGCGCGCCCCGCCTTCGCCCGCGTCCGCCATTTTCAGATGAATATGCGCGGGATCCATCCCGCCGTGTGCCGCCACCGCAAGTCCTCCGCACAGAACCAGGGCGCCGGCGAATGCCTGTAGCTTCGCTGCTTTTGTTTTTAAAGATGGTATAGATTTCAAGGGGAACTCCTTATTGCTCTCGGGCCGTTTTCAACCGTCGCCCTGTTTGATAAGACGCTCTACGAACGAATTCGTCTTGTGCTCCCGCGTGTGTTGTTGCTTGAC
Organism: Bryobacteraceae bacterium; assembly: GCA_035546955.1. Lineage (GTDB taxonomy): Bacteria > Acidobacteriota > Terriglobia > Bryobacterales > Bryobacteraceae > BOG-234. Next base: position 5,976 of record DASZVV010000133.1, read on the forward strand.
TTCCGCATGAAACCGAATGCGGCCGCGATACGTATTCACGGGGCTCCCGCTGCAATTATTCAGTTTGTGAGTCGAAAACATTTTCCTCCTGATTGTTGTTGACAAGCCGCGGAAGCGGGCGTAATTTGGAGTTATCACTGAAGAAGGAGGTGGTCCAGAAAAATGAGTTCATGTAGTAGACCCTGCGAGGTGGCCGAAAGCTGAATCGACCGTTGTTATCTCTGACGGTTCCGTTCTCAGTGACGGGGCCAACTTCCTGTGGACCGGTTGCTTCGCAGCGGACGCAGTAATTGCCTCAAATCTGAAAAGACGATCGAGACCCCGCCGCTCCTCACGAGCTGGCGGGGTTTCGTGTTTCCGGGGGGCTCGGAACCGCTGTGCTACGATGGTATTTCCCGAGGTAAACCATGAAAGCTGGAATCCACCCCGCCTATAATGAGGTGAATGTGATCTGTGCGTGCGGCCATACCTTCCGCACCCGCACCACCAACAAGAGCGACATCCGCGTCGAAATCTGCTCCAACTGCCACCCGTTCTTCACCGGCAAACAGAAGCTGGTCGATACCGCCGGTCGCGTTGACAAGTTCGAGAAGAAGTATCAGAAGCAGCGCGCGGCCAAACTCGCGCAGACGAAATAGCCATTTCCCGAAAACGAAAAAGGGCGGCTCCCCGAAGGAAGCCGCCCTTTTTCGTTTCTCTTCCGGCGCAGTCTATTTCGCCCCGGACGCGCCGGATGCACCGGTCTTGGACCGCTTCGCCCGTTCCGCCCGCCACGATTCATACGCTGGCTTCTGCGCGTCCGTCAGTACCTCACGAATCGCATCCACCTGCTCCTGCTGAATGCGGTCCCGCGCGGGCCGTTCTGTGCGCCGCAGATCGTCATACTTCTTCTTGGTGTCAACAAGGATCTTCTCCACCTGAGCTGCCTGCTCATCATTGACGCCAATCTTCTGCTTCATTTCGTCGATATAGCGGCGCGTGAATTCCGCCATCGTGCGCGGCGCGGCAGAAGGCACCGAGGCCTTCACCGCGTACAGGCGCGTGGACGCAACTCCCACGAGCACGCCGCTCACAAACACCAGGATCAGATACAGGATGGCACTCAGCCGTGTGCGGGGCATACAGCCTCTATTGTTGTTGTTCGAGTTCAGAAATCCGTTCGATCTGCAACGGCTCCAGGTCCCGCACATGCTCGTTCGTCAGAGCCTGCAGGAACGTCCCATCATTTGCGGACACCGGCGGAGGAGTGTTCGAGGCGGAAAGCAGGCCCAGTACCACTGACGCGCCGAGCGCCGCAGTCACAAGGGCCTTCGCCATGCGGTTGAAAATCGTAGTCGACGCTTCGCGTGCCTCGATCTTCGCCCACATCTCGGGCATGAAATTGACAGACGGCTCGGGATCGGGACAGGCCTGGCGGTATGCACGGAACAGACCATCCAGATGGGCATCCAGTCCGGCGTCGCTTCCACCGTTCCCGCCGGCCAGCGGGGAGCTCCATTGATCGTTCATTCGCAGTTCACCTGTAAGGACGTCTTCTGGGACGCCGAGGAATCCATCTTACCTTTTTTTACAATCCGTCGTCTGTAGAGGCGCTTTTCCCCCGCCGCCTGGTTACGCCCTTCACGCTTTTTAATACGCGTTGTCTGGCGCGGAAAAGCCTCACTTTCAACGAATTCTCGCTCACATGATAAATCTGTTCCAGCTCGCGCAGCGATAAGCCTTCTACTTCTTTTAATGTCAATAAGATACGGTCCTCTTCCGAGACCGAAGAAAGCAGGCTCTGCACGGTATCCCGGACCCGGTGCCTCTCCCCCTCTTCCGTCTGCGCCTTCGACCCCGCCGCGGCATCCGCCATCATCACCTGCTGCTCGGATAAATCGGACATTCTCGATTCCGGTCGGCGTTTACTCTTACGTAAGTAGTCATAGGACGCATTCACCGTCAGCCGATAGAGCCAGGGCTCGAAAACTTCCGGGGTCCTCAACTGGTCGAGCGAAAAATAGAGCCGCAGAAACACTTCCTGTGCGACGTCTTCCACGTCCTCCGGACGGCCGATCAGCCGGGAAATCGTGCCGAGAATCCGCCGCCGGTAAGCGGTGACCACCTGGTTGAACGCGCTCGCGTCTCCCCGCTGGGCCTGCTGCAATAGCTCGAATTCAACCAGCATGTGTGGGAAGTGCCGTCAACTCTTCAGAGTACAGGGGTCCAGCCAAAGCTGCCAATGAATCGATGCGTTCTTTACAATTCATCATCGCAGGAGCTGCGCATACCAGTTCGTGATGCCCCCATGCGCTCCCACTACGATCAGCGCGCCAGCCCCCAAAAACGTCGCGAACGGCAGATAATACGTCGCCGGATCCCGCCCAGTCAGCTTCATCCACGCATAGCCCCCTACCGACCCGATCAGCGACCCGATCAGCAGCGTCACCACCGTTCCGGCCAGTCCCAGAAAGGCGCCCATCATGGCGATCATCTTCACGTCGCCGAACCCAAGGTATTCCTTGTGCCGCACCTTTTCGAAAATCCAGCCTACCGACCACATCCCGAGCGCGGGAACCACCGCTCCAATGACGGCCTCCCCAAAAGACATCATTCGCACCCCGGGATGTACCCGCAGTACATCTGCGATCAGCCCGAAAAACGTGGGCGGTACCGGCAGGAAAAGGGAAAACACGAGCCCGGCGGCCAGCCCGCCAAGCGTGAACTCATCGGGCAGCAACCTGGTATCGAGATCGGCGAAGATCAGCCCGATCAGGATCGCCGCAAACAGACAATCTTTCGCCGCGGCCAGAGTCATGCCGTCGAACGCCACGAACCACGCGAACGAAACTCCGGTGAGCAGTTCGACCGCCGGATACACTGGCGATATTTTCATTCCACATCGCCGGCATTGGCCGCGGAGCAGCAGAAAACTCAAAACCGGAACATTGTCGTACCACGCGATCGTCTTCCCGCAGCCCGGACACGCCGAGCGCGGCTTCACGACGGACAGATCCCGCGGCCATCGGTAAATGCAGACATTGAGAAAGCTGCCGATCAGCAGCCCGAACAGTCCGGCGATGAGCGGCCAGAGCAGGGGAGGGAGGCCCCCGAAATCAGGCATCCAGCGCCTTCCGGTAAGAATAGAGCGTCGCGGCCGTCATCATCTCCACCGTAAATCGCTGCCGTACCGTCTCGCGCGCCTTGCGGCCCATTTCGCGGCAGCGCGCCCAGGTGAGACTCCGCAGTACCTGCGCGATTGCCCCGATGTCATTCGGCACAAGAATACCGGTCACACCATCCTCGATCAGTTCCGGAATTCCGCCGCGCCGCGAAGCGACCACAGCCACCCCATATGCCATGGCGAGCAGAATGCCCGATCCCAATCCTTCCACCTCAGTCAGATAAACCATCGCACGCGCACCCGGCAGATCCCTTTCGAGATTTTCCGAAAGCTTCAGCTCAATTCCGGCTTCTTTCGCCGCGTGCTCCGCAAGCACCATCCCCTTCGCCGCGTCGAGCGTATACGGCGTGAGAAGAGCGCTCCCTTCGGCTGCGGCCGCGGGCACCTCCACACCGTCATAGACGACATCGATCCGCGAAACGTCCACCCCCGCCTGCAGCAAAGTTCCGGCTACATACTTCGATACCGCCAGATACCGGCTCGCTCGCCGGTATTTCCAGCGCGACAGCGCTGAAGTCTTCACCGGAAATGCCACACGCCGCGACACCACAAAAGGCCCCTTCGAAAGCAGCGCGGCAAGCGTGTGGCTGCGTGCATCATGCGCATGCACCAGATCGAAACCCCGCGAGAGCTGCCGTATCCGCGCCGGTTTCAGGGGCTCCGCCGCCAGGCCACGCTCCATCGCCTCCCGCAGCAGCGGTCCGCCTTCTCTCGCCAGCAGCAGCGATTCATGCCCCGCTGCCAGCAATGCCTGATGCAGCCGCAGCGCCTGCCACTGGCCGCCGCGCATCTCGCGCCCGCTATCCAGATGTAGAATCTTCACCTCGGCATCTCCCGCGCTTTCGCATACTTGAGAAACGTGTAGAAGCCCGCCATGGCTGCAATCACAAATCCGTGCACGCCGTCCAGAAAACCGCGCTGAAAAAAGTAGCACCGGACGAACGTCCACGGCGGATCGATCACCAGCCGCCGTAACCGCACCGGCTTGCCCGATTCCACAATCGCCTGCGCCGCAAGCGACGTGTACCGGTCAATAGTCAGCAGATGTTGATTCAGCGAATCGCACGTGAAGTGCAGCAGATCTCCGCGCAGTGTCCCCACCGCGCCCGTCACCGCGACGGTTTCGTGTACCCGCTCGCCCTTCCACGCCCCCCGTCCACGATGATACAGACGAATTTTCCGGTCCGGATACCAGCCGCTGTGCCGAATCCATCGCCCCAGATAACGCGCCCGCCGCGGCATCGTCCATCCGCTCACATCATCCCGGGCCGCGGCTCCGCGCAACGCCCCGATCTCCGCTGCCAGTTGGGCCGTCAGTTCTTCATCCGCATCGAGTGACAGGATCCAGTCATTGGCCGCGCAGGCTGTCGCGAAATTCTTCTGCTCCGCGTACCCGCGCCATGGCTCCCGCACCACGCGCGCGCCCATCTCCGCTGCTATCTCGCAGGTCCGGTCCGAAGAACCGCTGTCCACTACAATGACTTCATCCACGCACGGTTTTACACTTCCAATCGCCCGCGCGATGTTGCGTTCTTCGTTGAGCGCGACGATCGTGGCGCTGATCTTCATCAGTTATTGACCGGCGCCAGCGTGAAGCACAGAATGAATACGACGAGCGCCAGAGCCCCAATGCGCATTCGCCCGATTCCGATATCGTCCGGATCGTAAACCGGCGGATGGCGCCGCGCGAAGAAGAACAGCATCACCGCCCACAACAGCCAGCCGTACCAGTAGAACCAGCCCATGGGAAGCAGCGCCACAATGAACAGCCACGTGATCCACTTGTGCGCCCTCCCGAAAGTCGAGTACACGATATGCCCGCCATCGAGCTGCCCGGCGGGAATCAGATTGATCGCCGTCGCCAGCATCCCGACCCACGCCGCCCGCGCCATCGGATGCAGATGAATGTCGGATGAGCGCACTCCGGGAAAGATCAGTTTTTCCGCAATCCATTGCAATCCGGGCGTGCCAAGCTGCCACAATCCGCGGTTGCCGATTCCCGGCAGCACCCGCGAAAACGCCAGGCCGATCAGCAGCGCAGGGACCAGAAACACGAATCCGGCCAGCGGCCCCGCCACCCCTATATCGAACAGCGCCCGTTTCGTCGGTATATGCGACCGTATGCGGATGAACGCGCCGAATGTCCCGGTCCCCGGCACCGGGGAGGGCAGAAAGAACGGCAGCGTCGCATCCACCCCGTACCACAGGCACGCGATGTAATGGCCCATCTCATGCGCCGAGAGGATGATCAGCAGTGTGAGTGAAAATGGCAGCCCGCTCAGAAACGCCGGGAGGCTGCGGAGCCCCACCATGAAAACGTCGGTGAGCCGCTCCATCTCAAACGGCGGCAGATCGTGCCGGAAGTTGAACATCATGTGCGCCCCCACCAGAGTCGTGGTGAAAAACGTCACAAGGAATAAAAGAACGTGCAGCCAGACTCGCTGCGGCGCGGGCGGTTCAGGCTCGCCGTGCGCGATGCCCTCCAGCTCAAAGCGGAGCTCGGAATCGAACGGGTGCGCAGGCACAGGTGCGGCTGCGCGATTTTCACCGTCGCAGTCCTGCGCTCTTTCGATCAGATCTTCTGGAAACACGAAATGTACGCCTCGCGGCGCGGCCTCCCGCCTGCGGGCGCGGCGGGACAGGCTCCTATTGCAGCGTCTGCAGTTCCTTGCCAGGCTTGAAGCGAACAGCCTTTCCGGGCGGAATCGAAACCTCCGCGCCCGTGCGCGGATTGCGACCGATCCCGGTCTTGCGGGGCTTCACTGTGAAAACGCCGAAACCGCGAAGCTCAATGCGATCGCCCTGCTCGAGCGCGCGCTTCATTTTTCCGAAGACCGTTTCGACCGCCATTTCGGCCTTGGTCTTGGTGATCCCCGTCTTGTTGACGACTTCGTTGATGATATCCAGCTTAATCAAGGTGTCCCCCAGTTCGGAACCGAACCCGAAACTTAGACAACCCGATGATACTATTGGGGTTATCTGCTTGTCAAGAGCGCATTTCAACGGCATCGCTGCAGATTTGTGCCAGCGCGGCGCAAAAACTGTCCGCCGGACATGGAAACCACCCTTTGGGAGCATCATATTTCGGACTCCCACAAGACTATTCGCTCCACTTTCCGGGGAAGAATTGCCCTGAAAACAAAAAGGCCGTCCCGCGCATTGCGCGGAACGGCCCAACAGCAGAGTCTCAGAACGAAAACAGCGGTACGCCGGGAGCCTGATTTGCCTCGGGTTCGGCCTCAGCCACCCCACCCGCACCGGCCGGAATCACTTCCGCCGGTACCGGATTGAGCACCCGATAATACAGGCCAGTCTCTCCGAGATAAACCTCCAGGTCCGCCGGCTTCGGCAGCGTTCCCTGGATCAGGGCCTCCGAAAGCGGATCCTCGATGAACTTCTGCAGCGCGCGCCGCAACGGGCGAGCCCCATAGTTCCGGTCCGTGCACGTTTTCTCGAGGATGTACTTCGAAGCGTCCACGTTCAGCCGGATCGTAATCTGCCGCGGCTCCAGGTTTTTGTTGATCCCGGCCACCAGCAGATCGACGATTCGAAGCAGATCGTCATCCGTCAGCGACGTGAAGAGAATGATGTCGTCCAGCCGGTTCAGGAATTCCGGATTGAACGAGCGCTTCACTTCCGCCCGCACCTGATCCTCGATCTTCGACGGCACACCGGCCACCGGCGGCGCCGAAAACCCGAGGTTGTTCCGCTTCTCCAGCAGACGCGCCCCGATGTTCGAGGTCATGATGATGATCGTGTTCTTGAAGTCGATCTGATTGCCCAGACCGTCCGTCAACTGACCATCCTCAAACACCTGCAGCAGGATGTTGAAGATATCGGGATGGGCTTTTTCGATTTCATCCAGCAGGATGATCGAGTACGGCGCCCGCTTCACGCGCTCCGTGAGCTGCCCGCCCTCTTCATATCCCACATATCCGGGAGGCGATCCGATCAGCTTGGAAACCGCATGCTTCTCCATGTACTCCGACATGTCGAAGCGAATCAGATTCTTCTCGCTGCCGTGCAGGAACGCCGCCAGCGCCCTTGCGACTTCGGTCTTGCCGACGCCCGTCGGTCCCAGGAACAGGAACGATCCCGCCGGCCGGTTCGACGCCTTCAGCCCGGCGCGTGAACGCCGGATAGCCCGCGCCAGCACCGCAATCGCGCGCTCCTGGCTGACCACCCGCTTGTGCAGCTCCTCTTCAATCCGCAGCAGCTTCGAGATTTCTTCTTCCTTGATCGAGGTCATCGGGACGCCGGTCCAGCGCGCCACCACTTCCTCGATATCGTCCTTCGTCACCACGCCGGTCGAGGTGTCGTCAAGGTTGTACTTCTCGCGCAGCTGGCGCATGTTCTCGCGCTCTTTGCGCTCCTCGTCCGAATAGAACCGCGCTTTCTCGAACTCATGGTTCGCGATTGCATTTTCCATCCGGTTCACGATGAACTTGATGCGCTTCTGGATGTCCGCCAGATCCGCCGGCAGCGTGGTCTGCTTCAGCTTGACGCGCGCCCCCGCTTCGTCGATCAGGTCGATCGCCTTATCCGGCAGGAACCGGTCCGGAATGTAGCGGTTCGAAGCCGAGACCGATGATTCGATCGCTTCGTCCGTATAGCTGACCGCATGAAATTTCTCATAGCGGTCCTTGATCCCGAACATGATCTTCACTGCATCGCCCTCGGTCGGCGGCGGAACCTTCACCGCCTGGAAGCGCCGCTCGAGCGACCGGTCCTTCTCAATCGACTTCCGGAATTCGCCCGGAGTCGTGGCTCCGATGCACTGGATCTCACCGCGCGAAAGCGCCGGCTTCAGAATGTTTGCGGCATCCAGCGAACCTTCCGCCGAACCCGCGCCCACCAGTGTGTGCAGCTCATCGATGAAGATGATGGCATTCTGATTCTCCATCAGTTCCTTCATGATGGTCTTCAGGCGCTCTTCGAACTGGCCGCGGTACTTCGTTCCGGCCACGATCAGAGAGAGATCGAGCGCCAGAATCCGCTTGTCCGCGAGGAAAGAAGGAACATCGCCATCGGCGATCTTCTGCGCCAGACCTTCCACAATCGCGGTCTTGCCCACGCCCGGTTCGCCGATCAGCACCGGATTGTTCTTCGTGCGCCGGCAGAGAATCTGGATCACGCGCTCCACTTCGCCATCGCGCCCAATCAGCGGATCGAGCGATGAATCCATCGCCGCCTGCGTCAGATCGCGCGAAAACTCCGCCAGAAGCGAGCTCTCCTTCGGCCGGTTCGCCGAAATCTTCTCCGACTGCGTGCGCTGCAGCTCTTCGCGTATCGAAGACAGCCGCAGCCCCCGCTCGTGCAGGATCTCGGCGGCAAAGCACTTCTCCTCGCGCAGCAGGCCGAGCAGCAGGTGCTCGGTTCCGATGTGCTTGTGGTTGAGGCGCTCCGCCTCTTCTGCCCCGTACGCCAGAACCCGCTTGCATTCATGGCTCAGCGGCAGATCGACCGAAGTGGAC
>DASZVV010000134.1:0-14564 GCA_035546955.1 Bryobacteraceae bacterium
AGATCGGGGCGCAGGCTCAATGCGGCTTCCACAAGCTCACGCCCGTCAGAAGCCGTGCCAGCGATCTCATAGTTGTTTTCGAGCAGGGTACGAATCCCCTTGAGCATCAGGGCGTGATCGTCGGCTATCAATATGCGCAGCTTAGGCATATTTTGGATTGTTGAAGTCTACCACCGGGCGGGGCCGGCTGCGAGGGGGGTGGGGGATTACGAAATCGCCGGGCAATCCCGATTCTGGTATGCTTGGGCGCAGATGCCGGCCTGCAGCCATCTCGACCAGATTCGCGACGTTCAGCCGCACACGCGCGGCTGCGAGGAGTGCCTCAAGACGGGCGACTCCTGGGTCCATCTGCGGCTCTGCATGACGTGCGGGCACGTGGGCTGCTGCGATTCTTCCAAAAACAAGCACGCCACGAAGCACTTCCATCACACGAAACATCCCATTGTCCGCTCGATCGAACCGGGCGAGGACTGGGGCTGGTGCTACGTCGACGAACTTGAGCTGGATTTCTCCTGATCCGGATGGCGGCTCTGGTTGAGTTCCGCAATGTCCGCTATGAAGCCGGCGGCCGTGAGATCCTGCGCGGCGTCCATCTCACGGTGGAAGAGAACGAAACCGTCGTACTGCTGGGGCGCAGCGGCTCCGGGAAAACAACCCTGCTGAAAATGGTGAACGGCCTGGTGACGCCTTCTGCGGGCGAAGTGCGGTTTGCCGGAACCGCCGTGCAGGCGCAGGACGTGATTCATCTGCGGCGGCGAATCGGATACGTGATTCAGGATGGGGGGCTGTTTCCGCATCGCACGGTCGCCGAGAATACGGGGCTGGTACCGGCGCTCGAAGGCTGGCCGCGCGAGAAGACGGAAGCGCGCGTCGCAGAGTTGCTGAATGCGGTGGGACTCGCGCCCGCCGCGTACGGATCGCGATATCCGCGGCAGCTTTCGGGCGGCGAAAAGCAGCGGGTCGGCATTGCCCGCGCGCTCGCGGCGGATCCGCCGCTGCTGCTGCTGGATGAACCGTTCGCGGCGCTCGATCCGGTTACGCGTTTCGGAATGCAGAGGCATTTTGTTGAATTGCGGAAAGCTCTCGGCAAAACCGCGATTTTCGTGACGCACGATATTCGGGAGGCGCTCGCGCTCGGCACACGGATCGCGCTGCTGAAGGATGGCGCTATCGAGACAATCGCGCCGGCGGAAGAATTCGCGCGGTCCACCTCATCCGAAGCGCGGGCGTTTCTCGCCACGATTGAGGACGGCCATGCTCACGCATGAAATTTTCGAGATGACGCTCGAGCATTTCTGGCTGGTGGCGATCTCGGTGGCCGCGGCCATCGCAATCGCCGCTCCATCCGCCGTCTGGCTCGCCAGACACGCGCGCGGCAGGCGATGGGCGCTTGGAACGGTCAACATCATCCAGACGATTCCAAGCCTCGCGCTGTTCGGCTTTTTGCTGCCGGTTCCCCTGATTGGCGGCATCGGCAAGCGGACGGCAATCATCGCGCTGGTCCTCTATGCGCTTCTGCCAATCCTGCGCAATACTGTGGCGGGCATTCTGGGAGTCGATGCTGGCGTGCGCGAATCCGCGCTGGCGATGGGAATGACGGGTGGGCAAATCCTGCGGCAAGTGGAACTGCCGCTCGCAATGCCGATGATCCTGGCAGGGGTTCGCATCGCGACAGTCACTACAATCGGAACAGCGACGATTGCGGCCGCCATTGGAGGAGGAGGACTCGGAACTTTCGTGTTCCGCGGAATCGCGATGGCGGATACCAGAACGATTCTGGCCGGCGCTGTGCCGGCTGCAATCATGGCGATCGTGGCGGATGAGGTTCTCGAATGGATCGAACGCCGCTTCTCTTATTAACTGCGCTGCCGACGTTGATCGCGGTTCTCACAGGCTGCGCGGCACAACCACACGTCACGGTGGGCTCAAAAAATTTCACCGAGCAGATGGTGCTCGGCGAAATTGTGGCGCAGCAGATCGAGCGGCGCATGGGCCTGGAGGTCGAACGTAAATTCGGGCTGGGCGGTACGCTGCTCGCGCAGGAGGCGTTGCGCACCGGCGGCATCGATCTCTATCCCGAATATACGGGCACGGCGCTGACGGCAGTGCTGAAACAGCCGGCGGTAAAAGATGCGCGCGCGGCGTTCACTCAGGTAGCAGCGGGATACCGCCAATGGGGAGTCGAATGGCTTCCGCCACTGGGATTCAACAACAGCTTCGCGATGGTGGTTCGGACGCAAGACGCTCGGGCGCAGAACCTGAAGACGCTGAGTGACGCAGCCCACCGTCCGGGGCCGTGGCATATGGGTGCGGGGTACGAATTCATGCAGCGGCCGGACGGCCTGGACGGGCTGGTTCGAACATATGGCCTGCGCATGGACGGGGCGCCTGTAACGATGGACCTCGGATTGCTTTATCAGGCGCTTTCGTCAAAGAAGGTGGATATTGCGGCAGGAAGTGCGACGGACGGAATGCTGGCACACGAAGAATTCACGATTCTCGATGACGATCTTCATTACTTCCCGCCCTATGAGTGTGCACTCGCCGTCCGGACGGATGCGGAGCGGCGTTTTCCCGAATTGAGAAAGGTGCTGATGGAACTTTCCGGCCGTATTCCGGAGAAAGAGATGCGGCGGATGAACGAACTTGTTGATGTAGAGCACAAACCGATTGCCGAAGTGGCTCGTAACTTCATCGCCACACTGAAGTGAGACAATTCAGCGGAGGGGAAGATTCGATGGTGACGGAAGCTTTGGAAGCAACGCGCCCGGCCCTGCTTTTGAGGCTGGAGACCGCTCGCGCCGAAACGGACGCCCTGTTCCGGACTGTGAAGACTGAGGCGATGTATGACCGCCCGATTCCCGAGCGCCACAGGATTGTATTTTATGTGGGCCATCTCGAAGCATTCGACCGTAATCTGCTCAGCGATCCTTCGAACACGCGGAGTGAATTCGATGAGCTGTTTGCGTTCGGGATCGATCCTGTCGGGGGAAACCTTCCAACCGATCAGCCGCGGGACTGGCCATCATTGCGGGTTGTGAATGACTATCGGGATCGGACGCGGTCGCACGTCGATACCCTGATTGGTCTGATGGCCGCACGCGGCGACGAAGAGTTCGATGTGCGTCTGAACGTGGCGATCGAGCATCGCCTTATGCACGCCGAGACACTTGCGTATGTCTTCCATCAGCTTCCCTACGATTGCAAACAGGGTTCAGAGACGCACAGCGTACCGCCGCATCATCCGGTTTCGGACACCATGGTGCGACTTCCGGCGGGGCACACGATGCTGGGTCTTCGCCGCGATTCATCCGTCTTCGGATGGGACAACGAATTCGAAGCACACACGGCCGCTGTGCCGGAATTTGGCATCGACCGGCGCAAAGTAACGAATGGCGAGTTCCTGCGGTTCCTGAATGTCGGCGGCTATCAGGAACGCTCGCTGTGGGCGCCGGAGGATTGGGAGTGGAGAGCGTCACGCGGGATGACGCATCCGCTGTTCTGGAAGCAAAGCAATGGCGAATGGATGTATCGCGCGATGTTCAGCGAAATTCCGCTGCCGCCGCACGAGCCGGTTTACGTCAGCCACGCAGAAGCGTCTGCCTACGCCCGGTGGCAGGGGAAGGCGCTGCCCACGGAAGAGCAATGGCATCGCGCGGCGTGGGGCTCGACGGAAGTCGAGGATCTGCATGCGACCGGCTGGGAGTGGACTTCGACAAAGTTCGCGCCCTTCCCCGGATTCCAGGCGATGCCGTTTTACCCCGGCTATTCGGAGCCATTTTTCGACGGCAGGCATTACGTGATGAAAGGCGGCAGCCCGCGGACGGCCCCGGTGATGCTGAGGCCGAGCTTTCGCAACTGGTTTCAGCCGCATTATCCCTACGTGTACGCGGGATTCCGCTGCGTGGAAAAGGAGAGCGCGTGAATACAGCGATTGCAGCCGAACCGACTGCCGCTCTGACGCGGCGTTTTGCGCTTGAAGTGCGCGATGGACTGTGCCGGCCAGGGCAAAAGACTCTGCCGTCAAAGTATCTCTATGATCCGCTGGGCTCAGCGCTGTTCGACGCGATTACGGCGCTTCCGGAATACGGACTCACGCGCGCCGAGGAGCGCATTCTACGTCGTCGCGCGGGCGAGATTGTGAGCTACGTGCCGCGTCCGGCACTGGTTTCCGAACTCGGAAGCGGCAATGGCAGAAAGACGCGCTGGATACTCAGCGCCCTTTGCGCGCGCGAGCCGCTTTCCTACTACCCGATCGAGATTTCGCGCGCGGCGCTGGCCTCCTGCGAATCGGAACTGCGCGATATCGAAGCGGTCAGCATTGTCGGGGTGGAACGCGAATATCTCGATGGGCTGCGCGAAGTGGCAACAGTACGTCCAGACGATTCGCATTTGCTGGTGCTCTTCCTCGGCAGCACGATCGGCAATTTCGATCGCGGGGCGGATGCGCGGTTTCTGTCGAGCGTCCGGCGCTTTCTGCGTCCGGGCGATTCCCTGCTTCTCGGGACCGACCTGCTGAAGGCCGAAGACCGGATGATTGCGGCTTACGACGACCCGCTCGGGGTGACAGCGGCATTCAATCTCAATCTGCTGGTGCGAATCAATCGCGAGATCGGCGGGGATTTCAATCCACGCGAATTCGCGCACGAGGCTCGATTCAACGCTGAGACCAACAGCATCGAGATGCATATTCGATCGCGGCGAAAGCAGCGGATCAACTTCCGGCGCGATGGTTATCAGGTCGCGTTTGAAGAAGGCGAAACCATCTGGACGGAAGGCTGCCACAAGCATTCGCCGGAGTCGATCGACGAGCTTGCGGCAGCGTCCGGCTTTCGCAAACAGGCGCAGTGGGTGGACGATGAATGGCCGTTTGCCGAGACGCTGCTGCTGGCGTCTTAAACGGCTATTTCTGCCGCAGGTATTCGTGCACTAACTGAACAGACATGGCGCCTTCACCGACCGCCGCAGCGACGCGCTTTGATGAGCCGGAACGCACGTCGCCGGCCGCGAAAATACCTTCACGGCTGGTTTCGAGCAGGAGCGGCGCGCGGGCCGCTGTCCAGTGCGGCGATTCTTTCAGGGCGGCGCCAGTCCGGATGAACCCCTTATCGTCCCGCTCAATCTCAGACGGCAGCCATTCCGTGCGCGGAGTGGCGCCGATGAAACTGAATACCGCAGGGGTCTCCACCTGCCGCGTCTCTTTCGTCGCAGCGTTGTACAGCTCGGCGAACTGCAAATGGCTGTTGCCATCGAGCTTGCGAATCTGGGTATTCGTCACCAGCTCGATGTTTGGCGTCTGGCTGATGCGCTGTACAAGATAGCTCGACATGTTCTTATTGAGATCATCACCGCGAATGACCAGCAGCACTTTGCCCGCGTGCGATGCGAGGAACACCGCTGCCTGGCCGGCTGAATTGCCGCCACCCACCACAATCACGGTGCATCCTTCGCACAGGTGGCCTTCAGCGGGGCCGGCGGCATAGTAGACGCCGGTGCCCTCAAATCGCTCACAGCCCTCCACGCCGAGCTTGCGGTACTGCGCGCCGGTTGCGATGACCAAACACTTCGCCGTGATTTGCCCCCCGTTTTCGACATCGATCAGGGTGAAGCCGTTATCGAAAGACATTCGCAGGGCCGGCGTGGGCACGGAAAGACGCGCCCCGAATTTATTCGCCTGCAGGATGGCGCGGTCGGTGAGCTCCGCGCCGGTCAGGCCGGCAGGGAAACCGAGATAGTTTTCAATCCGCATGCTGCTGCCCGCCTGCCCGCCCGGGGCGAACGATTCGAGCACCGCCGTGCGCAGACCTTCCGAGGCTCCGTAGACCGCGGCTCCCAATCCGGCGGGCCCGGCGCCCACAACCACCAGATCGTAGAGATCCTGATTCAGGCGCTGGTGAATTCCCACGCGCTCGGCGAGTTCCTGATTCGAAGGATTCCGCAAGAGCACCATGTGGGCGCAGGCAACCACGGGCGTATCGGCCTCCCTGATGCCGAATTCCTTCAGCAGTTTGTCAACGCCGGGCTCGCTCTCGATATCAGTCCACGTGAACACGATGCGATTCCGCGAGAGGAAATCGCGCAAACGAAACGTGTCGGCTGAATAGCGCGATCCGATGATGCGCAGTCCCACGAATTCGCCGGACTCGCGCACCAGTTGCCGCCTTGCGATGAACGCCTGCAGAATAATGTCGCTCAGCCCCGGACACTGATTCAGCACGTGCCGAAGCGATTCCTGCGACACCTCGAGGGCTTCTGTCTCGCCGCGAGTTTTGGCGGTGAAAATCGCGGGGAGGCCGGTGATATGCGAGATATCGCCGGAGAACTGCCCCGGTCCATGAGTCGCGATCACGCGCGGCTCGTCGCCGCTGTAGTCGTAAATGTCGATCAGCCCCGACTTGACGATGAAAAATCTGATCCCCCGGTCGCCGGTCGCAATCAGAATTTCACCATCCGGATGATGCGCGCTCTTCACCTGGGCGCAGTGCGAAATCTGTGCAATCTGCATGTCGGTGAGCGTTGGAAAGGCAATTGAGCGTAGGGTGTTTTCAGCCATGGCGATCCCGCTTCCTCTATTGTCGCCGGAGCGGAGGACTAATATGGGTATGTGCCGCGTATTGGCCTGACCCGCCTTGCGGGATTTGTCTGGATGCTCACCGCCGCGTCCGGCGCGCTCGCGCATCATTCCTTCGCGATGTTCGATATGTCGAAGAACGTGACGTACAAGGGCACGGTCGTCGAATATCATCTCGAGAATCCGCATTCGCACATTATCGTTAAAGTACCGGAAAGCGAAGGCAAAGACCTGGCGGGAACGTGGGACATCGAGGGCGGCGCCGTGAATATCATGGCCCGGCAGGGCTGGACTAAAACCACGTACAAGCCCGGCGACCCGATCACGGTAGTGGCGCATCCGATGAAGGACGGATCGAAGGGCGCATCGTTGTTCTACGCCATTATGCCGGGTGGAAAGCGGCTCTATCACGATATTGCGCGGCCTGGCGTGGACGGCGCGCCGACGCAATAAGATGTCTCTGCTTCCGCTTCTGAACTGGCTGCAGAATACAGGCTGGGCCACATCACTGAAGGAATCGACCCTGATGTTTCCCTTTGTGGAGGGCAGTCATCTGCTGGCGCTTTCTTTTTCGGTGGGGATGGTGATGGTGCTCGATCTGCGGCTGCTGCGGCTTTGCCTGCGTGACAAACCTGCCGCGCTCGTCATGCGCGAGGTCATGCCGTGGAGCCTCGCGGGGTTTGCAGTGATGCTCGGGACAGGCTTCCTGCTCTTCGCCTCGCAGGCAGTAAGCGCCTGGACGAATCCTTTCTTTCGCGTCAAGATGATTCTTCTTGCGCTCTCGGGGCTGAACGCTCTGTATTATCAGGTTCGCTATTATCCGCGAATGGCGGATTGGGATC
The DNA here is from genome assembly GCA_035546955.1 of Bryobacteraceae bacterium. GTDB lineage: Bacteria > Acidobacteriota > Terriglobia > Bryobacterales > Bryobacteraceae > BOG-234. Next base: position 7,414 of record DASZVV010000134.1, read on the forward strand.
GTGAGGGCACGCCGGCAGGCGTCCGGGCAATTGCGATTCTCTCGCTGATTTTCTGGATCGGCGTGATCGCCTGCGGGCGGACCATGGCCTACGAGTTGTGATGCTGCAACACTGGATCGATCGCTTCGTGCAGTGGTGCTACTACTCGAAGGATTATGCGTTCGTGCGCGATACGAAGTACGGCGTGCCGATTCTGCAATCACTCCACCTCACAGGCATCGCGCTGTTGCTCGGCACGGTTCTCATCATGAATCTGCGGCTGCTGAATCTCGGCTTCCGCGGCATTGCGCTATCCGAACTTTCGGAGCAGCTCTGGAAGTGGAGCAAGATCGGGCTCTGCCTGACGGTGGCCGCCGGAATCATGATCTTTCTGCCCGATCCCACGCGCTACGCGCACAGCGGACCGTTTCGCCTGAAGATGATTCTGCTCGCCCTCGCTCTGCTGTTTCAGTTCACGGTGTTCCGGCGGACGGTTCGAAAAGGAGATTCGGGCTCGCGTGGCCGGAACATTGCGATTGCGCTGACCTCGCTGACGCTCTGGTTCGGCGTCGGCTGGGCCGCGCGCGCGATTGCGTTTTTTCAGTGAACAAAGCCCGCCGGTCAGACCCAGAGCAGCGGCTGCCGCACAGGATAATTGCGAAGTACTTCCTCGACCGTCGGATCGGGATCGAGCCGGTGCCAGAGTTTGATATATTCCGGCTTGCCGAGCGCGAGCCCGGCAAAGAGCAGTGAGGGCTGGCGCACAGGCCATTCCTTGTCATACATGACGTCCGGCGGGAGCGGCCATTTCTTCTTGTCGAGAATGTAGGGGTACATGTAAGCCATGGCGCGCGCCATACCGCGCCCATCGGGCATCTGCCACTTCCAGAGTCCAAGCGTCTGCGCAATGATGCCGAACGCATCCAGATTGAACAGCGAGTAGCCGTAAGGCTTCGTTCGTTTCAGTTCGAGCGGAAAACTCCCATCGGCGGCTTCCTGATCGGGAATCAGAACCGTTTTGAAGCGGTTCGCACAATATGCGCTTAGCTTCTTATCGCCTGTCAATTCGGTGAAGCACGCCACCTGCGCGACCCAGCACGTCCCGTGATTGTTCTTCGCGTCGCGCTCGGCAATCCCGTAGGGATGCGTCGTCATCCAGTTGGTGTAGGCCGCGAACCATCTCTTTACGCCATCCAGATCGGCGGGCGCGAGCCCGAGGCGCGACGCCGCGCGCGCTACTTCAACCAGATGCAGCGTATCGATGATGCCGGTGCCGCGCCCGGTGTAGCGGCCCTTGATCGCCTGCGCGTACTGAAGATTCGGGTTCATGTGCGTCGCATCGTCAATAAACCAGGCGCGCAGGTGCAGCGCGGCATGATCCGAATATTTACGCTGCCGGGTAATTTTCCATGCGGCCGCAAGCGCCGGAACGATCAGGCTCAGCCGCACCATCGCACGCCGGTGGTCCACAAAATTGTCGGGATTTGTCATCCCGTCGCGCTGGATGTAAGGACCGCCCGGATTATTCGGATCGGGCCACCAGTAATCGCCTTCCGAAAAGAAATCGTGTGAACCGCCGGCACTCCGCGGGGAGCTGGAGGCCGTGACGGTAATCGGCTTTTCGGTCAGGTATTTGTTAGCCGCGGTGAGCACGCGGCCGCGCTCTTCAGCCGTAAGGTCGAGTTGATCTGTGGCGAACGCCGAACCGCATAAAGATGCCGTTACAGCGGTCCGCAGCACGTGTCTGCGGCTAATGGTCATTCAGGGTCGCTCCCCTTTGTAGCATGCCAGGCGGCATCGGAGGAAGAAATCCGGTGCTTTATCGCACGTGTTTATAAGGTACGCCTGTAGCTATCGACCCAATTGCTGAAGCAAATCGACCGCGCTCTTCTTCGCTTCCGAGTCCGGCCCGGCGGCCGCAATCTTGAGATGCTCGATCGCGGAGGGTATGTCGTGTTTCAAGCCGAAGGTAACGCCGAGCTTAAACTGCGCGCTGACGGAATCGGGCTGCAACTGAACGGCAAGCTGGAGTTCGCGCAGGGCTCCATCCAGATCGTTTTTCGCGCCGAGGAGAGAGCCGAGCAGTTCGTGCGCGCCCGCCAGTTTCGCGTCGGTGGCGATTGCGGCCTCCGCCTGCGTCTGCGCTTCCGCGGACTGATCGCGGTTCGCGAGCAGCAGCGCGTAATTGAGACGCACCGCGGCTGCCGAAGGATTGAGCCGGACACTCTCTTTGAAGTGATAAATTGCTTCATCATCCGCACCGCGTAAGGCGAGCAGGCTGCCGAGGTTTCCCTGAGCAGCAGCATTCGCCGGCTGGATGCGCAGGGCTTCGCGAATCTCCTTTTCGGCGTCTTCCAGGTCGTGTTGCCCCATCAGGAAGGTCGCAAGCGTGGTGTGCAGGTCCGCAATTTCCGGATCGAGCTCGATGCCTTTACTGAGCGCGGCTTTTCCTTCATCGCTCTTCCCCTGCATCCACAGCGCCTCGCCGAGAAGTCCCCATGCTTCGGGGTCCCCAGGCGCCATAGAAGTCGCGCGCCGCAGCGTCGCTTCGGCTTGCGGAAGCTGACGCAGATCGAACTGAGCCGCGCCCAGATTGCGCAACACGATTTCGGAGTCCGGCGCATGCCGGACTGCTTCCTCATAGACCGGAAAAGCCTTCGCCAGATCATGTGCGGCCCGGTAACCCTCCGCGAGCGCGGTGTAGTATTCCGCATCCGCAGGATGATATTTCTCGATCAAAGCCGCCATGCGAGGCAATCCGGCCTGGAGATTTGTCCCATCGTGCAACTGCGCGATGCCCGCGTTCAGCGCGGCCTCTTCGTCAGTCGCGCCGGGCTTCGCCGGGTAATAGGGAACCACTTCCCCGTGATAGGCCGTGGCAGCCGTCTCGCGTTCTTCCGGCTTATCGGCCAGCAGATCGCCGGGGGGCGGGCGGCGCGCGATCAGGTGATCCGTCATCACCACATGCGCCACATCGTCCGTGCGGCGCTTCGGCATATGGCAGTTCACGCAATCGGAGGCGGCGGTATGCGCGCCCGAAGGGCTTGCGATGCGCGCCAGCTCCGATGCATGGCAGTTGCGGCAGATCCCGTTGTAACGTGCCCGGGCGGTTCCCGGCACATCTGCAACGTGGGGGTCATGGCAGGTGGTGCAGGTCATCTTGCCCGCGCTCTGCAGAAAGCACTGCGATTCCCGCAGTCGATAAGCGGTGTGGGCGATTTCGAAATGTTCGCCCTCCCCACCCTCGCGATCGAAGGTAAAGCGGAAAGTGCCCATCGGCTGGCCTGCCACGTAGGAAAACGGCCCGGCGCCCGGACGCAGCAGTGAATGCGGCAGCGAAAGCGCCGTGGTCTGCAGATGGCACTGCATGCAGACTTCGAGCTCGCGATCGGGACTGAGGCGTTTGGGATTCACGATGCTGGCGCGAATCTCAGCCCGCGTGGCGCCAGCGCGTCCGACGGTTTCGATGTGCTTTCGCCCGGGTCCGTGACATCGCTGGCAATCGATTCCCTCCGGCAGCGGCTGGAGGAACTGCGGCACGGCGTGCGGTTCTTCCGCCACCTTCGGGATCTTCGGATAGGCGTTATGGCAGAACATACAGGGATCGCTGATCAGACGTGTTGACTGCGGCTGATCCGGACGGTCGTAGCCAGGCGACATCGCCCAGTAGCCGCCCTTTTCCGAATACCAGCTGAGCGCCAGTTCCTGAAGGGTGTTGCGCGGCGTGAGGTGAGCGTAAGTGCGGGCGTGGTCGCCGGAGCCGATCACGTAATCCACCCGCTTCTCTTCCACATTGGTTTCCTTGCCGTCGAAACCGATCTGCCATCGGCGCTGGAAATATTCGCCGTTACGCTCGATCATTTCGTACCAGGATTCCGAAGCCGCGTGATAGTAAGGCTTGCCGAGCGTTTCGACAAGGGTCTGCGGCCGCAGCCTGAAAAAGGACCGCCCCATCCCGGTTTTGGCGAAGCTGGCGGCGATTTCCTGATGGCAGGCGGCACAAAGGGCTCCATCCACGTATTCGTTCGGCGGATTTTGCGGAGCCCGCTGAGCGAGCGCTCCGACGCCCAGAATCGCAAGAGCCGAGGCTGCAAGGAGGCCGAATTTGAGGGCATTTGCGGCTCCCGGCATGAACCGATTTTCTCACGGGCTCGAATCAGGATATGCCGCACATGAAAAAGCGATGACTTATAATCCGTTTTGGCAATCCTCTTTGAGGCAGCGATTTTATGAAACAAAAACTCACATTGGTTGTGGCGGTGCTCGGCACGTTTGCGCTGAGTAGTCCGCTAATGGCGCAAGGTGGTGGACGAGGGCGGGGCGCCGCCGGCGGAACGGGCTCGACCGGAACAGCGGCCGCGGCCCCGGGCGGCGCGGCACGCGGCGGAAGATCCGGCGGCTTCCCGCAGTACACGCGGCAACTGGCGCCGCAGGACGTGCTGGCCCGCGGCAAGGCGCTCTACGAAGCGCATTGTGCCTCCTGCCACGCAAGCGACCTGCGGGGCGTTCTCGCGAAGAACGGTCCGAATCTTCTGCACTCGACAGTAGTTTTCAGCGACAAAGAAGGGGAGGGCGTGGCTGCCAGTCTCACGCAGCACAACCCTCCGATCAATCTTCCCGCGGACGACTCGCATGCGATCGCGGAGTACCTTCACAGCATTCAGGCGACGATGGGCCCGCAGGGAAGCCCTCCCGGACGCAACCCGGTCGGGCTCACCTATAACGTTCTGATCGGCGATCCCAAAGCCGGAGCGGCCGAGTTCCAGAAACTCTGTTCGAATTGCCATTCGGTGACCGGCGATCTGAAGGGAATCGGATCAAAGTACGAAGACCCCAAGACGCTCCAGAATACCTGGGTTTCGGGCGGCGGCGGTGGGCGCGGACGCGGGCGCGGCGCGGGTGGTGGCCTCCAGGGAACCGTCACGCTGGCAAACGGCCAGAAGTTCGAAGGGCGCCTCATTCGCCACGATGATTTTCTGATCGTACTCGGGCTGGCCGACGGAACGCAGAAATCGTTCACGATCGAGAACGGCAACCCGAAACTCGAGATCAAGGATCCGCAGGAAGCTCACAAGAAGATGCTTCTCCAGTTGGACGACCCGGACAATAAGAACATGCACGACATTACCGCCTATCTGGCGACGATCAAATAAAGGAGCCGAGACAGAAATGAAAAAGATCTTCCTCACCACTGTTTTGGCGGCTGCCCCCTTGCTGATGCTGGCGCAGGGCGGCGGGGGCCTCGATCCGGCGGATATTCTGAAGCCCCTGTCGGATCAGTGGACCAGCTATTCGGGCGATATGACCGGAAAGCGCTACAGCGCGATTAAAGCGATCAACACCCAGACCGTTAAAAACCTCAGCCTGCAAGGGATTAACGCCGGCATCACTACCGGCTGCGGCCCGAACGGAACCGGCGCCGGAGAAGAGGGCGGCTTCGGCGGATTCGGCGGCGGCCGGGCTGGGCGCGGCGGCGGAGGCGGCTTTACCGCCGGCCAGATCGTCGTCGGCGGCTTCGGCACGGGAGAAGTCAATAGCTGCGGCCAGACTCGCTTCGGCGGCGGCATTCTTTTTGTGGACGGCGTGCTTTACGGGGCCTCGCAGAATGATATTTACGCGATCGATGCGCGCGATGGATCCGTACTCTGGCACTACTACTGGAAGTATCGCGGCGGCACCACAACGGGCACCCGCGGTCCCAGCATGTGGCACAACTACATCTATTTCGAATTCCATGATGACTGGGTGGTCTGCCTCGATGCAAAAACCGGCCACGAAGTCTGGAAAAAGGAAATCGCGCCCTTCGAGCAGCAGTATTTCTCATCCAACGTACCGATGGTGATTGGAAACCATATCATCGTGGGAACCGGCAACGATACAGATATGCCGGCGTATCTGAAGTCACTCGATCCGGAGACCGGCGACGAACAATGGCGGCTCTATTCCACGGCGCAAAAGCCGGGCGACCGCGGTCTCGATACCTGGCCGAGCCTCGAAGCAGCCAAACACGGCGGCGGCACATCGTGGATTCCAGGTTCGTACGATCCGGACACCCACCTCTATCTGTTCGGCACCGGCAACCCGACCCCCGCCTACACGCAGGGCCGCGGTGACGGCGACAACCTTTACACATCGTGCCTGCTCGCGGTCAATATCGATACCGGCAAAATCGTGTGGTATTTCCAGACCTCGCCGCACGATACGCATGACTGGGATTCTACGCAGACACCGATCATCGCGGACCTGCCGTTTAACGGCCGCGTCCGCAAGCTGGTCATGATGGCAACGCGTAACGGCTACTTTTACGTGCTGGACCGTGTGACGGGCGAGCACCTGATCACGTCGAAACTCGGTCTCGTGAACAACTACGCTTCGGATATCAGCCCGGACTCGCCGCTCCACCTCAACAAGCGCGGCGAAGTTCAGCGGAATCCGAACAAGGACGCCACAATCGCCGGCTCGCTGGTGAACAATGACGTGCTGAACTTCCCACCCCCGACATTCTCGCCGGATACCGGGCTGTTCTACGTGCACGAAACCAACTCGCTTCACATCAGCTATCTGCTCGAACCCGATCCGCGCGGCTCCATGGGCCTCGGCGGCGTGGGCAGCGGCGGCGGCGCGTCCTACGGAACGTTCATCGACGCGATCGATTACAAGACCGGTAAGGTGAAGTGGCGGCACGAACTGACCAACGGCAGCGTTGGACTCACCTCGACCGCGGGCGGCGTCATCTTCATGTCGAACGGCGGCGGGATCGAAGCCATCCGCGCGACTGACGGCGCGCCTCTCTGGCATTCGGAGATCGGTACGCTCAGCAGCCCACCCGAAGTCTTCATGCTGGACGGCAAGCCGCATGTGCTTGCCAGCGGCGCGACCGGCCTGTCGATGTTCGTCCTGAACTAAACTACTGGCAATCGCACGATACAAAAGGGCGCCAGGAGAAAACTCCAGGCGCCCTTCGTGTTTCTAAAAAGCTCCGGCTCCTACGAGAGAATTTTCTTCAGCCCCTCAAGGCTGATCTTCGCGGCAAGAACCGAATCGCCCCATTCCGCCGCATTGTCCTGTTCGATGCAGAAGTGCTTCATGCCGGCCTGCTTCGCCTGCGCGAAGATTGTTTTGTAATCCACCTGCCCCTGGCCAACCGGCACCAGATACGCGGCGCGCATACG
>DASZVV010000135.1:0-6685 GCA_035546955.1 Bryobacteraceae bacterium
GCACCATGCCTCTTCGTAGGCTTGCGATCGCAGCGCTCGTTGCGAGCGCGCTGGTTTACGGCGGCACCTCGATCATTGTGGCCGCCGTCGGCCAGTACGCGATGGCGGGCGATTTCAATACCGCGAATCAAATCCTGAAGATGTATCGCGATCGCCGCGGCATCACGCCCGAGTATCTGGAGGCGTACTCCTGGATCGGGCGCGGCGATCTGCAGACGAAGAGGTATCAGGCCGCGCTCGACAACGCGACCCTGGTTCGCGATCTGTGCCTGAAGCAACTCGCCGGGCGAAAGCTCGACAGCGATCCGAACCTGCCGACGGCTCTCGGCGCTTCGATCGAAGTCAGCGCGCAGGCGCTCACTCGCCTCGGCCGCCGCGATGAGGCGATGCTGTTTCTGAAGTCGGAGCTGGAGAAGTGGAAGACGACTTCGATCAACTCCCGGATCCAAAAGAACATCAATCTGCTGACGCTGGAAGGGAAGCCCGCGCCGCCGCTCGATGTAATGCACTGGGTCACTGGTCCGAAGCCGCGCCCGCTGAGCGCGCACCTGGGGCATCCGGTGCTGCTCTTTTTCTGGGCGCACTGGTGTTCGGACTGCAAGCAGGAGATCCCCATCGTGCAGCGCATCGAGGCGGCATTCAAATCGCGCGGCCTCGAAGTGATCGCGCCCACGCAGCACTACGGGTATGTCGCGGGCGGCGTCGACGCGGCCCCGGCGGTCGAAACGCCGTACATCTCTCGGGTCTTCAATACGTACTACTCGGGGCTCGGCAATGTGGAGACGCCGCTGAGCGAGGCCAACTTCACGCGGTACGGAGTGAGCACGACGCCCACCCTCGTGTTACTCAACGCCGCCGGTAAAGTGACGCTTTATCATCCGGGGCTGATGACTTTCGACGAACTCTCAGCAGCAATCCCGAAGCGATAGCGGCCGCGGTCCCCGCCGCAATCTTGGCTTCGAATACCCACACCCGGTTGACGCCGCTCGGCGGCACCAGGCCGCAAAGGATGGCGAGCACGGTCACAGCGATTCCGACTGACGCGCTGAAGCGATGGGCGGCTTTCCACGAGCTTCCGAAGATGTAGAGGTACGGAATGAAGCCGATCACGACCATCAGCGACACGATGGTGTCGTACGCGGCTCTGACGGTATCGCCGATCTGCAGGACGACGAGCAGCACGGAGGCGAGCAGACCGAGCACCAGCATCGAGATGTGCGGCGTTTGCCAGCGCGGATGGATGCGCCCGAACGCTTTCGGCAGCAGGCCATCGACGCCCGCCGCGAACGGCATCCGCGACACCGCCGCGCCCTGACCGCCGAACTGACCAATGGCGCTTAACAAAACGAGCACGGCGACAATCGCCGGCATTCCGACTACTTCGCCCGCCCGGTTCAGCCCGTCGAGCTCGTTGACCTGATCCGGGCGAAGCAGGACGAGCATGGCGGCGGTCGAGCCCGCATAGAACACAGTCGTGACAATCGAAGCCATCCACGCGGCGCGCGGGATGGTGCGGGCGGGGTCGCGGATCTCGGCGCCCATCAGCCCGACCAGCTCCATGCCGCTCATCGCGAAGGCGATAGCGGCCCAGAAGCTGACAGTGTCCCAATCGAAAGCAGGAATCAGGTGGAAAGTGGTTGCCGAGCCATGACGCCGTATGGCGGCGATCACTAAAATCGAAGCCAAAAGCCAGGAGGCTGCTGCTCCGGCGTTGGCCGTCTTCTGGCCGGTCTGGACGCCGCGGATGTTCGCCCCCAAGCCAATCCAGATCGCGGCGAGCGCCGCGATGAGAAGCAGGGTTCGATTTTCGGTTCCGGTGGCCGCGCCCACATAGAACATCGCCGCACCGGGAAACCAGACGACAATTCCAAGCCAATAGAGCCAGAAACAGAGGAATCCGTGGAGCGGACCGAAATCCTGCTTCGCCCAGACGTACATGCCGCCCGCCTGCGGATGCCGTACCGTCAGCGCCGCGACGGCAATCGAGAGCGGAATAGAGAGTCCGAGGGCGCCGAGCAGCCACAGCAGGATCGCACCCGGGCCGGCGTGCGCGGCAGCCGGAATCCATCGCGTGCCGATGATGCAGGCGATGGCGAACAGCGTGATGTCGCGCGTGCCGAGGATCCGGCGCAGCATCCTGACAGCTTACTTCAGGAGTTCGGTCAACTTCCCGGCATCGTTCGGGACCACGATCGGCGCGTTGCCGAAATTGGGTTTGATTGGCGTATCGTCCGGAGCCTTCAACTGGCCGGTGTGATAGCGGTAGATGTAGTCCGGGTCTTTCAGGACATTGCCGGTCAGGACGGCGACTACGTCGGCGTCGCGATCGAGTTTCAGCTTGCGGATACCGGCGAGCGTCGCGGCGGAGGCCGGCTCGCAGCCGATGCCGCTGGCTCCGATTACCGCCTTCGCATCCGCGATTTCCTGCTCGGTCACGCTTTCGACAGTGCCGTTCGAGGTCTCGATTTCGAACTGCGCCTTCGGCCAGCTTACGGGATCGCCGATCTTGATAGCGGTTGCGAGAGTTTCCGGGTGAACCTCGGCGTTAAAGCCCTTCGACGTCGCCTTCATGTATTCGTAGAACGGCGACGCCCCCTTCGCCTGGATGACTGCCAGGCGCGGCAGCCTGTCGATAAAGCCGAGCTCCTTCATTTCGCGGAGGCCTTTGCCGAAAGCGGACACGTTGCCGAGGTTACCGCCAGGCAACACAACCCAATCGGGCACTTTCCAGTCGCGCTGATCCATCATTTCGATGACGATGGATTTCTGGCCTTCGATGCGGAACGGATTGATCGAATTCAGCAGGTAGATGCCGAGCCGTTCGGTGAGGACGCGAACGAGCGCCAGGATCTGATCGAAATTCGCTTCTACCTGGAACGTTTTCGCGCCATATTCGAGGGCCTGCGCGAGCTTGCCATAAGAGATGTTGCCATTCGGGATGAAGATCAGCGGATCGAGCCCGCCGGCGCTGGCGTATGCCGCCATGGAAGCCGAAGTGTTGCCCGTCGAAACGCACGCCACGCGCTTCATGCCGAGCGTACGCGCCTGTGCGACGCCCGCGGTCATTCCGTTGTCCTTGAACGAGCCTGTCGGATTGAAGCCCTGATGCTTGAAGGTGACGTTTGCGAGCCCGCCATACTCGGCGGCGCGCTTCGACTGCAGCAGCGGCGTGTTGCCTTCGCGCAGCGTAACGACATTCGCGTGGTCTTCCACGAAGGGAAACAGCTCCCGATAGCGCCAGACGCCGCTCTGCTCGAGCGGAGCGTTCGACATGCGGCGTTCCCGCCACGTCCGCTTGAGGGCCGCCGGATCTATCTTCGAGAAATCGTAGCGGGCTTCGAGAAGGCCGCCGCATTTCGGGCAGTTATAGATCACTTCGCGGATGCCGAATTGCGCACGGCAAGCGGCGTTGAAGCAGACAAGGCTGGATTGCATGGGAAATTTCATTTTAACCAGCCTGGGGCGATCAAGCGGTAAACTGGTATTTCGTACATGCGTAGTCTGCGCTGGCTCCTGCTGGTTGTGATCGCCCTGATCTCCGCTGGGGTTTTTCAGGTCTATCGGGTTGCGCGGCAGGCGCAGAAGGCGCACCAGCGCGCGGTGCCGCCTCCTATGGCATTAGAAGACCGTTCAGCGGCCCTCTACTGGCAGTGGGGCCAGAGCACGAACGGCAAGCCCGCCGTGGAAGCAGAGGCCGCGGAGCAGCACACCTCAGCGGACGGCAAGACCGTCCACCTGAAGGATGTCTCACTTCGAATTTACGAGCACGACGGTAAGTCGTACGACCGGGTTCACACCGACTACGCGGACTTCGATAACGATACCCACAAGCTGAAGACAGACAGCGACGCCGAAATCACGCTCGATGTTCCGGCGGAAGGCGAGCCGAAGCACCAACTCACCTCCATTAAGGCGGCGGGCATTAGCTACGACAGCGAAGCCGGCAAGGCCGAAACCGACAAGCACACGAGCTTCGTGTTCGCGGGCGGGGACGGGGTGAGCGGCGGGGCAACCTACGATCCGGCGACGCAGGATATTCATCTGATGCATGGGGTGGTGATGAATCTGAAGAGCCACGATCCGAAGGGCCGGCCCATGAAAGTGGAAACCGAGGATCTGGTCTACAACGAGAAGACCGATACGGTAACGCTGGGCCCATGGTCAAAACTGACGCGCGATCAGACGGCGATGCAGGCCGGCACTACGATCGTGCACCTGAAGACAACGGTGGCGCCGGACGGGCAGCACTCCACGCGAATCGACAACATCGAAGCGCCCATGGCGCATGGAACCGATAAGACGGGGAAGACGGACAAGCAGGAGGGCCGGAACCTGGAGTATTCGGCCGATCTGATGCGGGCGTATTACAACGATCACGGGGAAATCGAGAGGATCGAGGGAACCGGAAACGCGCGGCTGCTGTCGCATGCGAAGACGGCGGAGACCTCCATGGCCGCGACCCACCTCAATCTGTTTTTCACGGCCACCGCGAACGACAGCGTGCTGAACTCGGCCCAGGGGCGGGGCAACGCTTCGCTGGAATCGAAGCCCGTGCAGGTAGGGAAAGAACCGCTCGACGATACGAAGATCATCCATTCGGACAGCGTGGATGTTTTCATGAAGCCGGACGGCAAGGACCTGGATCACGTAGCCACGCTCGCGCCGGGAACGATGGAGTTTCTCCCCAATCAGCCCACGCGATCGCACCGCCTGGTGAAAGCGGACCGCATGACCGCGCGGTACGGAGCGAATAACACGATCCAGAGTTTTCACGCCGACGCCGTCTCGACTGAGACGCATCCTTCGCAGTATGAAATCACGAGGAAGGATAAGCCGAAATCGGCGAAAGACGTTGGGGTGACCAGCAGCCGCACGATGGACGTGGCCTTCGACGATAAGGGGCAGGTGAAGCAAATCCAGCAGGCGGGCAACTTCCGGTATTCCGAAGGGACGCGCAAGGCGCAGGCGGATTCGGCGGTGATGGACAACGCGAAGAACGTGATGGAACTCGAAGCGCACGCGCGTGTGGCGGACGATACCGGGACCACGGATGCGAACCACATCCGGATCGACCAGAACACGAACGAATTCGACGCGCGCGGGAATGTGGCGACGACGCACATCTCAACCGAGACGGCAAACGGAAAGCAATCGGGCCAGGGGAGCGGCATGCTCGATCCGGGCGAAGCGATGCAGGGCAAGGCGGATCACGTGATCTCCGAGCATGGCGGCGACCAGCTTCATTACATCGGCAACGCGCAGGTGTGGCAGGGCGGGAGCCGGATACAAGCGGATCAGGTGGATATCGACCGGAAGAAAAAGCAACTGACGGCGGCCGGCCATGTGTTTTCGCAACTGCAGGATTCGCCGAAGAACGGGCCGGACGGCAAGCCGGGTCCGGCGCCGCCGGCGACGCTGATCCGGTCGCAGAAGATGGTTTATACCGATACGGACCGGCTCGCGGTTTACACCGGCGATGTAACGCTGACGCGGCAGGCGCTCACGGTGAAGTGCGCGACTCTCCAGGCTTATATGAATGACGGCAAGCCCGTGAACGGCAAGACGCCCGATTCCCGCATTGACCGGGCGAGCGCGGACGGCAAAGTGGAGATTGCGCAGAGCGTTCCGGGAAGGCAGCGCGTGGGGACAAGCGATCATGGCGAATACTATACGGGAGAGGGCAAAATTGTTCTGACCGGGGGGCGTCCGTACCTGAAGGATTCCGCGCGGGGGGACACACAGGGTGAGAAGATCACCTGGTTTGCGAATGACGACAAGCTTGTGCTCGATGGCGCGCCGAAACAGAAGATTGAAGGCCATATTTTCCATGGGAAATCATAACTCCGAAGGCCGATGAAAACGCTCGAAAGGCTGGAAACGGTAGAGATCGCGAAGTCGTATCGGGGACGGCGTGTGGTCAACGACGTCTCGCTGACGGTGAGCCGCGGCGAGATTGTGGGGCTGCTGGGGCCGAACGGGGCGGGGAAGACGACGTCGTTCTACATGGTGGTGGGGCTGATCAGTCCCGATTCGGGGAAGGTGCTGCTGGACGGGGAGGACGTGACGAACGTGCCGATGTTCCAGCGCGCGAATCTCGGGGTGAGTTACTTGCCGCAGGAAGCGTCGGTTTTCCGCAAGCTGACGGTGGAAGACAATCTGATGGCGATTCTGGAGACGCGGCGGCTTTCGCGGCGCGAGCGCCGGGAGAAGATGAACCGCCTGATCGAGGAGATGGGGCTGGGCACGGTGCGGCGAAGCAAGGGCTACGTGCTTTCCGGCGGCGAGCGGCGGCGCGTGGAGATTGCGCGCTCGCTGGCGATCGATCCGAGTTTTCTGCTGCTGGATGAGCCGTTCTCGGGGATCGATCCGATTCAGGTGCTGGAACTGCAGCGGATTATTCTGGATCTGAAGAAATCGGGGATCGGGATTCTGGTGACGGACCATAATGTGCGCGAGACGCTGAGCGTGACGGACCGGGCGTACATCATCAATGAGGGGAAGATTTTCCGGAGCGGGAGTCCGGACGATCTGGCGGGGGATGCGGAAGTGCGGCGGATTTATCTGGGGGAGAGTTTTCAGTTGCCGCTGGGGTATGGGGCGTAGGGTTCCCGGGGGTGCCGTCCTTCAGAGAATTGACTATTCGAGGCCAGCTCAAACGCGACTGAAGTCGCGTGTCCGCGGCGTC
>DASZVV010000136.1:0-7092 GCA_035546955.1 Bryobacteraceae bacterium
TTGCAATCCGCAGCAGCCCGTGGCAATGGCTCATGTCTTCATTCGAGAGCCCGAACTTCTCGCTCCCGAACAGCAGCCCCACGCGCCCCGCATGCCGCCGCGCTGCCTCCGCTCCGGACTCCAGCCTCTCAATCAACAGCTTCGGCACGCGATGCTGTCCCGCCGTCGTCCCCAATATCAGCGAACAATCTGACGTCGCTTCCGCCACGCTCCCGAACACACGCGCGCTTCGCAGTACATGCGCCCCGCCCACGGCTGACACTGCCTCCCGGAACGCCACATCATACGGATCTACCAGCCGCAAATCGCTGAATCCGAAATTCGCGACTGCGCGCGCCGCCGCGCCGATATTGAGCGGATTGCGTGTCGAAACCAGAATGACTGCCAGTTCGCCGTTGATGTTTTGAGCATCCCACGTCCTCGCCCGCCGCGCGCCTGTGCTGGACTTCACCGATCTTTTTTGGCGCCTTTTCGAAGCCGCCGGTGGTTTCCCGGCGCAGCCACCCCGGTAGTGTAGAATCAAAACTTTGCGCCGGTCAGGCTTCGTCTGCCGGGGAAAGATTTTTCCCCGGAAGGCCGGTGCTTCAGTGTATATTGGAGAGCGTATGGCATCAGCTGTTGAACAAAAAGTCAAGCAGATCATCGTAGAGCAACTCGGCGTGGACGAGAGCCAGGTAGACAATAAAGCGTCGTTCGTCGATGACCTTGGCGCCGACTCGCTCGACATCGTGGAGCTCGTGATGGCTTTCGAAGAAGCCTTCGAACTCGAAATCCCCGATGAAGATGCCGAAAAAATCGCCACCGTCGGCGATGCCGTCACCTATATCGAAAACAAGAAAAAGTAAGCCGGTTCGCGCGGCATCCCCGCATTTGCCGAATGCATCTTATCGGATAAGCGGGGTGCAGGCCGCTCGGTCTGTTCTCTTCCACTGACGGCCCTCCTGGACCTCCTGATCCCGGCAGGGAGCTTTAGTTTCGCGTGTAAAATCAGGAAGGAGACTTCTTCTATTTCCCGCAGAGTTGTAGTTACTGGCGTGGGCCTCATTTCGGCCATCGGCGCCACCACGGAAGAGAATTGGCAGTCGCTCCTCGTCTGTAAGAGCGGCATTTCCCGTATCGAGTCTTTCGATCCGTCTCTTTTCAACTCGCAGATTGCGGGTGAAGTCAAACAGTTTGACCCCGCCCAGTTCATCGAGAAGAAGGAAGTCAAAAAAATGGGGCGGTTCATCCAGTTCGCCATCGCGGCGTCCGTGGATGCGCTCTCGCAGTCCGGTCTTCAGGTTACGGATGAAAACGCCGAGCGCGTCGGCGTCTACGTCGGCAGCGGCATAGGCGGTTTCGAGGTCATCGAACGCGAGCACAACAACTATCTCGCCCACGGACCGCGCCGCATCTCCCCGTTTTTCATTCCCGCCACCATCATCAATCTCGCATCCGGCTACATCTCCATCCGCACCGGCGCCAAAGGCCCCAATTCCGCCACCGCCACCGCCTGCACCACCAGCGCCCATTCCATCGGCGATTCCTTCCAGATCATCAAGCGCGGCGATGCCGATGTCATGATCTGCGGCGGCGCCGAAGCCTGCATCACCCCGATGGGCGTCGGCGGATTCGCCGCCATGCGCGCGCTTTCGCAGCGGAATGACGATCCCGAGCACGCCTCCCGTCCGTTCGATCGTGACCGCGATGGTTTCATCGTCGGCGAAGGCGCCGGCGTTCTCATTCTCGAAGAGCTCGAAACCGCAAAAAAACGCGGCGCAAACATCCTCGCCGAAATTGTCGGCTACGGCATGAGCGGGGATGCCCATCACCTCACCTCGCCGCCGGATGACGGCGAAGGCGCCTACCGCGTCATGCGCAATGCCCTCAACAGCGCGCACCTCGAGCCCGAACAGATCGATTACATCAACGCGCACGGCACCTCCACGCCACTCGGCGACCGCGCCGAAACCTCGGCCATGAAACGCGCGTTCCGCGAGCACGCTTACAAGCTCGCCGTCAGTTCCACGAAGTCGATGACCGGCCACCTGCTCGGCGGCGCCGGCGCTCTGGAAGCCGGCATCGTCATCTGCGCACTTCGCCACCAGATCGCACCGCCCACCGCCAATCTCGACCAGCCCGACGAGGGCTGCGATCTCGACTACATCCCCAACCAGCCGCGCGAAATGAAGATCGATTACGCCCTCAGTAATTCCTTCGGTTTCGGCGGCACCAACGGCGCTCTTATCTTTAAGCGCTTTACGGATTAACCGGTAACAAACGCCATGAAAATCGTTGTCGCCATCAAGCAGGTGCCCGCGCGGGACAGCCTGCTCAAAGTCAACGCGTCCGGCACATGGATCGATGACACCGACCTCTCCTGGGAGATCAACGAGCCAGACGCCTACGCTCTCGAAGCCGGCCTGCAGTTGCGGGAATCCGCTTCCGGCGAAGTAGTGGTTCTCTGCGCTGGCCCGGACCGCGCCACCCAGACGATTCGCGAAGCGCTCGCCAAAGGCGCCGATCGCGCCATCCACATCGAAACCGGTGAAGGCGCCGCCGACCCGCTCGTGCTCGCCGGACAAATGGCCGCCGCGCTCGAATCGGAAAAGCCGGATGTCATTCTTACCGGCCTGCAATCGGACGATCTCGGCTATGGACAAACCGGCGTCATCCTCGCCGAAGTCCTCGGCTATCCGCATGCCACTCTCGTCATGAGCATCGAAACCACCGGCAGCGGAATCCGCGTGAAGCGCGAGCTCGAAGACGGCTGGTTCCAGAACGTCGAAATGCCGCTGCCTGCCGTGCTCACCATTCAGTCCGGCGCCGCAAAGCTCCGTTACGCCACGCTCATGGGCATCAAGAAAGCGAAATCGAAAGAGATCAAAGCCGTCCCCGCCGCCTCAGGCGCCGCGCCGCTCATTACCGTCGAGCGCGTTTATTTCCCGCAGAAATCGAAGAAGTCGCAGATCTTTGAAGGCTCGCCGCAGGAGACCGCGGCGCAACTGGTCGAAAAGCTGAGATTCGAGGCACGCGTATTATGAGCGGAATTCTGGTAATTCTCGAACAGCCGCATGGCATGTCGATTGAGGCGCTGGCCGCCGCGCAGCAGATCGCCGGTGAACTCGGCCAGCCCGTGTTTGCGGCCATTGTCGGCGACGGCGCTGCTTCCGTAGCCGAATACAAAGTGGACAAAGTCCACGCTGTCCAGCACCCGCTCCTCGCTGTCTACACCGCCGATGGCTTCACCCTCGCCCTGAAACAGTTGATCGGGCAGCACAAGCCCACGTGCGTGCTCTTCCCCCACACCTATCAGGTTCGCGACTTCGCACCCGCGCTCGCCGCATCCCTCGGCCGCGTTCTTGTAAGCGATGTTGTCGGCCATCGCGTCGAAAACGGTTCGCTGATCTTCGTTCGCCAGCTCTTCCAGGGCAAGCTCAATGCGGATGTCCGCTTCCAGGGCGAAGGTCCCTGGTTCGCGTCCATTCAGGCCGGTGCATTCCGCGCCGAAAACGCCGCAAAAGGTGACGCCGCCGCGCCGGTCGAAAGCTTCACGCCCGCGCTCGAAGCCTCACAGATCCGCACCAAACCTCTCGAACGCTTCCGCGAATCGCAGCGCGCCGTCGATCTCACCGCCGCCGAGCGCATTGTCTCCGTTGGCCGCGGCATCCGCGAGCAGGAGAACATCGCGATCGTCGAAGAACTGGCCAGGGCCATGGGCGCCGAACTCGCCGCCTCACGTCCCATCTGCGATAACGGCTGGCTCCCCATGGAACGCCAGGTCGGCAGCTCCGGACAAACCGTTGCCCCGAAGCTTTACGTCGCCGTCGGCATCTCGGGCGCCATCCAGCATCTGGTCGGCATGAAGGGCTCGAAGACCATCGTCGCGATCAACAAGGACCCCGAAGCCCCGATCTTCGAAGTAGCGGACTACGGCATCGTCGGCGACCTTTTCCAGACCGTTCCCGCCATCATCGAAGCCCTGAAGAAATAACTCCTGCGTGCCGGTTGTGGGGCGGAGCTTCCGCTCCGCAAGCCGGGGTTCTGCCCGGCGCAAACGTCACGCAGTCCTGATGGTCCCGTCTCTCCCGATCACCATCTTGTGTCCGCGCCAGACTAAGCTATTCCCAAAGAAACCGAGCGCCCACGTCAGGAAGGAAGAGACGTCCTCCACCGGCAGCACCCACCACCGCCGGTAAAGCCCCCGGTCCCGCAGCACAAAAATCGAAGCCGTCCAAACCACCGCGAGCCGCATCAGAATCGCCAGCGCCGCCAGCCCCCACCAGTTCGGCGCGAGCAGCGCGAGTGCCACCGCCGGAACTGTCGGCCGCGTGAACACTTCGCCGATATACCCCAGCGGCCGTGACCGTCTCGACCCCCGCGCCCACCGCAAACGGTGCTTCCAGCAATTCGCAAACGAATCGTTCCCGATGTAGTGCTCGATCACCGCGCGCGACAAAATCACCGTCCGTCCGCTCGCATGCACCCGGTTCCCGATCACGAAATCTTCCGAAAGATACGGCTGTACCTCGCGCAGCCCGCCGATCGCATCGATCTCCGAACGCCGCGTCGCAATCGTGCACCCGATCGCGTAATCCATTCCCGTCACCAGCCGCGCCGTCAGCATCCCCGAAATGAAATCCGCGTTCAGGCCCAGCGCCTCCGATTGCGACCAGAAGCTCGGCCCCGCCACTGCCCGATAGGGGCATGTCACCAGCCCCACATTCGGCTGCCCCAGCTCCGAAACCACCGTCCGCAGACAATCGCGCGACCACGCGATATCGCTGTCCGCCATCACGATCGTCTCGTGCGCCGCCGCCTCCCACATCGCCCGCAGTTGCCACACTTTGCGATTCGGATGCGGTGAATCTCCGGTGAAAATCAGCCGCGCCGGCCGGTCCGGATATTCCGCCATCAGCCGCTGTGCAATCGGCACCGCCGCATCGTCCGGCGACGCCGCGCCCATGATGATCTCGAAATCCGGATACGCCTGTTCGAAGACAGACCGCAGTCCCGCCTCTGTGTTATCGCGATCACCCGCCATTGGACGCAGCACTGAAACCGGCGGATACTGACGCAGCCGCTGCGCGCCTGACCGGCGCCAGGACACAGCCGCCGCAATCGCCAGCGCGCAGTACGCAACGCAGCCGCAAACCAGCGACACAAGCGGGAATAGCCACAAAATGTGGATGGACAGCGGCATCGGCCTCACCCCGATGGCGTTATCCTAAACGGGCGCGGAGGGTTCCCGAAGCACTTTCGGTCGCCGCGGCGCTGCGGGCAGGCTTACGAGTGGCGCCGGGCTGAAATCGCCGCCATTGATCGGTCACGCAGACGAGAAACATCGGCTGCTTCGCGTTCTTCATGACGTCGATAATCCGGTCGGGCTGATCTTCCAGATAAATGTTCTTGCCGTCCGTGATCAGGTGGATATCGCTGTTCTCGGCTACCGCATCCGCCAGCCGCCGTCCCATTTCCTTCTGCAGGAACTTCAGCACGCGCCGGATTTTCTGCAGCGAAAATCCCTTGCGCCGCAGCTCGGCGATCACCGAAACTTCGATCACATCCTGCGGCCGGTACACGCGCCGATGCCCCTGCTGAATGGGCGACACGACATTGCGTTCGTCCCACCACTGCAGTTGCCGCAGACTCACGCCCGCGATACGCGCAACATCTCCGCTCGTGTACTGCACTGCATTGCCCGCCGCCGCGCTCCCGTCAGCAACGGCCTGTTCCTTTTTTGTTTTGAACATTGCGCGCTATCCCTGTTACGCCCCTCAAGGAGCACTAAGGAATTCTACCAGATTCCCGGGCGCGCAAATCTCCCTAAGTCCGGTCGTCATCCGCCGGTTCGGTGTCGGGAATCGAACCGAGCGCGCGCTCGAATTTCGCCAGGCTGAACCGAGCGGCACGCGATTGTAAAAACTCGCTGCTCGCGACGCTATCCGCCACAAGGACGGAAACGTACTCCTCCACGGAGACATGATCCTTCGCGGCTATCTCAGCAGCCTTGTTATACAGATCGTCGGAAAGAGCGATACTCTTGCTCATTTTCGTTCTCTTTCTATTCTCCTCAGAATCTCGCCGGGAGTTACTACCAGTATGCCGAACTTCCTGGCTTCGGCGAAGTGCCTGATGTTATGAGTCACGATGCAACCCGCCCGTCCGGCAATGGCCAGTTCCAGAAGAAATTCATCGTCCGGATCCGGAAGCAAAGGCCGTGTCCGGAAGAACACACGTGTCTCACGTCCGAAGAAGCAGAATGCATCGATGATTGCGTGCACCGTCGACGACGGGAGTCCGAGTAAGCTCGCTTCGCGTAATCCAACCGCTTCATACTCTAGGATCAACGGAACGGAAATCAACGGAGTCCATGTTTCACCGATTGTCTCGATAAGCCGAAATGATGCGCCACGTCGCGACCGCAGTGCGGCAATCAGAACGCTCGTGTCGAGAACGATCGATTCCATGGGTCAATTCTCAGTCGGCCGCTTATCGATATGATCGATGACCAGAACATCCACCGGAACCCCTTCCGATTTCACCAGCCGGAGCCCCAGCTGATTCTCAATCGCCGTGAATAGATTCGGCGCACCCGACGGGGTTGACGGACCATCCGTCGCCGCTGCGCCGCTCAGCGCCGAACCATCGTACTCCAGCCGGAATTCGTATATCCCCTCCAGACCGGTTTTGTCGACAACCTCCGGCGCAAACGCCCCTCCCGATGTTCCCGTCACTGAACCGATCACTCTCCCGAGCGCCTTCGCGAAGTCCCCCATCGTCTGTCGGTACGTCGCGCGGATGGCATGATCCTCCGGCGAGGACGGCGCTGAAATCCCGCCAATTACCGTTGGCGGCAACTGGGGAAAACCCTGATCTGGCGGAGGCGCCTTCCTCCATTCCGCGTTCGGATCCCTCACCCACTCCTTCATCTTCGGCCCGTGGCTCCCCACTCTTAGTTCATACCCCGGAAACAATCGCGTTTCGTGATGTGCCGCCAGATGAAATCGATCCCGAAGCAGCCCCTGCAGCATCTCTTTCAACTCCGCGCGTGTTGCCGTTTTGGAGAGAGTCGCCGTGATCGTGAAGTGGTCTTCGTAATCGTCCAGCCAC
>DASZVV010000137.1:0-57443 GCA_035546955.1 Bryobacteraceae bacterium
TATTCGACCTTCGTTCCGTTCGCGTCCGGAATCGTCACCTTCTCCCGCGGCATCGACGCGAGATCCTCCGCCTTCAGCGTGACCGGCGACGATACGTCGCCCTTCACCCCCAGCGTCTGGCCAAAAGCGAGCCCCGCGGCAAACACAAACGCGGCGATCGATTTAGTCCAGCGCATCGCAGATAAACTCAATCACATTATGCGCCGGGTCGATGATATAAATCTGCGGCCGCCCCACAATCGAATCCGGGCGCACAATCATCTTCTGCATGTGATCCGCCGGCAGATCCTCGCTGAAACCCTTCGAATGCAGCCACGCTACCGTCTTCGTATAGCTGCTCATTCCGAGCGCAAAATGAACGTCCGCCGCATCCACCGGCCGGTCTCCCCGGCTCAGCGTCTCCGGCCGGACCGCCAGATGCAAATGCTGCCCGCCGCCGAACAAAAACCACGCGCCAGGGAATTTGAAATTTGGACGCGCGATCTCCCGCAGTTCCAGCACATCGCGATAAAACCGCCGCGACTCTTCCAGGTCGATCGCCGGGACCAGCACATGATGAATTGCAGGGGAAACCATTTATCGAAGATGATATCAGCTACCGCACAAACGGCAGGTAAGCCGGCGTCGATCGCCGCCACGCGAGAAACCGCTCGCCGAACCGCTCCCGCAACAACGAATCTTCCACGCGAATCCGGATCTCCGTCCCTATGATGAACAGCGCCACCGCCACCGGCCATCCCGGCAGCGTCCCGATCAAAAACGTCAGCGACACCAGCATCCCGAACATCGACGCATAAATCGGATGCCGCACAAACCGGTACGCTCCATCCTGCACCAGCTCATGATCTTCGTTCAGCCCCGCATCGAAGCGCCACTGGCTCCCCAGTGCGCCAACCGCGTTCCAGAAAACCCCGATCGAAGCCGCCGCCACGGCGCAACCAACAATACCGCGCCATAGCGCGATGCCCTCCGTCCACACATTCGGTCCATGCGAGCAGACGATGAAATACCCGGCCGTTTCCAGCACCAGCCCCCATCGCGCGCGCGAATCCACCCTCACTGCTTTCTTGCGGCGCGATTTCCGCAACTCCACCAGCGCCGCCACCCACGCCAGCCATGTCACGGCCACCAGTACGAACCTCGTTATCGGACCAATCGTACTCATAAGATCCCCATCGCTTCCCGCAATTGCTTCGCGCGGTCGCGGCTCACATCGCGCTCGTCGCCATTCGCCAGCTTCACCCGCCACGTGCCGGAAAACCAGGGCACCAGTTCTTTCACCGTTTCCAGATTCACCAGCTCGCCGCGGCTGATGCGAAGAAATCCCGCCGGCTCCAGCATCGCCTCCAGTTCGCTGATCGTCTTCTCGATCAGCAGCCGGTCCGGCGCCGTGACCGCGAATACCAGCTTGTCCTCAATCTCGATCCGGATGATATCCCGCACCGGCACGATGACGATCCGCTTCCCGCGCCGCGCCGCAATCCTCTGCAGCGGACCACTTCGCTCGCGCGCCACCTCACCAACCTTCGATGGTTCCGGCTCACCCAGTCGTTCCCGCACGCGCGCCAGAGCGCGCTCCAGCCGTTCCGGCCGCACCGGCTTCAAAACATAATCGATCGCGTTCGCCTCAAACGCCCGCACCGCATACTCGTCATACGCAGTCACGAATACAATCGCCGGCGGATTCTCCACTTGCTGCACCACCTCGAATCCATCGAACCCCGGCATCTCGATATCGAGCAGCACCACATCTGGCTTCAACTCCGCGATCGCCTCCAGCGCTTCCACACCGTTAGACGCTTCGCCCACAGTCTCGACATCGCCGGACTCGGCCAGTATCCGCCGCAGCACGCTGCGCGCCAGGTCCTCGTCATCCACAATGAGGGCGCGCAGTTTCATCGCCCCGCCGGAGCCTCGAAGCTGAATTCCACCCAGTCCGTCCCGCGATGTACCCGCAACGGCTCCTCTTCCCCTGTAAAAATCCGCAGCCGCGCCCGCACATTATCGAGCGCATGTCCCGGCCGGAACATCGCCGCGCTGTCCGGCAGCGCGTGCTCATCCGCCGTATTGCGCACCGAAACACGGAACCGTTCGCCTGCGTCCTCCACCTGCACCCGCACCGACCCGCCATCGATCAGCGGCGCAATCCCGTGCTTGATCGCGTTCTCCACCAGCGGCTGCAGCACCAGTCCGGGAATACGCACATCCGGCAGCTTGCCTTCCGGCAGTTCGATCCGCAAACGCCTCCGGAACCGCGCCCGCTCAATCGAAAGATAATCGCGGACAAACTGCACTTCCTCGCCAAGCGTCACCGCGTCCGCGCACGTACAGCCCAGCGTGTAGCGGAACAAATCCGAAAGCCGCCCGATCATCTCGCGCGCCGCCGCCGGATCTTCCTCCACCAGCGCGGAAATCGTATTCAGCGTATTAAAAAAGAAATGCGGATTGATCTGCGATTGCAGCGCGCGCGCCTGCGCCTGAGACGCCGTTACAGCCATTTCCGACAGTTTCGTCTGCGTGCACTCCACCTGCATCTTCAGCTTGATGAATGCGCCGATGATCAGCGCCAGAATCGCGCCGATAACTCCATCTGTCGCCACGATTGCCCAGAGGAACGGAATCTCGATCTTCACGCCAGTCCCCGGCAGGTGCATGATGATCGCGAACGAGAGCATGCAAGCCAGCGAGCATCCAACCGCGTTGTAGACGATGTAAATCGTGTAGACGATCCCCGGCGGATATCCCTTCAGCAGACCGCGCAGATAGCCATTTCCCAGACCGCAAATCGTCCCAAAGCAAAGAGCAAAAACAACGCCAGTGAGCGATGCCCACCCCAATGCAACCGGATTCAAAAAGATTTCGAGCGCCCCCTGTGGGTACCCGAACATCATGAAAAAGGCCGCCCAGAACGGACCGGTCACTGCGCCAAAAACAACGAGCTTTGCGAAGAATGACGGGAGTTCTCCAACCGGAACCGGTCCGCCACGAATACGGAAGATCGAAAGCAGCCATCTCATGAGTCCATTGTGCGCGGCTTCGGGCGCATCAGTGCCGCTTTTCGGACGAACGGCTTAAATTCACGGCTCAGTCGTCGTGAACGCCTTCGTGAACCGCTTCCAGGTAACGTCGAGATCCTCGGGCAGCACCCGCGTCTCTCCCACCGTCGTCATAAAATTCGAATCGCCAGTCCAGCGCGGCAGAATATGCATGTGGATATGGCCCGCAATCCCCGCCCCGGCGCTTTCTCCGATGTTCATCCCGAGATTCAGCCCGTCGGGCTTATAAATCTCGCGGATGTGTTTCTCCATCAACTGCGCGAGGCCCATCATTTCGGAGGCCTCCGCCGCTTCGAGCACATGCAGCCGGTCCACGTGGCGATACGGCACCACCATGGCATGGCCGCTGGTATAGGGAAATCGATTGAGAATGACGAAATTGTGACGGCCGCGATGAACAATCAGATTTTCTTCATCGCGGTCTTCTTTCGGGAGATTGCAGAAAATACAGCCGGGCGCTTTTCCCTGCGCCCCGACCAGATAGTGATATCGCCACGGACTCCAGAGATGGTCCACGGCTGATTCAGACGGCGGGCGCTTCCGGCGTCGTAGCCGCCGCCGATTCTCCCGATCCGTTCGAGTTGTTGACTACGTCCTTCAATTCCTTGCTGGGCTTGAAGTAAGGAATCTTCTTGGCGGGAACTTCCACGCGCGTGCCGGTCTTGGGATTTCTTCCGATGCGCGCCTGCCGCTGGCGTGTGCGAAAACTGCCGAATCCGCGGATCTCGATCTTATCGGCGTTTCGCAGCGAGCGAACGATGCTGTCGAAGATCGCCTCGACGATAACCTCGGATTCCTTACGGGTCATCTCCACCACCCGCGAGACCTCTTCAATCAGATCGGCTTTTGTCATCCTTTACCTTCCCTCCAGCACGGGCGCCACAACGGCAGGGCATCCATAAAGCATTATCTCTCAACGCATTCGCGCACGCTAGTCGCCCCGGCGAGGTAATACCTCCTCAATGCCCGAGCCGGCGGCCGCGCCCCGGCGCCGATAGTCCTCCAGGCGTTCATACTCGGCTGAATCCGCCATCGCCTTCAGGCTCAGCCCGATCTTGCGCTCCTCCTCATTCATGCGAATTACTTTAAATTCAAGCTCCTGGCCCGCGGTAAGCGGTGCCGGATCGGACTTGCGCCCCGTCCACCCCGGTACTTCGGAGAAATGGCACAAACCCTCCACGCCTTCCGCCAGTTCCACAAAGCCGCCGAAGCCGGAA
Source organism: Bryobacteraceae bacterium (assembly GCA_035546955.1). Classification (GTDB taxonomy): domain Bacteria; phylum Acidobacteriota; class Terriglobia; order Bryobacterales; family Bryobacteraceae; genus BOG-234. The sequence goes on from DASZVV010000137.1 coordinate 4,274, forward strand.
AGCCGCAGCACCTTACCGCGAACCGTGTCGTTCACGTGATGATTCTGGAACCAGGTCTCCCACACGTCCGGCTGCAGTTGCTTGATGCCCAGGGAAAGCCTCTTATGCGAGGCATCGATCGCCAGAATCACTGCCTGTACAACCGAACCTTTGCGCAGCACTTCGCTCGGATGTTTGATGCGACGGGTCCACGAAAGATCGGACACATGCACCAGACCGTCTATGCCCTCTTCAATTTCGATGAAGGCGCCGAACTCCGTCATGTTGCGCACGCGGCCTTCAACCACGGAGCCCACGCTGTAGCGGCTCTCCACTGTGGTCCACGGATTCGCCTCGAGCTGTTTGAGGCCCAGCGAAATGCGCCGGTCCGCCGTGTTCACTTCAAGCACAACCGACTCCACGCTGTCGCCCGGCTTGACCACTTTCGAAGGATGGCGCATGCGGCGCGACCACGTCATTTCGCTGATGTGGATCAGCCCTTCGATTCCGGGCTCCAGTTCCACGAAAGCGCCGTAATCCGTCACCGTAACCACGCGGCCCATTACCCGCGCGCCCGGCGCAATGCGCTCTCCAACGCCTTCCCACGGATCCGGAGTGAGTTGCTTGATCCCGAGCGACACCCGCTCCTTTGCGGGATCGTACTTCAGAACCTGAACCGTGACCTCGGCCCCCGCCTCCAGCACTTCGGAAGGATGCGCCACGCGTCCCCACGAAATATCGGTCACATGCAGCAGCCCGTCGATGCCGCCCAGATCGATGAACGCGCCGTACTCGGTCAGGTTCTTCACCGTCCCGGTCAGCACCGCACCCTCATGGATCATGCCGAGCGTCTGCGTCTTGCGCGAATCGACTTCTTCCTGCACCGCCAGCTTCCGCGATACCACCGCATTGCCGCGCCGCCGGTTCAACTTGACGACTTTGACGGGAATATCCTGGCCGATGAACTGATCGATGTTGCGGATCGGCCGCGGGTCCACCTGCGAACCCGGCATGAACGCCCGGATTCCGATATCGACCGAGAGACCGCCCTTCACGCGCCCCAGCACGCGGCCGGAAATGATCAGCTCTTCGTTGAGCGCTCGCTCCAGGTTATCCCACACCTTCACGCGCGCTGCTTTTTCGTGGGAGAGCTGGACGTAGCCCTCGGGCGTATACCCGCCCTCCACCATCACCTCGACGATATCGCCGGGTTTGACTGTGGTGTTGCCATCGAAATCGAGGAATTCGGAAAGGGGAGTGACGCCGTCCGATTTGGAGCCGAAGTCAATGAAAACTTCCCCGCCCCGGATCTTCAGGACACGCCCTTCGATCACCTCGTGCCGCGATGGCGGCGCCAGGTGACTGTAGTCTTCGAGGAAGTGCTGGTAGTCTTCGGCGTCGACGCCGTTGACCGGTGCGTCCGCATCCCCCGGCATGTCGTTGTCAATCAAAGCGTTGGCCCTCTGACCCGTTCTTTCGCAGTCCTCCGGTTGAGGCCGAGTCTGAAACGGGAATCTATCAACTATAGAAACCCTCGGGGGGCTTGTCAAACACGTTCTGTGAAAAGAACGTCAGAGCGATTCCGGTAGTACCACCGGCGAGATCCGCCGCATTACGGTAGTTACGAGGTTTTTGTAATCGGGCGACTCGTTATACGCCGCAAGCTTTCCCTGGGTGCTTTTGCCCCGGTAGGGTCTGGCCTCCGCCAGCGCAGTGGCCACTTCGTGGATGGCCGCGGTGGCGGAGGAGAACTTGCTCGCCCCGTTATCCCAGCCAAAAAGGTTGTTCTTGTGGCAGTTTTTACCGCCGCCGGATTCTACAAACGCCAGGCTCGGCAGCAGCCGCCAGTCAAGGCCATGGGTATCGGCTTCGAGAATGAATGTTTCCGCGTAACTCGCGGCGGGGGAATGCTTTTTTTCCAGGAATCGCCGCAAAAGCCCAATCCGTACATCATTTTTCGGATGCGTCTTTGTAACGTCGTGGTCTGCATGGCCGGCTGCTGCGGCGGCTCCCAGAAAGCCAGCCATAAGCACCAGTCCGGATTTGAAAAGTTTCATCGATGTCGTTCTCCTCGTACAGCAGGGTCAAGGTCGACGGCTCGGTGTTGATGAGGTGAGCGGCCGAAAAAGTCTCGGTCAGGACCAAGCCGACTCCGGCACATGCCGGCTGGCAAAAATCCTGTCTGTTATTGTACCAGCCGATCTGCACGCTCATAACCTTTGAGAGCGAACAAATGGCGAATGCCAAAAATCGCGACGTGCGATCCATTTCACTCCGGTTTCAGCCTTCGGCGCGCCTGCAAAAAGGCGCTTTGATTTTTCAGCAACTCAACTTCAATCGCGTTGCGCTCTCTCTTCGCGCACCGTTAGACTGGTTTTGGAGTTATATCCGCAGTGAGCATTTGGAATAAAAAAGAAGAGCAGCCCGCGCCGCGTCCGGCAGCCGCGCCGCCAGCTCCATCACCGGCACCGCCGGTAGTTCGCCCAACGCCGGAAATCAGGAAGGAGACAGTTCCAGTGTCGTCAATACCGCATAGAGTCGATACGGATAACCGAAACACAGCCACGATTGGGAAAGCCGTCAGGATCGTGGGCCAGATCTTCACGAAGGAAGATCTGAATGTCGATGGCGACGTGGAAGGTACGATCGAATCCACCGATAACAAGGTGACGATCGGCAGCACCGGGCGAGTGCAGGCCAGCGTCAAGGCCCGCGAAGTCGTGATCCTCGGCCAGGTGCAGGGAAATGTGGAAGCGACGGATAAGGTCGATATCCGGCGCGAAGCCAAGCTGGTGGGTGACATCACCACTGCCCGCATCAGCATTGAAGATGGCGCCCTGTTCAAGGGCAGCATCGACATTCGCAAGCCGGAGCCGAAGGCCGCTGCCAGCTCTTCGCAGCAGCCGGCGACAGCCTCATCTTCATCTTCATCATCTTCCGCCTCAGCCCCGGCGAGTGCCGCCGCGGCCGCCACGCCGGTGGCGCGCTAAGGCGTCCGTTCGAGTATAGAGCCCGTGCCGCTGCAGGACAAACTTCGTTCCATGTTCGGTAAAGCAAGTGAACCTCCGGCCCCCGCACGGGCTCAAAACACCGCAGCCCCAGCCAGTATTCCGTTTCTCAAGCCTCAACGGAAGGACCCGCCCGCGGTGCGCCCCAGCCGCGGTCTCGAGCAGTTCTTCTTCAATCTGCAGGGGCGCGTCGGCCTCTCCATTCTCGATCTCGCCGGCGCCAGCCAGCAGAACATCGACTTTCTGACCAGCCTTGGCCACAAGGTTTATTCGGGCAACATCATCCGCAGCATGGAAGACTGCTTCGGCGTCGATCCCTCGGGCCAGACCAACCCCAGCCGCATCGAGTTCTTCCTGAAATCGAATTTCGATTACCCTTCCGAGACTTTTGACGGTGTCCTGATGTGGGACTCCATGCAGTTCATGGGACAGGCGCTCCTGAATGCGACGGTGGATCGGCTGGCCGATATCATGAAGCCCCAAGCCTATCTGCTGGCTTTCTTCACCATGAACGATAAGGTGCAGGAAGTGCAGTCATATGAATTTCGGATCCAGGACGCGAAGAACCTCCTCGTAACCGAACGGGGCGGGCGTCCAACCGGACACGTTTTCAATAATCGCAGCCTCGAAAAGCTCTTCGGAAAGTTCGAAAGCGTGAAATTTTTCCTCACCCGCGACAATCTGCGGGAAGTCATCGTCCGCAGGTGAAGTCAGCACTCCGTCTTCTTCTGTTAGTCCATTCAGGCCGGGCAGAAAAGTGGCTCCTGCCCGCGATCGTGATCGCCGCCTCCGTCGTAATCATCTGTGTTTTCCTTTTTGCCTCGCGGGGGAGCGACACGGAAGAACAATCGGACAGCGACCAATCACTCCCTCGGTAGCCCGCGTGGGGCAAAGCTTCAGCTTTGCTCGCGGGGCTTCGGCCCGGCGCTTGCTCCCCGCGATGCCCGGGAGCATCACGCCATGAGCGATTCCCTTGCCATCTACCTCCACGACCACTACGCCGGCTCGCATTTCGCGGTCGAGTTGCTCCATTCGCTCGAGGAACAGTACTCCGCCGAGCCGCTCGGCGACTTTGCGCACCGCATTTGCCAGGAGATCGAGCAGGACCAGCACACCCTGCAACACATCATCGACACCGTAGGCAAAACCCATCTCGATGCCGCCGAGGCGCTCGGATGGCTCTCGGAAAAGGTCGGTCAGTTCAAACTGCAACGAGGCCGCGGCGGCGGGCTCGGGTCCTTCCAGGCGCTGGAAACTCTGGCCCTCGGAATCCAGGGAAAACTGAGTTTGTGGAGAGCGCTCCCGAACATTCGCCAGTTCGACGGCCGCATCCCCGAGATCGATTTCGCCGCGCTGCAGGCTCGCGCTCAGACGCAGTACGAACAGGTGGAAGATCAGCGGTTACAGCTCGCGGCAGAGGCTTTCAGGAGAGCAGTTTGAATCGGCCGCAACGCCGTAGTTCGCAGACCGAGGTAAGGGTATCCGGGCTTGGCGAGAATTCGTACACATCCGTTTTTCGTGATCGGGCAGGTTGCCAACCCTGGACTTTCTGAATTGCACGCCCACTATGGGCGACATCGTGGAACTGGTGCTGCGGGTCGATCAAAGCAATCAAAACACTCACATCGAGCAGGGCCATTTTCATTCGTCTTCATCCCGGAGCCTGTTGATCAACTCGGTGGTTACCAGTGGCGCTGCTGGCCGCCTCGGTAAAAGCGGTACGCCGTTGCGGTATTCCCGTGCGTGCGATTTTGGCTCTAACGAGTCTCCCAGCAGCCTGGAAATTACCTCGCCCGCGCTTCTGTTGTCGCGGGCGATCTCTTTAATCGTGAGCGGAACGCTGTCCTCGATATCGAGCACTGTTCGCATGCGCGGAGTCTACGGCATCTGATGCTTGATGCTGCTTGTTGATCGAATAACTTCTGCCCGCTTGACATGTTAAGTGCGTTACAATGGTCCAACCATGGTCTCGCGCACTATCAAACTGGCTTTGTTTGCCAGTGGATTCGTGCTGTTTGCCGCTCCGCCACCCCCGGATGCCGCGCCTACCTTCGAAAAAGACGTCCAGCCTGTTCTGGTTCAGATTTGTAACAATTGCCATAACCCCCAACTCAATTCCGGCAATCTGAACATCACTCCTTACTTCCAGCCCTCCTCGCTGACTTCGAACCGCGATGGATGGGAGAAAATTGTCGCCAAACTGAAAGCCGGTGAAATGCCGCCGCCAGGAATACCCGGGCCGTCGCCGGAAGCTGTCGCCCGCCTTCTCGATGTCGTGCAGTCCGGGCTTGCCAAAACCGCTCAGGCCCGGAAGCCCGATCCCGGCCGCACAGTCGCGCACCGCCTCAATCGCAACGAATATACGAACACCATCCGCGATCTTCTCGGCGTGGACTTCCGCGCCACCGAAGAATTTCCGGCCGATGATTCCGGCTATGGTTTCGATAACATCGGTGACGTCCTTACCGTTTCGCCGGTTCTGACCCAGAAGTATCTTCAGGCCGCCGAGCAGATCGCCGCCCGCGCCGTCGGTGGCGACCCTCTTTCGAAGCCCGGCTTTGTCAATCACCACGACCGTGTTCTCAAAGCCGGTGACAGCGCCATCGAGATGCGCGACCTGGTCGATTACGACGCCGAGTACGTAATCAAGATCAATATCCTCGGGCACCGTGGCGCGAATGACAAACCCGTGCTGCTCCGCATTTCCGTCGACGGCAAGACGGTCAAAGAGGTCGAAATTCCGGTGCAGATCAGCGCAGTCAACCGCCAGGGCGGCGCCACGCAGCGCAACTTCGCCGAAGGCCGCGTCTTTCTCACCGCGAACGAACATCTTTTCCGCGCGGAATTCGTCAATGACGAATTCGTGAAGAAACTGAGTGCACAACAGCGCGCGAATGCCAATGCCAACATCTTCCCGGATTCGATCGAAATCGGCGGTCCCTACGCACCGGAGCAGCCTGTCAAAGTCACGAAGAAAGTTCTGATCTGCGACCCCGATGCCGGCTCCGCGTGCGTCGACCGTATTCTCACCGCATTCGCGCACCGCGCTTACCGCCGCCCCGTGACGAAACCGGAAGTCGCGGAGCTGATGGCGATCTATAACAAGGCGAAGGCCGCGCAGTACACACCCAGACAGAGCCTGCAGTTCGCGATTGCGGACGCGCTCGTTAAACCCCAGTTCCTGTTCCGCATCGAGCGCGATCCCGCGCCGGGCGCCACTGCCCGCATCAGCGATCTCGAACTGGCGTCGCGCCTCAGTTACTTTCTCTGGAGTTCCACGCCGGATGACGAGCTGCTCCGTCTGGCCGAGACGAACAAGCTCCACACACCGGAAGTGCTCGACGCGCAGGTGAAACGCCTCATCGCCGACCCGCGCTCCTCCGCGCTCGCCGATAACTTCGCCGGACAGTGGCTGCAAACCCGCAGCCTCGATGCAGTGAAGCCGGATGCGAAGAAGTTCCCCGAATGGTCGCCTGAACTGAAAGAAGCGATGCGCACCGAAACCCGGATGTTCTTCGAGGCCGTCATGCAGGATAACCGCCCCATCTCGGACTTCATCGATGGGCGCTACACGTTCCTGAATGAACAGCTCGCGAAGTTCTATGGCATTGACGGCGTGATCGGGCCGGAGTTCCGCCGTGTGGAACTCTCCGATAAAGACGCAGCGGAGCGGAGCGGCGTTTTCACGCAGGCCAGCGTATTGACTGTCTCCAGTTATCCGACGCGAACCTCCGTTGTCCTGCGCGGGAAGTACATGCTCGAAAACGTCCTCAATGCCCCGCCGCCGCCACCGCCACCGGACGTCCCGCGGCTGAATGAGGCGACGGTGGGCGTTGCGAAATCGCTGCGGCAGCAGATGGAGCAGCATCGCGCCGACGCACTCTGCGCCTCCTGCCACGCGAAGATGGACGTCCTCGGCTTTGGCCTCGAGAACTATGACGCGATCGGCCGCTGGCGCACCACGGACGGGAAATTTCCCATCGATTCGAGCGGCAGTTTCCCGAACGGCAAAACCTTCAATGGTCCCGCCGAAATGAAGGCTCTGCTGCACGACAATATGCCCGACTTCGTGCGGGCTCTCTCCGAGAAGATGCTGACGTACGCTCTCGGCAGAGGCACGGAATCCTACGATCGTCCGGTGATCGACGATCTGGTGAAACAAACCGCGGCGGGCGACAATCGCCTGCAGCCGCTGATCCTCGCCATCGTGCACAGCCTGCCGTTCGAGCAGCGCCGCGGCGAGCAGAAAAAAGATCCCAAACAGATGGTGGCCGCGAAGTAGCAAACAGGAGACAACGCATGTTCATTACGAAGAAAGCCATTCACCGCCGCGCAATTTTGAAAGGAATCGGCGCGGCCATCAGCCTTCCTCTTCTCGACTCCATGATGCCGGCGTTCGCGGCCACAACAAATTCGCCCATCCGTCTCGCCTGGTTTTATCTGCCGAACGGCATCGACATGCGCAACTGGACGCCCGCCGACGAAGGCACACTGCCGGAGAAACTGCCGAGCATTCTCGCGCCTTTTTCCGGTATGCGCGATGACATCACCATCATTTCGAATCTGACCGCGAACTGGGGACGTCCGCTGCAGGTGGGCGCCGGCGATCACGGCCGCGCGCTTGCCGCCTACATGACCGGCGTGCAGGTCTATCGCACGGCCGGTGCGGACCTCAAGCTCACCACTTCCGCCGATCAGATCGCCGCCCGCGCCAACGGTCATCTGACTACCCTGCCCTCGCTCGAAATCGGGCTGGAGGAAGCGCGGCAATCCGGTAACTGCGATAACGGCTACTCCTGTGCCTATACCTATAACGTTTCGTGGAAGACCGAATCCCAGCCGCTGCCGCCGATCTCCGATCCGAAAAATCTGTTTGAGCGCCTGTTCGGTTCCGACGTGGCGGAGTCACCCGCCGCGCACCAGCGCCGCCTTGCCATGCGGGAGAGCATTCTCGATCAGGTTCTCGGCGATACGAAAAAGCTCGAATCGACCGTCGGCCCGGCTGACCGCCAGAAACTCGATGAATACCTGACATCCATCCGCGAAATTGAAGTTCAGGTGGAGAAGGCCGCGCACAGCACCACCGTCATTGACCCCGGCATGGATAAACCCTACGGCGTGCCGCCCGAGTATGCCGACTACTTCCGGCTCATGAGCGATATGCTGCTCGTCGCGTTTAAGGCCGATATCACGCGCATCTCCACGTTCATGATCGGGCGCGAAGGCTCGACCCGCGCCTACCCCGAGATCGGCGTGCCCGACGGACACCACCCGCTCACCCATCACATGGGCAACATGGAGATGCTCGAAAAGGTCCGCGAAATTAACGTGCTTCACGCACAGACCATGGCGGCTTTCCTGAAGAAGATGAAGGAAACGAAAGAGGGCGATTCCAACCTGCTCGACAATTCACTCATCGTCTACGGCAGCGGACTTTCCGACGGCAACGTCCACACGCACGATCAGTTGCCGACGCTGCTGGCGGGCCGCGGGCAGGGCTTCGTCAATCCGGGCCGTCACCTCATCTATCAGCGCGAGACGCCGGTCGCGAATCTGTTTGCGACGATGCTCGACCGCGTTGGCGTGCGCCCCGAGCACGTCGGTGACAGCACCGGCGAACTCGCCGGCCTCAGCCTGAATTCGTAACCGGCTCCTCCCCGATGGCCGAAACTCCGATCGGTATTGTCTACAATACGCCGATGTCGCGCCCCGACGCGGCGCTCGCGCTGGCCGCCATGTATCTCATGGAGGACAAGCGCGAATCGCACATGGGATCTGTGTGCGTGGTCGGCGCCGGACTGAACGCAGCAATCTTCTGCGACATCGTCAGCCATGTGTACATGTTCGGTCCGCCGCGCAATGGAAATCAGGCGCTGGCCGTCGGGCTGGCGATCGAACAGGGCGTCTCCGATTCGGCAATGGTGAAGACCGCGGTCGATCGGAAGAACGAAAAGGGCGAGCCGATGTACGCGCGCACGATCCAGAAGGCGACCGACACGTCGGCGCCCGCGGCAGTGCTGCGGAACGGCGTCATCTTCAACGCGGAGTCCGCCGTGATCCTCAGCGGCCCGGCGACATATCTGGCGCGCTCTCTCGATCTGCTCGGCACGAAGGATCTGTACAAAGACCGCGTGAAGCGGCTCGTTATCGTGGACGCGGGAACAACCTACAACGATGCGGCCGCGCTCCGCAAGGTGATTGCGGAATGGCCCTCGCCGGTATTCTTTCTTCCAAAGGAAACAGGCGACGCGCTTCGCTTTCCAGGCTCCGATCTGGACAAGGACTTCGCTTGGAACCCGGCCCATCCGGTCGTGGACGCTTACAAATCCTACAAGCCGATGCCGTTCGATGCGCCGCTCTATGATGTCGCGGCGGCGCATTTTGCAGTGCATCCGGATTCGGGATTCTTTGAAGAATCCGCGGGCTCCATCGCCGTTGCCGATGATGGCGCGATGAAGTTCACGCCCGGCTCAGGCGCCGTGAAGTCGCTCGGCATCGTGACGCCGAAGAAGGCCGCGTTAATGGCGGCCCTGATTGCCACGGCCACCGAGAAGCCCCTGCCTCCGGTGAATGGCCGGGCCGGTGGACGTCCGGGCCGCGGAGCCTTCGGTGCTTCCGGCGCACGCGGCGGCCGAGGCGCATCCGGCGCGCCCGGCAAGTAAACTCAAGGTTGGCCCTCGCGCTCGACGCACCTCTGACATATCTGAAAGGCGTCGGTCCGGCTCGCGCCGCCATGCTGCAGACGCGCGGTCTTGAAACCGTCGAAGACCTGCTGCATTACTTCCCTTTCCGCTACGAAGACCGCAGCAATCTCAAACCGATCGGGCAACTCGCGCCGGGCGAGCAGGCGACAGTGATTGCGGAAGTGAAATCGTCGAAGCTCTCGGCGTTGCGCGGCCGCAAACTGGACATTCTCGAAGTCGTCTTCACCGATTCCTCGGGGTCGACGCTTCGCGGCAAGTGGTTTCACGGCCGTTATATTGCCGACCGCCTGACGGAGGGCACGCGCGTCGCGCTGTTCGGCAAGATCGAGTTCGATAACTACCGCGGCGAGCTCCAGATGATGCATCCGGAGCATGAGATCCTTTCTGGCGAAGAGGACGACGGCGATTCCGCGCTGCACACCGGCCGCATCGTGCCTGTCTATGAGGCCGCCGGAAAAGTCAACACGCGCCAGCTCCGCACGATTATCCATCGGGTGCTGGAGGAAATGCCCGATCTCGAAGATCATCTGCCCTCGCACATCGCGGCGCGGCTCAAATTTCCGGGCCGCACGCAGGCCGTCCGCGACGCGCACTTCCCTCCCCCCGGCACGCCGATCCGGCTGCTGAACGCCTTCCGTTCTCCTGCGCAATTCCGGCTGATCTTCGAAGAGTTCTTCTGGCTCGAATGCGGGCTCGAGCTGAAGCGCCGCCGCGCGCGCACGATGCCCGGCATTGGGTTTGAATTGACGGATCGCGTCCGCGAGCAGATCATCAAGCTGCTGCCGTTCAAGCCTACGGGCGCGCAGAAGCGCGTCCTCAAAGAGATCGCGCAGGATATGTCGCACCCGAGCCCGATGAACCGCCTGATGCAGGGCGATGTCGGCAGCGGTAAGACGATCGTGGCGGCGGAGGCGACTGTCATCGCCGTGGAGAACGGCTATCAGGTGGCGATCCTCGCGCCCACCGAAATTCTGGCGCAGCAGCACTACTACTCGCTGAAACCCTTGTTCCAAAAGCTGGGGTACGTGGTCGCCATGCTTACGGGATCGATGACGGCCCGCGAGAAGCAAAAGCTGAAGGACATGCTGCGGGCGGGCATGATCCCGGTCGCGATCGGCACGCACGCGCTGATCGAAAAGGATGTGGAGTTCGCCAAACTGGGGCTGGTCATCATCGACGAACAACACCGGTTCGGCGTGATGCAGCGCTACGAGCTGGCCCGCAAAGGCGTGACGCCGGACGTGCTGGTGATGACGGCCACCCCGATTCCCCGAACGCTCGCGATGACAATTTACGGCGATCTCGATATCTCGGTGATCGATGAGCTTCCACCGGGGCGGCAGCGCATCGTGACGAAGCACTACACCGAGCACCAGACCGAGATCGCCTACAGCGAGATGCGGCGCGAGATCGACAGCGGGCGACAGGCGTATGTGGTGTATCCGGTGATCGAAGAATCGGAAACCCAGGCGATGAAAGCCGCGCAGCAGATGTACGAGCACCTTTCGAGCGAAGTCTTTCCTGATATTCCGGTCGGGCTGCTGCACGGCCGCCTGCCCGCCGCCGAAAAGGAAGCTGCGATGGACGCATTCAAATCCGCGCGAACGAAAATTCTGGTTTCGACGACAGTAATCGAAGTCGGCGTGGACGTGCCGAACGCGACCGTGATGATCATCGAACAGGCAGAGCGGTTCGGGCTTTCCCAGTTGCATCAGCTTCGCGGGCGCGTCGGTCGCGGCGGGGCGCAGAGCTATTGCCTGCTGATCACGTCGAAGCTCAACGACACCGGCAAGGAGCGCATCCGCACGATGGTGGATTCGACCGACGGATTCAAGATCGCCGAAATGGATCTGAAGCTGCGCGGACCGGGCGAATTTTTCGGCACGAAGCAATCCGGGCTGCCGTCGCTGCGGATTGCGAACATCCTGCGCGACCCCGATATTCTGGCCGCGGCGAAGCATGAAGCGCGGGCATTCGTGGAAGAGCCTCCTTCGCCGGACGCGCTCGCGAAGGCCGTCGAATACATCAAAGGCCACTGGCAGCGGCGCTACGGCCTGGTGCAGGTAGGATAGGATTTCATGCGGATTATTGCGGGCGAATTCCGATCGCGCCGATTGCAATCTTTGCCGGGCGCCGACGTGCGGCCCACACCCGACCGGCTGCGCGAGACGCTCTTCAACATTCTGGCGCCGCGTATCAAAGGCAGCGTGTTTGTGGATGCCTATGCAGGAACAGGAGCGGTCGGGATTGAAGCGATCAGCCGCGGCGCGAAGCAGGCGGTATTCATCGAGCGCAACCGGCAGGCGGTCGAGACGATTCAGGCAAACCTGAAGTCGCTCGGAATTCGCGGCGAAGGGCGTCTGATCAAGGGACCGGCGGCATTGCATCTCGCCTCGATCAAAGCGGACATCGTGTTCCTGGATCCGCCCTATCCGCTCGAATCGGAGTATGCGGCTGCGATGGAAGTGCTGGCGGCGAATCCGCCCGCGCTCACGATCGCACAGCATTCGGTTCGTTATGAGCTTCCGGAAAAATTCGACTCGCTCGAAAGGACCAGAGTCGTGAAACAGGGGGATAATGCGCTGAGCTTTTATGCGGCGGCTACTGACCCGAACCGCCACGGCCAATCCCCGAACTCGTCCCCGGTGTCATCGCACCCGGCTGAGCACCCATCGTCGGAGTGACGCCCTGCGGAGTGGCGCCTCCCTGTGCGCCGCTCGCACCCGCGGCGCCGGCCATACCGGCCCCCACGCGGGCGGGGTCCTTCGTCACGTCGTAGACGAACTCCCACTCGTTGTACTTCGTGTGGTCATTGACGGTCTTGATTCCTTCGCCTTTGTTCTTACTGGCGACGCCTGCGATACCGGCTCCGATGACGTTCTGTTGCTGCTGCTGTGCAGAGGACTGGAGCCCCGAGGTTGTAGTGGTTTGGCCCGCTGCCGGAGGAGTGAACGCAACCCCGCTACCAACCGGCCCGGCGCCAGCGGGCGCGCCTGGGCCACCGCCGCGAGGCGACGTGAGAATCTGATTGATCAGCGCAGCGGCGGTGCCCGGAGGCCCACCTGGCGCGGCGGAGCCCTGCGGCATTCCCTGCTGCACGGCAACACCGCCGGGCATCATCGGCTGAAGCCCGTTATTGATCTGCCCTGGGACGGCGCCGGGAGCGCCGGGCGGAAGACCGCCGGGCGTGATGCCGGTCGGGGGCGTGCCTCCAGGAGTGAGGCCCATGCCAGGCATCGGCGTTATGCGTCCCGATGCGCCGGCTGCGCCGGTGGGCGGAGTGTAGGTACCCGTCGAATTCGCGGGAACGATGCGGCCATCGGGAAGCACCATCACCGGGCCGTTGTAGCCAGGAATTCCCGTATTCGAGGGCTGCTGATTGCCGGAATCGTCGCCGGCGCCACCGGCGCCAGTACCGGAATCGCTTGGGCGCCTGCGCGTAGCTATATTCGTGCCCGCGCTCAAATCCGCCTGATTGAAGCTGCTCGCGGTAACACCAAGATCGGTGATGAAATTCTGCTGCGTGCCCTGACCCTTGTCGTCGGTTTTCGGCTTGTTATCGACGGAATCCGTGAGGACGCCGCCGGGCCCTGCATGGACCAGACGCCAGTCGGCTTTGCCGGTCATCGGATCGACGAAGCGCCGGCGGAGAAAGCGCTGGTTGTTGGTGTTTTCGAGCTCCTCCATCGAGGCGGGGAAGCGATTGAACTTGTGCACGAAGAGCGTGACGGCCCGCTGGTATTCCTCGCCACGGTCGATCAGCAACTGCTCTTTATCGCGCTGGGCTTCGAAGGCAACGCGCGGCACTTCCGTGTAGAGCGTAATGGCGAGAATAGCCGCCATCGCGAAGATCATCAACATCGCGTAGCCGGACTCGGGATTGCGTTTGCGTTTCATCGCGCGTGTCAGCCTGGAGCGTCCGGCGGCAGAGAAAGTGTCTGGGTATGATTCCCCTGCATATCTTCGATCTCGATTGTCCTGAGCGCAATCTTCACAATGCGGTAACGCTGCTTGACGGTCTGATTTTCGGAGACCATCAGGATGTTATCGCCGTCGAGCAGGAAGGCTTCTTTATGACCATCGGCTTTATTAACGACATAGCCGTAATACTTGAGATCGATTGGCGGAGGCTGCGGCGGTCCTGCCGGGACCGGGTGCGTGACTGCCGAAGGCGGCGGGCCCGACGGCTGATTCACCGCGATTTTCGGCACGTTGGTGGGAACGGGCGCGAGCGGTTTTGGCGGCGCCGGCGGTTCGCCGAACTGGAAGAGATTCCGGCCGGCCTCCCCCGGTTCGATCGTCTGGACTTTGGCGAGCAGATCGAGCCGCAGCTCAGGATTAATCGAAGCGGGATCGACCTTATCATCCGGTCTGGAGCCCATGACGCGGGGGCGGAATTCCGTGTTGAGCGGAAGAGCTGCCCGCGTAGTGCGGCCCGACGCGGCGCGAGGCCCGGCCGCCTGCGTCACAGCCGTGGGGGTAGTGGGCACCGTGATGGTGACATCGTTCGACGAGTTGTAGAAGTAATACGCAACTCCCGAGACGACGATGGCGGCGAGAATCGCGACTTTTTTGGGTTCAGCGCCGACGTTCATTGCGCCGCCTCCGGTTCTTCGCGAATGAATGTATTGATGCGGAAAACCGCGTCGAGAATGTCGCCTTTGGGCTGCGGCGCCACCTGCAACTGATCGATGAGAAGAAAGCGCGGGGAACGGTCGAGCGCATTCACGAGCTTCATCAACTGGGGATAGCCGCCTTCAAAACCAGCCGTGATGGTGAGCATGGAGAGGTCACCACTCCCTTCGATGGGATCGACCACCGAATAATTGATGGTGCCGACCTTCATGCCCGACTGCTGGGCAAGACGGTTCAGCTCGTCATCGAGCGGACCGAAGGTGTGGCGGCGCGGCGTCATATACGAGACTTCGAATTTGTCACCCTGCTCACGCCCGACATCCATATTGCGGACCAGTGAAGTGCTCTGCTTCAGGTGCTGCTGCGCGGAGCGGAAAGCGGAACGCAGAGTAGCGAGCTGCGCATCGAGCTCAGCGGGTGAATCGCCGACGAGATGGAATGCGAACGCCGCCACTACCAGGTTGGCCGCGAGCAGCACGCCGAGCGCTGCGCGGACCAGCACCTGCGGCTCACGGAAGTTGAAATTAAAGCTTCTGGTCATACATCACCGTGAGATGGAAACGGTAGAGCGGGTCCGTTTGAGTGGGAGGCGTCTGGGACGACTGAGTCACATCGCCGAAAAGACTCGAAAGCTCCAGCTTCGAGATAAAGCCGATCACCGGCTCCGGCGTCTGCGCCGCGACTACCATATCCAGCGATAACTCGCCGCGGCCGTTGAGAGTGGGCCGGATGGACACGACCCGAACGTCGTAAGGCAGAACAGTCTGGAGGTCGGAGAAGATACGCGTCCAGCTAACCGCCTTCCGTTTGATCAGTGTATTGAAGAGCTCGCTGCGGTAGAGGACGCTCGAATTCGCGGGCAGCCGCATCTTTGCATCGAGCTGCGCCTGCGCGGCATTGGTTTTGTTGAGCTGGCGCTGCACCTGGTCGATGGCGCGGCGCGAATCGGCCATGGCGCGGCGGTCGGTGAGCAGAAGCCCCACGAGCGCGGCCAGCGTGATGCAGAGGAGCAGGCCCACCGCGGCGGAGGCCACGATGATGGGCCGGTCCCGGCGCATCGGTTCGGTAGCGAGATTGATGGGGATTCTCATGCCGCAGCGGCCGTCCTTGCAGTGGAACCCGGGTGAAGCGAGTAAAGATAGCCGGCGAGGCCTGGGTCAGCCTGCTGTACGAACTCAACCGGGAGATCGAGTTCGGCACCCAGGCGCTGCGCCGCGCGCGACGTATCGTCGCCGAATCCGGCAAGATAGAGGCGGTCGGGTTTCATGTCGCCCTGATCTTCCATATAAATGCGGGTGGCGTAGAGGCCGGCGACGATTTCATCGAGGAAGTCGACCGCCGAATCGGAGTGAGAGGCGAGTTCCAGAGAGCGCACCAGCGTCAGAATGCCGTTACTCACTACGAGGACAGAGAGCGCGCCCGAATGCAAATGCGCGACGAGGAACGATCCGCTGAGCGGCAGCAGTTCCAGCATGGCGAGCGCGGCGGGCATCACGACGCCAGGCCGGAGCTTCGCAGCCCGAAATGGAGCTTCATACTGGGCGATGGTTCCGGCGGGGGCGAGCGCCGCGATGACTTTGTTGCCGGGCTGCGCGAACCAGGCGACGGAAGCTGTCTCCACATCGAACGGCACCGTTTTTTTCAGCCGAAAGCGAATCAGCGCGGTGCGCTCCTCTTCCTTTTCCGGCAAGTTATCGAAATCGAGCACGGAAAGCCGCATGGCGTTATCCGGCAGGATCAAAGTCACCAGGGGATGGCCGGACGGATTCGGCACCAGCTTACGGACCGCATCCGCAAACACGGCCGGATCGGTGACGTTCTCTTTCACCGGCGAAGGCACTACAACTCCTTCCGGCAGCGGCATGCGCTGCGCGACGGCCGGCGGACGCGTGCGCGACATGGCGATTCCCGCCGCGGAGATTTCGAAGGCGAACTCCGGCGGCGGGTCTTTGAGGAAAGACTGGATGGTATCGAGAAAACTCATTCGATAAAAGTCACCTTGTTGATTTCGCGCAGGGTCGTAACGCCCATACGCGCTTTCTCCACAGCGGATTCGCGGAGAAACGTCATACCTTCCTCGCGGGCCGCCCGGCGGATCTCGGATGACGGGCGGCGGTCCAGAATCAATTCGCGGATACGGTCGCTCAGATCGAGCAGCTCATGGATGGCGGTACGGCCGCGGAATCCCGTGCCGCCGCATTCGAAGCAGCCGGGGCCTTCCATGAAATCGATATCGCGCCATTCTTCCGGATTGAGGCCGCTTTCGAGCAGCACGGAATCGGGGTAGCGCACGGGGCGCTTGCAGTGTTCGCAGTTGAGGCGAACCAGACGCTGCGCCAGAATGCAGTTCAAAGCGGAGACGAAGTTATAAGCTTCGACGCCGATATTCTGGAAGCGGCCGAGTACATCGACCACGTTGTTGGCATGGACGGTGGTGAACACCAGGTGGCCGGTGAGCGCGGAGTTGATGGCGATCTGCGCGGTTTCCTGATCGCGGATTTCCCCGACCATGATCTTGTCGGGATCGTGACGCAGGATGGAACGAAGGCCGCGGGCGAAGGTCAGACCTTTTTTCTCGTTGACCGGAATCTGCGTGATGCCCTTCAGCTGGTATTCGACGGGATCTTCGATGGTGATGATCTTGTCTTCGTCGTTTTTGATTTCACTGAGCGCCGCGTAGAGTGTGGTCGTTTTGCCGGAGCCGGTGGGTCCGGTGACGAGCACCATGCCGTAGGGTTCGGAAATATAGCGGCGGAACTTCACGAGATCATTGGGGCTGAAGCCGACGACATCGAGCGTGAGGCGCGCGAACTTCTCGCTCATGGATTCCTTATCGAGCACGCGGAGCACGGCGTCTTCGCCGTAGATCGTCGGCATGATGGAGACGCGGAAGTCGATGAGGCGGGTTTTGTAACGGACGCGGAAGCGGCCGTCCTGCGGAACGCGGCGCTCGGCGATATCGAGCTCGCTCATGACCTTGATGCGCGAAAGGATGGTGGAATGCCAGTCCTTGGCGATAGGCGGCATGGCGTAATGCAGGACGCCGTCAATCCGGTATTTGATGACGACTTCCTGATCGCGCGATTCGATGTGAATATCGCTGGCGCGCCGTTCGAGAGCATTGAAGATTGTCGTATCGACCAGCTTGATGACAGGCGCGATGTTGCTGTCGCCTGACGAAAGCCGGTCAATGGAAAGAGTTTCTTCGGGGTTGTCTTCTTCGCCGACTACATCGAGCGCGAAGCCTTCGGTGACTTCATCAAGAACGCGCTGCGATTGCTCGGTCTTCTTGAGAAGATCGGCGATCTGCGAAGGGGTGGCGACGCGGATCCTGAGCTTGCGGTGCAGGAGCAGGCTGAGCTCATCGATCGTGTTGAGATTGCGCGGATCTGCCAGCGCGATTTCCAGCGTTCCGTTCTGTGCTTTGAGCGGCACAAAGTTGTAGCGGAACATCAGATCCACTGGAATGGAGCGGAAGAGTTCGACGTCGATGGCGCCATCGCGCAGGTCGACGTATTCGCATCGGTACCGCGCGGCGGTCGCCTGAGCGGACGCGATTTCGCCCATCGCGCTCTGCGCGGCGTCGAGGACAGGAATGGGAGTCTTCGGTGTCATGGGTGCTTACCGGATGGTATCCGCCAGCGAGAAGATGGGGAGATAGAGGGCGATCAGAACGAACGCCACAAAGATCCCCATGAAGATCATGATTGCCGGTTCGATGAGCGAGAGCACGGCGGTCATTTTCGTATTAACATCGGTTTCGTAGAATTCGGCCACGCTCGAGAGCATGGCGGGCAGCGCGCCGGTGGATTCGCCGACTTCAATCATGTCGACCGAAAGCGGGGGGAAGATACCGGTGCCAGCGAGCGAAGAGGAGAGCGCCTGACCTTCGCGCACAGTGCGGCCGGCTTTCGCGATGGTTTTGCTCAGCAGCGGTGTACCGAGTGAATCGGCTGAAGTTTCGAGACCCTGAACGAGCGGAATGCCGCCGGTGAGCAGAGTGCTGAGCACGCGGGAGAACTGGGCGACCTGGTATTTGATCCAGATATCACCAAGGACGGGAATTTTGATGCGGACGCGGTCGATTTTTTCCCGCGCGGATTCGCCTCGCGACCAGACATAGAACATCAGGCCGAGAATGGCGAGGCCGACAGCCCAGGCGATGACGTAGGTACGGGCAGTGGTGCCGACCGAAATCAGGAAGACGGTCATCGACGGCAACTGCGCGCCCATGCTCGCGTAGAGTGACGCGAAGCTGGGAACGACGTAGGTGACGAGGAAGACCATCAGAAAGATCACGAGCACGATCAGGGCGCACGGATAGATCAGCGAAACGATGATTTTTTTGCGGACGCCGAGAGCGAGTTTCTGATAGTTGACGTAGCGCTCGAGGACTTCGACCAGACTGCCCGATTTTTCGCCGGCCATCACGGAGGTGACGTAGATTTTGGGGAAGATCTCCTGAGTGCGGAACGCGTCCGAGAGCAGGGCGCCCTTGCGGACGTCTTCACGAACGCCGTTGATGTAGGGACGGAGTTTGGGGTCGGTGAGGCGCTCGGCGAGCAGGTCGAGCGACTTCAGGATGGGGAGCCCGGCACGGATGAGTGTGACGAACTGCTGATTAAAGATAAGAAATTTTTCAAGATTGAGGCGTTTGCCCGTGCCGGGAAGGCGAAGGTTCGAGACGAAGCCCTCTTTTGCCTGAACGTTATAGACGAGATAGCCCTGGCGCGAGTAGCGCTCCCGGACTTCATGGTCGGACGTGCCCTGAACCACCTGATTATGGACGCGGCCGCTGGCGTCAGCGTATTGGAGCTGGAAGTCGGCCATGGCTAAGGCTGGGCCTCCACGATCTGGGTGCCGGCCGGCGGCGTGAAGACGAAGAGTTTCGGGGCGACCGGCGCGTTCAGTTGTTCGTTCGAGAAGGCATACTCGATCTTCGACTGATCGGGATCGGTGACGCGGATGCGTTGGATCTGACCATCCGGCGTGGCGAGGAATTCGACCTCGGTATAGGGCAGGTTGTCCTTTTTGGGGAGAGCAACGATCCACTGGGCCCCGTTCGCGTCTTTGCGGGTTTCGAAAGACTTGAATTCGCGGTGGAAATCGAGCTTACCGAGGAGGAAAGCCAGGGGAGCCCGCATATCGTCCGACATTTTGAGGGGGATCTTCTCGGCCTGATGATTTTCAGGCGTGTAGAGCCAGGTGTATTTGCCGTCGGCGAGAAAGATTTTTCCGGCGGGGTTCGCGTATTCCCAGCGCATGCGGCCGGGCTTGCGGAGGTAAAGGATACCGGACTCCTGCTGTACTGGATGATGGGATGCGGTGTAAAGCTCGGAAAAGTCAAGCTTTAGAGAGTCAGCATGATTGTAGCGATTTTCGATGGCTTTGAGGGTGTCGTCGAGGCTCGGCGCGGCGGCAGGCGCGAGGAGCGCCGCAAGCGTGAGGATAGGGACAATTCTGGCGGCCAGACGGGTCACAAAGGTTTGACGATCAAGGGGTTTCAAACGTGCAGACCGGCGCGAAACCGGTTCGGAAGCGATTCGAAAAAACGAACCCAATTGTGGGACGTATGGGGCGGGAAAGGGATTCGAAAAAACGAAGCCATTGGCCGCCCTGCCAAGAGGGTGGGTGGCCCGCTGATCCATGGCTTATTATAACGCACTACGGCAAGGGGTTGTTGGTTAAGTTATTGATTTTATTTAGCTATTTTGATGAACTGGGAAACTGGGCAGTCGGCTAAGCGAAGCAGGAATACTTCGGTTCGCGGGTACCTGGACCACCCACGGCCGTCTAGTAACCCGGAGGTCGAGGGTTCAAAGCCTTCCCCCGCAACCAGGTTATCTGGTATCTGTAATTCCTTCCTCCTGATCCGTTCCGGCCAGTTCTGTGCGACGATGAATTCAGAGATCGTCACACATGCCGACGGCGACGATTATGCTCGATGCAACACTGAAGGCCCGGCTCGAGGATCTGGCAAGCCAAGCCGGCCAGAAAGTGGATGATTTCGTGGAAGCTTTGCTTCGACGAATTGCAGAGGCTGATGTCCGCTTCGATAGGGGGGTCCCGGTATTTCGGTCCCGCCCCGGCGCTCCGATCGTCACGGTTCAGGACGTGAACCGGCTTGAGGCATAAGGCGCGACTTGGCCAATCTCCTCGATGTGAATGTATTGGTAGCGTTATTCGTCCCTGAGCACCAGCATCACTCCCTGGCCGTGGATTAGTTTTCGAAAAACGCCGCAATCGAAGGATGGGCTACCTGCACGGTAACAGAGTTGGGAGTGATTCGGGTCTGTGCACAATTGCCCGGTGGCGGCTGGCAACCGGAAGTAACGGCTGATCGCCTGCTCATCCTGACCGTTTCGATTCGAGGTCACGAGTGGTGGCCGGACGCGGTATCGCCCGCCGTGCTGCCCGAAGTGCGGGCGGCAGCCACGGGAAAGCAGGTCACCGATCATTACCTGCTCGGTATGGGCCGCCGCAATGGGGGGCGCATCGTCACATTCGACCGTGCATTCGCGAGAACAGGCGGAGATGATGTCATCTGCCTCCTCCGCAATTGATCGCTTTCGGTCAGTAGATTGGACGGCAATTCGAAGGCGGCGGCCGGAGCGTTCGGGGCCTTACGGTCCTCCGCAACCAAACCCAACCTTCAGTTTTTCTGATAAGCCCAATCCAGCTTTGAGAGAAGCGCCATCCCGGTCTTCTTTGATCCACGCGCAGCCATAGCCTGAAAGCGGATCTCGCTGTCGTATTTGGTCAGAGCCACAGTCACCAACTCATCAATCAGCCTGTTTACGCTTACGCCCCGTGCTTTCGCAAGGTTGCGCAGTCGCGTGTGCTTGCCTTCCGGAATCCGAATCGTCAGAGTGCTCATCACATCTCCTTTCTCAACCGCAGTTCCGCTTCCGCGCCGCCCCGATTGACTCCTTCGTTGCGGAGATTGGGCGGCCAAAGATCGAAGACCCTGATGCATGCTTCCAGAACGGATCAATAATAAAAGGCAATTTGTCTCTCTTGCTGATCCCCCAACCATTCAGAGACGACAAGCCGTGCGACCGCAGTTCCCGCCAACCCGGGAAAGTTGGGGTACCGGTACATTTACACGCCCTGGAATAAGGCTTTGCGGAGCTATCGTTGTAAAATCAGACCCGTGATTCATCGATACCGGGAGCACTTTTCTTGATAAATCGGTTCTGTTTGCGCGCGTTTTTCGCAGTGGCGGTGTTCGCCGGAGTGGCGACGCCGCATGCATTCGGCGACATCATGCTCAATGGCGTCGATTTTCAGCACGTGGCGGCATGGGATGACACCGACGGGATCGAGCTGATCGTGGCGGCGAACAGCTTTCTTGCCGATCCGGACAACCCCGGGTTTTATGAGATTGAAGCGGGCGCTCTGGAGGATCTTTATGTGATCGCGAGCCCGATCCCCTGGTTCCATACGCTCGATCCCGGGATCGATCTTGCCAGCTACGGCGTCTCGCCCACCAGCGACACCGCACTGGACCTGCTGCCCACCGCGGGAAGCATCGGTCTGGGAGGCGTTACGACCGGAAATAGCCAGTGGACAGAGGTGGACGGTTTGTCGTGCGCCGCCTGCGTGGAGATTTTCTCACCGGGATCGGTGTACAACGCCTCCACCACCTTTTCCACAATCGTGCCGCTGAACGCTGTCGCACAGGTTGGCTCCTTAGGAACGGCCGGCCTCCCCATAGCCCCCGGCCAGGGCATTTATCTGAATTTTTATCCGACAGATGACCTGGGCAATCCACTGCCGGTAGCCCCGGTGGCGCAGCTTTTCCTCGGTGAGAGCCTGCCCGATCAGTACGGCGATTCTGTTGGAGTTGGATACTTCGAAACCGGCAGCGCTGTACTTTCCGAATCCTCATCGGCGCCGGAGCCCAACGTGGGGCTGCTGCTCCTCAGCGGACTGGGCGTGCTGGGACTGTTGCAGTACCGGCGGCAGCGAGCAGGATCAGGAGACGGTCTCCTCCGGCGATTTGTCACGCATCCGGCGGCACGCCTGTAAGCGAATCGGTTACGCGGCCGATCAGCAAGAGAGGTAAATTTGAGAATTTGTGTTGTACGTGATGAGTCTTACGGGATTCGCCGTGCACACTTTCGGCGTATTTCTCCGGCCCATCGGCGAGGGCGAGGCAGACCGTTTGGTCTATTCTCCGATTGCAGGCGCGCTCGTTGTCATTCCGCTCTATGGCGGGCAAAAGAAAAAGAGGGGATGAGCATCAGGGTGAATACTGCCACGGCTCTCAGGGCTTGTGGCAGCGGTTCGGCTGGGCCGAGTGAAAGAAGGGCGGTCGCGGCCGCGATTGCGAGCGGTTTCCATATATCAGCGCCGAGCTTCTGCCGACGGGAAAATGTGTAAAAGGCAAAGCCAGCGAGTGGGCAGATGAACCAGACGAAATGGGCTATGAAGCGCCCGAATTCCTCCACGCCGGTAGAGGGAGCCAGGCACCAGATGGAGAGAATCAAGCACCGGAATGCTCCCTGGTAAGTGAAAGGCGAGAGAGGTCCGGCGAGGTGCGTTCCGGAATCGACAAAGCCGTAGGTCAGGAAGGCGGTGATGGCTGCGCCACCGGCGATTGCAACATTCTTTCTCATCGGTTCGGGGAGCTTATCGGGGCTGGAGAAATTTTTTCGAGAGTTTGAGCCGTGCCGAAGCGCTGCCCCACGTGGTCCGGGGTTCAGCGGACGGATTTGGCGTGCTGGATTTGGGGCAGGTCCGGGTCGGCGTCTTTCCAGGCGGCGAGGAATTCCTGATAATCTTTCGCGGCGGCTTCGGTCTTCCCCGCTTTCTCGTCGCTCAGAGCGACGCCGTAAAGCGCGAAGCCGGAGTGCGGGCGAATGGTGAGGGCTCGCTCCCAGGCGGCGCGGGCGTCGGTCCAGTCACCGACGGCGAGCATGGCGGCGCCTTCGGTTTCGGCGACCGGCCGGATATAGTTGGGTGGTTCGCGATAGCCAAGGGCTTTCTCCGCAGCCTCTGCCTGCGCGAACATCCCATGCGCGTCCGCGAGCTCGTTCTGCGCCACCAGCACCGAGGCGTGGAGTTCGAGCGACATCACGTTCAGCATGCCAGTGATCGCCGAGAGAAACGCGTCCGGCATGACCTGTAGCTGGCGGGCGGGAACGGTGGGGGTGGGATGCGGAGTTTTCTTCTCATCCTGCAAATTGGCATCGAGCTTCTGCCAGGCGGCTTCGGCTTTCGCAGGATCGTGGTTTGCCGCGGCCAGCATTCCGTCCGCGAACAGATTCAGCTCGCCGGAGAGAAAAACGAGGTTCGGGAGGTCTGCCGGCGCGGGTATTGCGGCGAGCAACGATTTCATCCGCGCCCAATCGCCCTCGCGCAACGCAACCGGCAGTTGCGGGTTCAGGCGCGAAATCGAATCGCGGCTCACTGCCTGATAGATCGACGACTGAAGCTTGCCGTGCGCTCTGGTGATCTTCGTAGAAAGCTCGGTCGCCTGCTTCAGCTTCCCTTCTTCCATGAGATTCGCGATCGCATACATCAGGTTATGGACATAGTTCCAGTCGTTCTCCGGGTCGACGTGCTGTTCAGCCATATATTTTTCGTCGACCGCGGTGGAGGCGGCGAAGGCCTGCCCGGCTTTCGCGTATTCGCCGAGCCGGAAATAAATGTGTCCGGGCATGTGAACCATGTGACCGGAATTCGGGGCGAGCGATCCGAGGATTTCGGCGCTGTGGAGGGCGCGTTCGGGAGTTGGGCTGGCTTCGAGCGAGTGGATGTACTGGTGATTTGCGGCGGAGTTATTGGGATCGTCTTTGAGAATCGATTCGAGAATCTCGAGGCGGTTACTCGCGAAATCGGCAAGAAAGAGGCGCGCCTCGAGGTCATCGGGGTAATCCTTCACGATGGCGCGCCAAAGATCGGCGGCTCTTTTGCGATCGGTATCCGCCACGGCGGTTGCTTCGATGTAACGGCGCTCGCGGTCATTCGCGTGGTCTTTCAATGCTTCCGCCCGCGCGAAGGCTGCCTGTGCATAGCCGCCCTCGTTGCCGTGATAAAACGATGTAGCCTCGTAAAGACCCCAGTAACAGATCGCGCATCCGGGATCGACGCGAATGCTTTGCTCGAAGGCGCGGGCCGATTCGTAGTCCCAGTAATCGTGGATGAGATTGAGGCCCTGATCGAACCACATTTGCGCCTCAGGTTTTTGGGAGCTGATCGGCAGATGCGCGTTGCCGATGCCGGTCATCTTTTGCGGTGGGGGAAGTTCGGCGGGATCGACCTGGTTGACGAGGGACATACCGTGAGTCGACATATCCATCTGGGCGGGGAGCGGAGCGCAGATTGAGGCGGCGAGCAAGGCCGAAACGAAAACAAGCCACAGAGCCAGCCGAACGTAACGTTTCGGTTCGCACACACTCATGCGACCTATTTTATTCCCGCGATGCAACAAACTCCGCTAGTATGTCAAGACGTTCAGTGAGGAAATGGCCCGGGTAATTTTTCTCAGACTCGACCCGCGTAGTTCTGCGCAATTAGGTCCGCTGCTGACGGCGGATGGGCACGAAGTGCTTGTGGAAAGGGAAAGTGCGCCGATCGGGGTAGTCCGGGGGTCTTCGGCCGTTTTTATCGGAGGCGTGGCGGAGAGCTATCTGCCGGTGTTGCGGCGGCTGCGGGCACTCGACGCGAATCTTTGTCTGGTGGTGATTACCCGGACACTCGATACGGAAAGCTGGCTGAATGCGATTGAGGCGGGCGCGACCGATTACTGGCCGGCTTCGATGGAGGCGTGCCACGTGAGGACGCTGATCGCGCCGGCAGTGAAAGAGCGGGCGTTCGCGGCAGCGGCGTCTCTGAGAGGACGCGCCGAGCAGAAGCCCGGCGGCCCGCCTCACCGCTAACTTTTCGGGAAGTCTGGTTCCTTCAGGATCTGCTCGGCCTGATACATATGGCGGCGCGTGTGGGAACCGATGATCAGCAATCCGCTCGCGGCGGTGAAGCGCAGCAGCGGAATAAACGGATTTTTAAAACGCACGGCGTTCAGATCTTTTCCCGATGTGGATCGGACAAAGTTCGCGACGCGGTCCATACTGGCGAGGAATTCCGGCCCGATTTTTTCCGGGTTGAGCGTGGGACGCGGGGCGAGGTTCGCGGTCGCCTTCACCTTCGCTTTGGGCGGCGGCTCGGAAAAGCCGATAAATTTCTCCGAGACGAAACCGCCGGCGCGGATCTCCCCTGCACGGCCGCCCGCCGGCGCATTCGCCGCGGCATTTCCGAGCTCGTTAAGGAATCCGCCGTTAAAAACAGCGAGATGATCGAGGATTTCGAGTATACTCCAGCGCGCGCCGCCCACAGGCTGCCAACCGAGCTGGGCAGAGCTGAGGCGATTGCTGAAAGATGCCCCCTGATCGCGGAGTTTCTGGATCGAATCGAGGTACTGCTCGCGTGTAAGTGAGATCATGGCCTTTCCCGATTAATCAAATACTACCGTTTTGGATCCGTAGCTGAGAATGCGGTGCGCCAGACGCCAGCGGACGGCGCGCGAAAGGACGACGCGCTCGAGGTCGCGCCCTTTTTCGATGAGATCTTCGAGCTGATCGCGATGCGAGATGCGGGTCACGTCCTGCTCGATGATGGGTCCGTCGTCCAGCACTTCGGTGACATAGTGGCTGGTGGAGCCGATCAGTTTCACGCCGCGTTCAAAAGCCCGGTGATAAGGTTTCGCGCCGGTGAAGGCGGGCAGGAACGAGTGGTGGACGTTGATGATGCGATTCGGGTAATGAGAGACAAAATCGCCGGAAAGAATTTGCATATAGCGCGCCAGAACGACAAGATCGATGCGGTGTTCTTCGAGCAGGGCGAGCTGGCGGCGCTCGGTTTCGGCTTTATTGCCGGGCAGCATTTCAATGTGGTGAAAGGGAATGCCGTAGAAATCGGCGAGACGGCGGCCTCCGGGGTGGTTACTGATAATGAGGGGGATTTCGCAGGCCAGTTCGCCGGACCGGTGGCGATAGAGGAGGTCGGCATAGCAGTGCAGATACTGCGAGACGAAGATTGCCATGCGGGTCGGGGTGGAGGAAAGCTCGATATGCCAGTCCATCTTGAGCCGGATGGCGAGATGGCCGAATTGTTCCCGAAAGTCATCGATCGGGAAGCTATCGAGCGACCATTCGACGCGCATAAAAAAGAGGCGCGCTTCGTGGTCCTGATGCTGGTCGGCGTGGATGATATTGGCGCCGTGCTGGTAAAGGATGCCCGCGACGGCGGCGACCAGGCCTTTACGGTCCGGGCAGGTGACGAGCAGGATGGCGGTGTTTTTTGTGCGAGGAGGCGTCAATCCTGCATTTTATGAAACGTACTATGGCCGCCGGGTCGTATAGAGTGGAGGTATATGTTTAGCTGGGTTTGTCCCCGCTGCGGCCACGAGGTTCCGCCTTCAAAGACGGAGTGTCCGTTCTGCTTTCCGCCGGAGGGTATAGCGCCGGCTCAAACGGTCTCGGAGCCGCTGGTTTTACAGCCAACGCCGCAGCAGGCTGCGCCGCAGCAGAGTCCGCCAACGGCGGCGACAGCGGCTATTGAGCCGCCGGGACCGCTGCGGTCGTGGCGACCGGCCGAGCCGGTTCCGCAGGCGCCGCCTGTGCAGGCCGCTCCGCCGGTGCAGGCCGCTCCGCCTCCGCCGCCACCTCCACCGCCGCCACAAGCGGCTCCGCAGGTTTATCCGTATCAGCCGCCGCCGGCGCCTTCCCCGCATCCGCCTCCGCCGCAATTCGCGCCGCCGCAGGGGGCGGCTCATTATCCGCCTCCGGCGTGGCAGCCGGAAGAGGAATCGCGCAGGCCCGCGTGGCTGATGGGACTGCTGGCGTTTGTCGGGGTGCTGGCGCTGTTTGCCGCCGCGTACTTCGTGATGAATACGCGCAGTTCGTCGTCTTCTTCGGCAGCGAAGGATGCAGCCGCGAAAACGCAGACGACGAATCCGCTGGCGAAATATATCGAGGTGGTGGGGGTACGGCTGATGTCCGCGAAGAGCGGCCAGGAAGTGCGGTTCCTTGTAGTGAATCACGCGGCGGCGGAATTGACCGATCTTTCCGCCAACGTGACGCTGTATGCGAATACGCAGCGGTCGGAAGAGGATCCGGTGGGCACGTTTACGTTCCATCTGCCGTCGATCGGTGCGAATGAATCGAAGGAAATGACAGCGCCGCTCAAGACGGATAAAGCTCCTTACGATATGCCGGACGACTGGCGGAATATCTCAGCGGACGTGCAGGTGCAGGGGCCGGAGTAGCCGGAGCTTACTCCGCGACGAAGCAGGCGCGCTCGCGATCTTTGCGGACGTGATCGACATCGAACGCCTGGTTGTGGAGTACGATCCAGACGCCCGGCTGGAGAACGCGCGCGGCGAAGAGACTTTCGGTCAGGTTCTGGAGACCGTCCGATTGTTCGAAGCCGAGCGGCGTCATGGAGCCTGTGAGAATTACGGGGTAATGCAGGGGCGGCAGCTTCGATTTCAGGAGACGGCCGGTGGTGACCATGGTATCGGTGCCGTGCGTGATGACGACAGGAGATTTGGAAACGCGCGCCGTCACGGCTTCGAGAATGCGCCCTCGGTCCCTGTCCGTCATCTCCAGGCTGTCCTTATTCATGAGCTGTGTGATTTCAATTTCGGTGGCTGGGAGGCGAAGGCGAGACAGGTATTCATGAATACGGGCGGCCACATTATGCACCGCACCGGATTGTTCGGAGTAAACCTTTTCGATTGTTCCGCCGGTAGTCAGGACGTGAATTTTCACTCGACTCAACCATATATACACCACGCCAGGGTGGTTATCCAACACGTGGAATTTCAGCCCTCCGGCACTTGCAGGCACGCGCCGGAGTGGTATAGTGGAATTTCATGAATCGGACGCGCCATAGCTGGTTTGGCTATCGATTTTGGAGCCCGGCTCCGGGCTTTGTTCCATAAGTGGCGTTGGTTCGATCAAGCAGGTTCAACAAACCAACCCACTCCCGGTGAGTGGGTTTTTTATTTTTCGGCAGAGGATGGTTTTTAAAACAAGATGATTATTTCAATGCGGCCGCATGCCAGCAAAGCAGAGATCGACCACGTCCGTGAGCGCATTCAGGAGCTCGGGTTCCGGGTGCATTCGATTGAGGGCGATGAGCGCGTGGTGATCGGCGTGGTGGGAGTGGGCGGCAACGTGGAAGCGTGCCTCGAACAACTGGAAGCGACGCCCGGCGTGGAGCGCGCGGTGCGGATCAGCGCGCCCTACAAGTTCGTGAGCAAGGAGTTCCGCAAGGAGAAGACGGTGATTCGCGCGGGCAAGGCGGAGATCGGCGGCGACCGGTTCGTCACGATGGCGGGACCGTGCTCGGTGGAGAGCGAGAAGCAGATCATGGAGACCGCCGAGGCTGTGGCGGCCGCGGGCGCGACCATCCTGCGCGGCGGCGCGTTCAAGCCCCGCACATCGCCTTACGATTTTCAGGGGATGGAAGGCGAAGGCCTGAAACTGCTGGCGAAGGCCCGCACGGCGACGGGACTCGCGATCATCACGGAAGTCATGTCCGATAAAGATGTGGCGCTGGTGGCCGAGTATGCGGATATCATGCAGATCGGCGCGCGCAACATGCAGAATTTCGCGCTGCTGAAGGCGCTGGGGACATGCGGACGTCCGGTGATGCTGAAGCGCGGGCTGAGCGCGACGATCAAGGAATGGCTGATGTCGGCCGAATACGTGGTGGCGCACGGCAATCCACAAGTGATGCTGTGCGAGCGCGGCATCCGCACGTTCGAAACGGCAACGCGCAACACGTGCGACATCGCGGCGGTGCCTGTGCTGAATGAGCTGACGCATCTGCCGGTGATCGTCGATCCGAGCCATGCAACCGGAAAGCGCAGCCTGGTACCTGCGCTGGCGAAGGCCGCGGTGGCGATCGGAGCGGACGGCATGATTGTGGAAGTGCATCCGTGTCCGGAGAAGGCGGTGAGCGACGGAGCGCAGTCGCTGACGATCGAAGGGTTTAACCAGATGATGCAGAGTCTCGAAGGCTACATGCAGCTCTGGAGGCAGGAACGCGAAGCGACGATGCCGGTGGCAGTGTAGCCTGAAGGCGTCATGGAAATCGGGCGCCGGCAGATTACGCTCGGAATTGTTGCTGCCGCGGTGGTGCTGCTGGCCGGCGCGGCTGCGATGAAGTGGCGCGATTCGCGCCAGTTTGAAGATATCCATCAGGTGCTGGGGCGTTTTCCCGCGGAAGATGCCGTAGCGCTGCACATCGACTTCGAGGGGATGCGGAAGGCGGGGCTGCTGACCGCATCGAACGTTCCTCTTGAAGCGGACTATAAGCAATTTCTCGACGGCACCGGCTTCGATTACCGGAAGGATCTGGACGAAGTCACGGCGTCATTTTCGAAGAGCGGCAATTTCTTTATCGCGCGCGGACGGTTCAACTGGAGCAAGCTGCGGGATTACGCGGCGGCGCAGGGTGGATCTTGCTATCAGGACTTGTGCCGGATGCAGGGCAGCCAGCCGGAGCGGCGGATTTCGTTTCTTCCGCTCGAACCGGATGTGAGGGCGCTGGCGGTGAGTACGGATGATTTGGCGGCAAACCGGCTGACGAAGGCGGGGGCACCGGTGAAGACGGACCTGCCTTCGGCACCGGTTTGGGTGATGGTGCCGGGGAGCATGCTGCGGGAGTCCGCGGTGATGCCGCCGGGGATGGCGCTGATGCTTTCGGCGCTGAAGAGCGCGGACCGGCTGGTGGTGACGGTGAGTCCTTCGGGCAATGCGCTGGCGGCGAAGATGGAGGCCACCTGCCAGTCGCAGGACGACGCGAAGGTGCTCGCGAGCCAATTGCGGGTTGTGACCGACAAGCTGAAGACGGCGCTGACGGAAGATCCCCGGGCGCAGGGGGATGAGCTCGTGAAGGTGCTCGCCGGCGGGACGTTCGATGACAGCGGTGCGCGCGTCAACGGGCAATGGCCGTTCAGCAAAGATCTGATTGCAAGTCTGACGAGCGGGATTTAGTACTTCCTCTTCCCTTTTTCATTGACAGGCGCATAGCTACGTTTTACGATACTACGTAGAACGTAATAGCTATGTCAGATCCTGGACTTCTTGTATTGGCGAGCCTCGCCGAGGGCGACAAGCACGGCTACGCCATGATGCTCGACATTGAGACATTTGCCGGCGTGAAGCTCGGCCCGGGGACGCTCTATGGGGCGATCACGCGGCTGGAGCAGCAGGGCTGGATCCGGCCGGTGAATTCGACGGACCGGCGGCGTCCGTATTCCATCACTCCCGCGGGCCGCGGCCACTTGCAGGAAGAACTGGCGGCGTTGAATCAGGTGGTGAGGACGGGCCTCTCCAGATTGAGGCACGCGTGAACCGGCTGGCGCGGTGGATGATCCGGCTCTATCCGGCGTCATGGCGGATACGGTATGGCGATGAGCTGGACGCGCTGATTTCCGATACCGGGGCCGATGTGCGGATTGTAGGTGACCTGGCGCGGGGTGGGATGCGAATGCAGATGAAGGCATGGCCATTTGCGCTGCTGGCGATGGTGTTGGGGCTGGCGGGTCTGGGGGTGGGAGCGGGGATTTCGTTCCTGATTCCGAGGGTGTATCAGTCTCAGGCGACGCTGCGGATGGAAAGTTCCGCCGACAAGACGTCAACCATCGAAGAAGTTCAGCGGCTCGCGGGCGAGGCGCTCAACCGCGCGACTCTGGCGGACATCATCCAACAGATCGATCTATATCCGGACGAACGCAGAGGGATACCGCTCGAAGACGTCGTCAATAAGATGCGCCGGGCAATCTACATCGGTTTTGCCGCTCCCGCAGGACACCCGGAGAACGTCGCATTCAATATCCGATTTGATTACAGAGATGCCCGGAAGGCGCAACAGACTGTCGCGGCGATAGTTGTCCATTTTCAGCAGGAGCTGCCGCGATTAGAGCAACGGGAGTCAGCTTCGACAGGAAGTGCCGCGATCGAAGTCCTGGACAGGCCGTCACTGCCGCAATCTCCCGTCAGGCCAAACCGGCTCATCTCATCAGTGGTGAACGGGATTGGAATGGGTTTCCTGCTGTCGAAAGAGAGCTACTTGTCCGAGGCAACCGTTGGTATCCAGATGCCGAAGGAGCAACTGACGGACCTGATGACACAAGTAATGAGCCGCGGGAACCTCAAGCAAGTCATCGAGAAGGCGGGGCTGTTCGAAGAGGAACGGAGGCACACGCCGCTTGAGGATGTTATCGATGAGATGCGGCGGAATATCCATGTTGATCCTGTCAGCGGCTCGAAACAACAAACGATTTTCGACGTTCGGTTTGAGTACACGGATAGAGTGAAAGCGCAAAAGGTTGTGTCCGCGCTGCTGAGTGAATTCGAGAGAGAGGCGTCGAGCACCGTGACCGCAGCACCTTCTCTTGCCGGGAGGTCGCCTGCCCCAGTATTAGAGGTGCTCGACGAGCCCAACATCCCGCTGCGTCCGATGAAGCCGAATCGCGTGATGGTTTCGAGCGCAAGCGGCATCGGCGGCGTGCTTCTCGCAGGAATCATTTCCCTGGTCCGGCGGCGGTGGAAACCGGTGCAGAAACAATCGGTGAATTCGTGATGTCCGCATCGGGCTGTGATCTCGCGCGGGACAGGATGAACTCACAATGGGCTATGTAACTGTTCGCGCAGGAATGCCCCGTATCAGCAGGAAATGCGGGATTCTTTCGCTCGCCCTGCCGTTTGTCGCGGCCCTGGTTACTTCGTCTTCCTCGGATGCGCAACCATCCTTGAAGCGGCCTGGATTCGAGGCCGCCTCAATTCGGGCGAATGTGGGAGCCGCCGAAAACATGGGAGCGTTTGCGCAACCTGGCGGCCGCTTCGGCGCGCGAAATGTCCCGGTAAAATTCCTGATCCGAAACGCGTACGGCGTGAAAGATTTTCAGATCATCTCTACCGGCTTCTCGTGGATCAACCTGGATCGGTACGATATCAACGCCAAAGCGCCGGCAGGTACGTTTGACGGATTTGAAGGGGTCCGTCCGATGCATACGGACTTACGATGTCGCGCTTCAGCAACGCATTGTCAGACATACTGGGCCGGATGGTGGTTGACAAGACTGGCTTCACCGGAATCTTCGACGGGAATGTGAGGTTCGCGCCCGATGAATCACCTGCCAATGTTCAAGCCCAGCCCGAGGACATATCGGGCCCCTCCATCTTTACTGCACTTGAGGAGCAATTGGGGCTAAAACTGGAACCGGCGAAAGGGTTAGTTGACGTCCTGGTCATCGACGACGTAAAAAAGCCGTCGGAGAACTGATTTCCAAACAGAGCTCCATTGACCGCGCCGGCTTGCTGTACCGCCATCCGTCTCCTATGCTGAAAGGAAACGCATGGATACGTCGGCAATCCAGCCTGATTTCGAGAGCTTGTATCACCGGGCTTTCGCCGAGCACCGGGTTCGGGCACTGTGGAATGTTCGCGAAATCGAGCATCCCACGCGGGAAGAGGCGTTGGTCATTACGCCGCGGCTTCGTGTCGAAGGCGACCTGAATGCGCGCCGTCTGGCAGAGCAGATCGAACAGGCTTGCCGTGCCCCTCACTAAGGTCCAGAGTGATGTTTTGCGGTTGCTGGCCGCGCACCGCGATCCGGAGAGCTATGTTGCCGGGGCAACGCCGCTCAACCGCGACACTCCTCGGTTTTCCGACGATATTGATGTCTTTCACGACCGTCAGGATCGCGTTGAACTTGCCGCCCTCGAAGATGCTGCCGCACTTGAAGGCGCTGGATATCGGGTGCAATGGCTGAGGCGATTGCCGATGATCTACACGGCAAGCGTCTCGAAGGTTGGCCCCGCAACGCGGCTTGAGTGGCTGGTGGACAGCGATTTCCGGTTTTTCCCTACCGTAAGAGATGACATTTTCGGATATGTTCTGCATCCTGTCGACCTCGCGATGAACAAGGCGATGGCTGCCGCCGGACGGCGTGAACTTCGCGATTTAGTCGACCTCGTCAGTGTCCATGAGACGATTCTGCCTATGGGGGCCGTAGTGTGGGCCGCAGTAGAGAAATCCCCCGGGTTCACGCCAGAGGGGCTGATCGCGGAGATCCGGCGCAATTCCAACTATCCGGCGGCCGAGTGGCGTGAGATCGCGAGCAGCGAGCCGCTCGATCCCGTGGATATCACGCGGCGCTTACGCGCCGGTCTGGATGAGGCGGAGGCCTTTGTTGCCCGCATGCCGACGGACAAAGCCGGTCTTCTCTTTCTGAAGCAAGGCCGGGTGGTGCAGCCCGATCCCGCGCGGCTCAGCGATTACCAGACGCATGCGGGGCAAAGGCGCGGTCAGTGGCCGAGCAGCTCGGAGATTTCCAGGGCCATGCTGGAGAGTTACAGGAAGTCACCGAAGCCGTAACGGCGGGCGGTGAGAACCTCCAAAATTCCTAATCCTGGGGTTCGACATCCAGGACGCAGACGTCGCGCAGGGTGCGGTAGCGTTCGGCGTAATCGAGGCCGTAGCCCACTACGAATTCATCCGGGATCTGGAATCCGACGTATGCCACGTCCACTGATCGGACGCGGCGCTCCGGTTTATCGAGCAGGGCTGCCACCCGCACGGATTGTGGTTTGCGGGCCTGGAGGAGTTCCGTCAGGTAGTGGAGCGTCACTCCGCTATCGATAATGTCCTCCACAATCAGAACATGGCGTCCTTCGAGCGAAATATCGAGGTCGCGGGTGATTCTCACCTCACCCGACGACCGGGTTTTCATTCCATAGCTCGAAATCCCCATAAAATCAACAAAAGCCTCGCGCCGAATGGAGCGGGCGAGGTCGGCCAGGAAGAAGCAGGCGCCTTTGAGGATGCCGATGAGGTAGAGGTCGCCATCGGGGTAGTCAGCGTCAATCTGCGCACCGAGTTCGGCGATTCGGGCCTGGATCTGCGCTTCGGAAATCAGTGGGCGGAGGGGCATGGAAGCGATTCTTTATTGTCTGCTATCCTGATAGTTTCTACGCGGTTGCGGGCTGGGCATCGAAGTGTGTCTGCCCCTTCGCGCACCGGAGCTCTCTCAACATGTCAGGCCACTCCAAATGGGCAACCATCAAGCATAAAAAGGCTGCCACCGACGCCAAGCGCGGTAAGCTTTTTACCCGACTGATCAAGGAAATCACGATTGCCGCGCGCAGCGGCGGCGATCCCGACGGCAATCCGCGTCTCCGCACCGCGGTCACGGCGGCCAAAGCCGTTTCCATGCCTTCCGACAACATCAAGAAGGCGATCATGCGCGGCACGGGCGAACTCGAAGGCGGCCAGATCGACGAAGTGATGTTCGAAGGCTACGGCCCGGGCGGCGCGGCGGTGCTGGTGATGGTGGCGACGGATAACCGCAACCGTACGGTGAGCGAAATCCGGCATGCGTTCTCCAAACAGGGCGGGAACCTGGGGGAACAGGGCAGCGTTTCGTGGATGTTCGAGCGCAAGAGCCAGATCATCATCGAGAAGGAAAAGGCTTCCGAAGACACCCTGATGAACCTGGTGCTCGAAGCAGGCGCTGAAGACCTGAAGGACGATGGCGATTCGTGGGAGATTCTTTCCGACCCGAACAGCCATGAAGGCGTGCTTGCCGCGCTTCAGAAGGCCGGGATCGAAACCGTAGCCGCGGAAGTCGCCATGGTGCCGAAGAACCTGATGGAGCTCGAAGGCAAGAATGCGGCCGGGATGGTACGGCTGCTCGAAACGCTCGAAGAGCACGACGACGTACAGAACGTGTATTCGAACTTCGATTCGAGCGAAGAAGCGGTCGAAGCGTAGTTTTCGCGGCGCGCGCAGGGCGCGGCAATTTTCGGGGCCGGAGGTTTTCAGGAATGCGGGTTTTCGGAATCGACTGCGGCACCGAGCGAACCGGGTACGGCGTCATCGAAAGCGACGGACGCGCGCACCGGATGATTTGCGCGGGCTGCATTACGTCCTCCACCCGCGATCCTCTGGAACTCCGGCTTTTCCATATTGCGAACGAACTGCGGCGGCTCATGGCCGAACACCGGCCCGATTGCGCGGCGATCGAAGAAGTCTTCTTTGCGGTGAACGCGAAAAGCGCCCTGAAGCTGTCCCATGTGCGCGGCGTGGCGATGCTGGTGGCGACCGAAGCCTCGCTGCGAATTGCCGAATATTCGGCGCTCGAAGTGAAGAAAAGCGTGGTGGGCCACGGCCGCGCGGAGAAATTCCAGGTGCAGCAGATGGTGGCTTCCCTGCTCCGGCTGGCGGCGCCGGTGGCGTCAGAAGACGCGAGCGACGCCCTGGCGATTGCCATATGCCATGCAACGCATGCGTTCCTGGCCGCGTCGGCTGAAGTACGGATGGGAGCGCGCGCATGAAGTGGATAGCGGTTTTCGCGGCGATCTGGCTGCCGGTTCTGGCGCAGGCAGCGCCGCGTCTGGTGTTCATGAAGAGCTTTCCCGGCAGCGTGCCGCCGTATGTGGAGATCTCCGTCGAAAAAGACGGCAGCGTGGTTTATAAGGAAGCGCCGGACGACAATAATCCGATTTCGATCCATCTGGCCCAAACCGATGCCGATGCCATGTTCGCGCTGGCCGATAAGCTGAATCATTTCGCGGGACCGCTCGAGGCGAACGCCAAAGTGGCATTCATGGGGAAGAAGACGTTCCGGTACGAGGATCCCGCCGGCACGGAGAAGCCGCATCAGGCGGAATTCAATTATTCCGCCGATCCGAACGCGCAGGCGCTGCTCGACTGGTTCGAGCGTATTGGCGAATCCGAGCGGGATTACATCGAGCTGGAGCGAACGGTGAAGTACGACAAGCTCGGCGTGCAGAACGCGCTGCTGCAGATGCAGGAGACGCATAACCAGAACCGGCTGATCGCTCCGCAGCAGTTTCTTCCACTGCTGGACCGGGTGGTGAAGAACGAAAGCTACATGAATATCGCGCGAGAGCGCGCCGCCGCGTTCGCGCAGGAATTCCGGGCGCAATCGCAGAATCCCGCCGCGAATACTACCCAGAAATGAAGTTTGTCCGCGCAGTGCCGCTGATGCTGGCGCCCCTGATTTTAGCCGCCCAGATGGCCGGGACGCTCAATCTCTATCCGTCCAATCCGGCGGCGGAGCAGAACGATCTCAACCAGACGATTCAGGAAGCTAACGGAAGCGCCGTCGATCTGACGCGCGGGCTTGAGGAGCATCTCCGGACGTATCCGGACGCACCCCGGCGCACGGAGATCGAAGCTTCGCTTTACAAGACAGCCGTGGAGAGTAACGATACGGCGCGGATCGTGAAGTACGGCGAGAAGCAGCTCGGGGGGCATCCGCAGAACGAACTGGAGATTCTGGATCGCGTGATTCGGGCGCTGCTGGCTTCAGGCGATCCGGGATCGGCGAAACAGGCGCTGGTGTGGTCGGCGCGATATGAGGCGGGGGTTCGCGATATGCGGGCGCGGGCGCCGGAGGGCCATACGACGAAGGCGCAATGGGCCGATCTGGCGGACCGGGCGATGGCGCGGCAACTCGTGCTGAAAGCGCGGGCCACGGGAATTCTCGGTAACGCGCAGGAAGCGGTGACGCTGGCGACACTGGCGTGGACGCTGGAGCCGGGCGCGGAAAGCGCCTCGGAAATTGCGAAGTGGGACGCGAAGCTGGATCAGAATGCCGAGGCGGTTGAACACTACGCGGATGCGGCGACGATTGAAGACACGCGCGCCCCGTGGAGCGAGCGCCAGATTTATCGCCAGCGCGCCGGTGAACTCTACGCGAAGCTGCATGGGTCGCAGGAAGGACTGGGGGACGTGTTCCTGCGGGCGTGGGATCGCGGCGCGAAAGCGCTGAAGGATCGAACGGCACGCTATAAGGCAATGGATCCGAACTACGGCGTGACGGACGTGTTTGGGTTCACGCTCCCCGGCGGCGGGAACAATGCGCCGGACGCCCGGACGCTGGACCTTTCGAAGCTGAAAGGCAAGACGCTGGTGATGGATTTTTGGGCGACGTGGTGCATGCCGTGCATCGCGCAGCATCCGCTGATCGAGCACGTGCAGGAAAAGTACGCGGGAGCGCCCGATGTGGTTTTTCTGTCCCTCGACGCCGATGACGACCATGCGGCCGTGGCGCCGTTTCTGGCGGCACAAAAATGGAAGCAGCCCGTCTATCTGGAATCGGGGCTGGCGGGGCTGCTGAACACGGCATCGCTGCCCACCGTCCTCGTGATTGATGGGAACGGGCAGGTTTTCAGCCGGATGAACGGGTACAGCGCGGACGTATTTGAGCGAATGCTGAGCGACCGCATCGATGCGGCGCGGGCGCAGATTTCGAAGCAAAAATGAGACGGAAGACTTTCCGATGGACGGTTTTCGCGGTGGGCGCGCTGGCGGCTGTGCTGGGATCGGCGTGGGCGTTTCAGCTTCCGTTCCGGCAGTATCCGGGGATTGAGCACCCGGATGACCCTTTGCCGCCCGATTATCTCGAAAAAAGCGAATGGACGTTCGCGCGGCTGATGTATCCGGCGCGCCCGAATTACGGTTTTCGCGGGAATCCGAACTGGAAGGAAGGGATGGCGAACTGGACGATCGACTATCCGGATTCCGACCGGCATCTTTCGCAGGAGATCCGGCGGCTGACGCGGATCAAAGCGCGGTCGGTGGAGCAGCCGATCGATCTGGATGATGATGATGTGTTCAATTACCCGTTCCTGTATGCGGTGGAAGTGGGGTATTGGGCGCTGACGGATCCGCAGATTGCGAAGTTCCGCGAATATCTGCTGCGCGGTGGTTTTTTCATGTGCGACGATTTTCACGGCACGCAGGAGTGGGCGGGGTTCATGTCCGTGATGTCGAAAGTATTCCCGAACCGCGCAATTGTGGATATTCCGAACGACGATCAGATTTTCCATGTGATCTTCGATCTGGACGACAAGTTCCAGGTGCCCGGGCTGCAATTCGTGTACTCCGGACAGACCTGGGAGAAGGACGGTTTTAAACCGGAGTGGCGCGGGATCTATGACGATCACGGGCGCCTGATGGTCGCGATCTGTCACAACATGGATCTGGGGGATTCCTGGGAGCATGCGGATAACCCGGAGTATCCGGTGCAGTTCACACAGTTGGGGATGCGGATCGGCGTCAACTACGTGACCTACGCGATGACGCATTAGCGTGAAAGTTGCGTATCCCTCTCAGGCCCGGCCCACGTTTTATTTGATTCCGATGACCATCGAGTCGGGGCCGGCGAGATGCTCGACGCGGGCTTCGCGGAAGCCGGCTTCTTTCATCCAGCCGATGCAGTCCGCGCCCGTGTAGTCGAAGCCGCCCGGGGTTTCGATCAGCATGTTCAGGCTCATCATCAGCCCGAACGCGTTCACCGAGCGATCGTCGTCGATGATGCCATCGTAAGCGATGAATGCCCCGCCTTCCGGGATAGCTTCGTACGCCTTCCGGATGAGCGTCTTCTTCTCATCCAGATTCCAGTCATGGAGGATGTGGCCCATCATGATCACGTCCGCTTTCGGCAGCGGATCACTGAAAAAGTTACCGGGCTGAAAGCGGACGCGGGCGGAGAGGCCGAGACTTTCGACATAGTCTTCGAAAATCGGCGCGACTTCGGGAAGATCGAAGCCGATGCCGGTGAGGTGGGGATTCGCAAGCGTCACCTGGCTGATGAGATCGCCCTGTGCGGCGCCGGCATCCGCCGCTGTTTTGTATTTCGACCACGGGAACTGGCGCGCAATGGCCATGTTGGCTCCACGGCTCAAGCCGGTCATCGCGTGCAGAAATCCTCTCAGCCTCCCGGGATCGGCGTAGAGCTGCGCAAAAACATCGGGGCCGCCCTGACTCGCCTCATTCTGCGGCTGGCCGGTACGAAGCGCGGCCGTCAGATTCCCCCAGAAGCCGTAAAGCCGGTGATTCGCCATCTCGAGGATGCCGCCGACATAAGACGCTTTCTGGCGATCAAGGAAAAAGTCGGTAGACGGCGTATTCGAGTAGACGCCTTCCTGCCGGGTCAGAAACCCGAGAGCGACGAGCGTATCCAGAAAGTCGCGCGACGAGCGCGGATGCAGGCCAAGACGCCCTGCGAGCGACTCGAGATTCTGGGGCTGTTTCGCCAGTTCAGTGAAAACGCCGATTTCGATGGCGCTCAGCAGCGTTTTGGACGGCCAGAAGGCAAAACCGGTCTGGAGGATGTGCTCCAGTTGAGGCGCAGCTTGCGTTGGGCTCACGATGATTCCTCTTATGAATGGATTTAATCGATGTTTCGCGGCAGCGCACCGGCTGCCGTGGGACTGACTTTACGCTGTTTGGTGATCTCCCAATCCTGGACGATGTTTTCCGGAAACGTCTTCATCTGCGCTTCGATCTTCGCGATCATCTGACTGACGATTGCCGGATGCATGTCCGCAACATCGTAGCTCTCGTCGGGATCGATCTCGAGATCGTACAGTTCCGGGTGCGGAAGCAGGAGGTTCTTATTCCCACCCGCCGGCGCCGGGCTGTAGCCGCGATGGTTATAGCGTGAGACGTGCAGCTTCCACTGCTGCCAACGGGCGCACTGGAGGTGAGTGTCATCGAAATACAGGAGAGGCTCACGATCAATCTGGGGAACCGCGCCCGTGAACAGCGGCCAGGCATCGAGACCGTCGAGCGGCTTCGCCGGGGGCGCGGCACCGCACAATTTCGTGATTGTGGGAACAACGTCCAGCATGGAGCCGACGGCGCTCGACACGCGCCCTTTGGGTATATGAGCAGGCATCCAGGCGATGAACGGCTCGCGAACGCCCCCCTCCCAGGTTTCGCCCTTGCGGCCGCGCAGTTTGCCCGGGCTGCCCTGATACCACGGGCCGTTATCGCTCGAAAATAGCACCAGTGTGTTCGATGCGACGCCGGCAGATTGCAGCGTATTCATGACTTCGCCGACGCTCCAATCGAGTTCCGCCACAGTATCGCCGTAAATGCCTTCAGGCGATTTCCCGCGGAACCGCGGCGAGGCGGCAAGCGGAATGTGGGGAAAAGTGTGGGGGAAATAAAGGAAAAACGGCGAGCCGGCGGCGTCGCGGATGAATTTGGTGGCTTCATCCGTGTAGCGCTGCGTGAGAGTCTCGAGTTTCACGGGCTGCTCGATGATCTGCTCGTCGCGCATCAGAATGCTCGGCGTCATGTCATTGCTATACGGAATGCCGAGGTAGTGATCGAAGCCGCGCTTCGTCGGCAGGTATTCCGGAGTGACACCCAAATGCCACTTGCCGACACACTGGGTGCGATAGCCGCGCGCTTTCAGGAGATCGGCGAGCGTTTGCTCATCGAGATTGAGGCCGGTTTTGTCGTTCGCGTTGAGGACGCGGGGAACGCCGACGCGCGTGGGATAGCGGCCGGTCAGCAGAGAGGCGCGCGACGGTGAGCAGACAGGGTTCGCGGAAGTCCAGTTGGTGAAGCGCACGCCCTGGGCAGCGAGCCGATCGATATTCGGCGTGCTGAGATTTTGACCCGTAGACGTGGAGGTCGCCGTAGCCCATGTCATCGGCGTAGATCAGGACGATGTTCGGCGGGGCGGACGCCGCGCGCTGCATGGCGAGGAGGGGTGTGGAAGCGAGAGTCTGGAGGAAAGCGCGGCGCTGCACTCCGCCAGTCTATCGTAAGAGTGCGCTATCTGGCGCTGATTTTTGGGGGATCCACAGGCCCAGGCTGGACCAGCCCGGCTTCGCCGTTGCGGGCGACGATTCGAAGTATGGCGACCGCCGCCATGTCTCGAACGATGTTCTCGTTATCGAGCCAGAGCGCTTCGAGCTTCGGGATGCTGCCGGCGTCGCCGCGGTCGCCCAGATCCTTCGCGGCCTCAAGCCGGATGAACCGGTTGTCATCTTTGAGCGCCCATTCGAGGACGTCGACAGCATAGGGATTCGGGTACTTCGCGAGATAGGCAACGGCCGCGGCGCGGCCCGGCGTTCCCTTCCCCTGCAGATCGGCTGTGTCTTTGATCGCCGGAATGACCATGGAGGCCGGACCGAACATCGCGCCCACGGCGTCTTCGCTTCCCATCAGGAACAGACTTTCGGGATGATGGAGGCGCTTGCGGGCCTCGCGCATCGCGTTCGTCCACATGCCGGGGGTGTCCTTGCGTTTGCCGGCAAGGACGGCGACAAGGATACTGACCCCGCTCGGATCGCCCATAGCCGTCAGGGCTTTGGCGGCGGCGAAGGAAACCTCGGGGGTGTCATCGAGCGCGCGCTTGAGATCGGGAATCGCGGATGTCGCTTTCAGATCGCCGAGCGCGAGAGCCGCCTGACAGCGGACGAGCGGCTCCTTATCCTGCAGGGCGGCGACGACGTGCTTCACCACGTCAGGATCCGGCTGTGCGACGGTTGCCAGTGCCGCCAGAGCCTGCTGGCGGTGTTCGTAGTAACCGTCGCGCAGTGACTCATCGAGGAGGTTCCAGGCCTGCTCGCGGTCCTGCATCGGACGATTCTGGGCGGACGCGGGGACTACCGCAAACAGAGCGAAAGCAAGAAACACGTGCTTCACATCACTAAACACAGCAATTTGGCTGCCGAAATGAGGTGACAGGCGCCGGATTCCTGTGGAACACTGTGGCCCATGCGACGTCTTCTCCCGATCTTCCTGATCTTCGGCACGTTCGCGCTCGCCCAGATACCGGCAGCCGATTCGCGAAACACGGACATTCCCAATACCGATACTCATTTCGTCCCGGCCAAATATAAGACACTGGCGGAATGGAAGGCGCGGCGGCAGGAGCTGCGGACGCAGATACTCGCCGCCGCTGGTTTGCTGCCGATGTTCCCGAAGGCGCCGCTGCATCCGCAAATCTTCGGGCACATTGAAACGAAAAACTGCACGATCGATAAAGTACTCATCGAAACGCTGCCGGGCTATTATCTCGCTGGAAATCTTTACCGGCCTCTGCAGCCTCCCCCGGCAGGCGGATTCCCCGCGGTGATTCAACCGCATGGGCACTGGAACTACGGACGCCTGGAGAATTCCGACGTTGCCTCGCCCCCGACGCTGGCGGCGAATCTGGCGCGGCAGGGATTCGTCGTCTTCACGTATGACATGGTGGGCTACAACGATACGGTTCAGACGCCGCACGATTTCGGGGAACAACCGCTCCAGCAGTTGTGGTCGTTCACTTCAATGGGGCTGCAGTTATGGAATTCGATTCGGGCGATCGATTTCCTGCAGCAACTGCCGGGCGTGAATCCGAAGAGGATTGGGGCGACTGGCGCGTCCGGGGGCGGGACGCAGACTTTTATGGTTTCCGCGGTAGACGACCGCATCCAGTTCTCCGCACCGGCGAATATGGTTTCGCTGATGATGCAGGGTGGCGGAATCTGCGAAAACGCGCCTGGGCTGCGGCTCGGGACGAACAACGCGGAGATCGCTGCCATGATGGCGCCGCGGCCGATGATCATGGCGGGAGCGACCGGTGACTGGACGCGCAACATGAAGACCGAGGAGTATCCCGCAGTGCGGGCGATCTATGAGCTGTATGACCGGGCTCCCAATCTCGCTATGTTCTTTCAGGATGCGCCGCATAATTACAATCGGCCGAATCGCGAGGCGACGTATACGTTTTTCGCGCAACACGTGCTGCAGCAGGCGGTGGAGGGCACCGTGAAGGAAGTGGAAATGGCACCACAGAAGCTGCAGGATCTGATGGTGCTGCACGGCCGGACCCTGCCGGCCCATGCGCTGACATTCGGTCAGCTCATCGCGGAGTGGCGGCAACTTTCAGCCGCGCAGACCTCGGACGCGCGCCAGCGGCTTACGGCGGCGCTGGCTACGGAATGGCCGCCGCACGTGCTGAGCGAAGGAGAGGGGGAGAATATTGTGCTGGGGCGCGAAGGCAAAGGCGACCGGATTCCGGCGCTGTGGATCAAGGGAACGAATCCGCCAGCGCTGGTAGTGCATCCGGGGGGAATCGAAGCGGCGCGAAAGGATCCGGCGGCACAGGCTCTCCTGAAATCCGGACGCGCGGTGTTGTTCATCGATGCGTTTCAGACGGGCTCGGCGATCGCGCCGCGGAATCGCGCGGCGAAGATGTTTCTCACGTTCAATCGCACGGACGATCAAAATCGCGCGCAGGATATTCTGACGGCGCTCGCGTGGTTGAATCAGCCGGGAACCAGTCTGATCGGATTAGGACAGGCGGCGATCTGGTGTGAGTTTGCGGCAGCCGTCGCGCCGGTGAAGGTGAATCTGCATGCGGATCTGGCGGGGTTCCAGGGGACGGATCTGCAGTTCGCGGAAGAGTTCTTCGTTCCCGGTATTCAGCGGGCGGGTGGATTGAAGGCGGCGCAGAGCCTGCTGCGGTGAATAGCGGGGCGCCCCTTCCGTGCCGCTCACCAGGCTTCTGCCCTGCCCCACTTAGTTTTTCAACTCGACGAACACCATCTCCAGCGGCGTGCTGCCGGTGTTTTCGATTTTCGCTTTACCGGCCGATTGCCAGACGGCATCGCCCGGTTTGTGCGTGACGGTTTCGGATTTGCCGTCAGCACCGGTTGTGCGGAATTCCTGATCGTTGAGAAAGACCACAACGCTCTCCGCCGTAGTCTCGACGAGCGGCGTGGATTCATGCGGGGCGAGTTTCAGGCGCAGCACCCGCACCTGGGGTTTTTCGAATTCGAGCTTGTAATGTCTGCGGTCCGCGCCGGATGCATCCTTCGCAATCGTACCGCCGCCG
The DNA here is from genome assembly GCA_035546955.1 of Bryobacteraceae bacterium. GTDB lineage: Bacteria > Acidobacteriota > Terriglobia > Bryobacterales > Bryobacteraceae > BOG-234. The sequence goes on from DASZVV010000137.1 coordinate 48,273, forward strand.
GGCTTCTTCAGCTCGATTTCCACGATGTTGAATGGCTCGTCCGTGATTACCTCCGGCGAATGAATACCGTCGGGCTCGCTCCAGGCCACCTGGCCGGCTTTCCAGTCGAAGTCCGCCGTCTTGCGTCCGTCTTTATATTCGAAGCGCTGGCGGCCGCCTTCGAGATAGACCATGACGCGATTCGTCTTATGCTCGTGGAAACTGCCCTTCACGTGCGGGCGTTCGAGAGCGCGCGTCACTTTCACCTGATCGTTTTCGAAGAGACTGCCGGATGGCTGGACAGCGAATCCCCAGAGCGACACCGCGAGCACGGCGGCAATTCCAATACTTTTCATGACCGCCGAGTATATCGAATTCAGTGGATTGTGAACGGAAGCGATACCGTCGTGGTGCTGATGTGCTCGGTGATGTTCTGAAAGACGTCCACGTCAAAGGGGAGGCCGGGGCGATTGCCTGCCAGATCTTCAATGGCCGTATCCACCATGAGCCGGTACTCGCCTCTGTGCCAGGGTGCGTCGGGAACAAAACGCCATCCGGTCTCGCCGGGAGGAATGGTGATTTTGCCCGAAATATCGCTGACCCGCAGCATCCGTTCCAGCAGAGCGTAGTTGAGCGATTCGCCGAAGCTGACAGTCAGGGGATCGCGGCTTCCCGCGGGCGGCAGCGCAATGCGCCATGTTTTCGGATCGGGCGGGGTGCGGTCCGCGGGTGCGCCGCGGAAGGATTTGCGGAATCCCTCCACCATGGCGACGCCGCGGGCGTCGCGCCAGTCTTTATCGATGGCGAGCGTGTACTGCCTGCCTTCGACGATCGCCGCGCCCAGCGCCATATTGGACGTGAGCCCGCGCTTGATGCGGCCGGGATCGAGTGTCATGGTGAGGCGGGTGCCGGCGGGGTCCCAGAGCTCTTCGGCGGCGAGGAAAACCTCGGGGAGAGGCTTGCCTTTCGCATCGAGCAGATGCACGCGCGCAGATGCTTCGCCTCTGCTCATGGGCTCGGAGAACTGGATGTAAAACCGGAGCAGGTTGGAGGGCAGGACATCGGCGGTCGGATAAACCGCTGCGACGCGCGCGACAGGATTGACGGCGCGCGGAGGTCCGGCGAGCGTCTTTTCGATGACCGCTCCGCCCGGACGATGAAAGACGACGCGATAATTCACGCCGGCGGCAACGGGGTAACGCGGGCGGAAGATCAGCGTTCCCTGCTCCACCGAATACGAGCCCAGGACGGCTGGCAGATCGTTTCCGGCACCCGTATAGACTGAAAGAATCCGGCTCCAATCGCCGGACGGAGGCGAAGACGGCGCATTCCAGCCAGAGACGCGGAATGCGCCGTTTTCGAGATTGATCGAAACCGCGCTCGCGCCGAACAGCAGAGCGGCCAGAGCGAGCAGCGGCGCGATGACGTTACGGAAGCGCAATCGTCTGCAGGTTAACAGGGCCGACGAACGGTCCGGGATTGAATGCCGGGCCGGAACCGGGCTTCGCCGTCAGGATCACGGCATCGGAGGCATCGAGCTGCGTCAGATGCTGGACATTTTTGAGTTCCGGCATCTTGTCGTACGGAACGCCCGCAACGTCGGTACGGGTCGGCGAATCGATCGCCGGGTAGGTTCCCATGTTGTCAGCCTTCAGTTTTACGACGCCGAACGAAGTATTCGCAATGAGGATGTAGTCATGGCCATCTTTGCGATACGGCACCATATCGAGCGGGCTGTTGCCGGCCCCGAGATCGGCAATCGTCACGCCCTTCACCTTCGCGCCGGGCTTAAGGTCGGAGACCGGGATCTTGACGAGGGGCGTGCAGGTGTACGCCGCAAGAATATAGTTCTGCCCGCCGATCGTATAAGGAACGAAGGTGCGAACCGGCGACTGCGTTTCATATCGGCCATGGGAGGAGTGCCAGATCTGGAGCGTCGCGCCCTCTTCCGCCTTTTTGAAAGGATAGGGAATGGAGCGGAGCGCCGACGACCACTCTTCATTCGACAGGCCCGCAACCATCAAATTGCCGTTCACAAACGACATATCAGTGACGGTCATCATGCGGGGATTCTGGCGAGCCGAAACGTTCGCCTCCGGGGCATCCACAAGGTTGACGGAATCGTGGCGGATGTTGTCGAGCGAGAGAATGCTGACCTTGCCGCTCGCATCGACGCGAACGATCAACGGGGCCGCATCGGCGCCGCGGCCCCGCGAAGCGGAGAGCCAGGCGTTCTTCGAAACGGGGTTTATGGTCAGGCCGTTGATCATGATCTGATCGGGCGACGTGCCCACAAGAGCGGCGATTTTCGCATCCACGCCATCCACGTTAATCTTCGACCCGGCTGGGGCGGGCGTACGGTCGCCGGTATCGAGGGCCACCACCGAACCGCCGACCGAATCGCCGACGAACAGGATTCCACTGGGGCCGAAGGTCAGCGGGCCGGCCGATTTCAGTTCCACTTTGCCGGCGGTCAGGTTGTCGGTTGCGCCGGCCGTGATGGTGAAAACAAGCGCGGCTGTTGCGATAACGCCGACTGCGATCCGAATCAATGTCTTATGCATGTTGCCTCCTGTGAGCCTCTGAACGCCGAACAGTATAGCTCAAACGCTTCCCGAAGTTGCTTCGGGGCTCGTGGCAGCCGAAATGCACCAATTAGTCGCCGGAACCACCTGAAAAAGCGGGACATTTCCTCATGCAGGCACGATCACTTACAATGGCGGACCACCACAAAAAGCACACCTTGTGGCATCACATGGAGGCGCATATGCGCGCACTGCCACACCGGGTTGGAAAATTCTTCACGGAAACGGCCGAGAACTGGATGAACGACAACGTGCCGCGCCTGAGCGCTTCCCTGGCATTCTATTCCGTTCTTTCCATGATCCCGTTTCTCATCGTTGTGGCCACGGTCGCGGGCCAGATTCTCGGCGATAAGGCGGCGCGCGGACAACTGATGTGGCAAATTCAGGACCTGGTGGGTACGGCCGGCGCGAGAGCCATTCAGGGGCTGATGCAGACCAATCACAGCACCACAACAACCACGGTTCTGGGAATTCTGACTTTTGCGCTGGGCACTTCGGCCGTGGTGATGGAGCTGCGCGATTCTCTGAATGTGATCTGGAAGGTACCGTCCAGGCCGTCCTCCGGCGTACGGGGATTGCTTCGAACGGTCAAGGAGCGCGCCTATCTCTTCGGATTGATCATTGCCGCCGGTCTGCTGCTGGTGGTTTCGCTCGCTTTGAACGCGATCGGCGAAGCGCTTTCGCACGAGTTCGGGCCATTCGCGCCGATTTCACCCTTCCTGATGCACTGGGTGCTGTTCCTTTCGTCCTATGTTGTGATCACGCTGTTATTCGCCGCCATCTACAAGCTGGTGCCGGACATCCGGCTGAAATGGAGTGACGTGGTGGTGGGTGCAGCGGTCACAGCTCTGTTTTTCACCCTCGGGAAGCACGCAATCGGCGCCTATCTTGGGAGGGCGGCATATGGGTCCACTTATGGACCTGCGGGTTCATTCCTGATCGTTCTGCTCTGGATCTACTATTCGGCGCAGTTGTTTTTCTTCGGCGCGGAGTTTACCCGGGTTTACGCGCTGAGGCTGCATCCAAGGAAGGAAATTCAGCAGGGGAAGGAAATTCAGCCGGAGAAGGAACAACAGAAAGGCTGAAAAGACAGCGCGGGCGAGCCGGAGCCCGCCCGCCATTCAGTGCCGGAACGAATTACTTCAGCCGCTCCGTTTGCCGCGCCTGAGCGTTGTTTTTGGAATTGCTGCTGAACTGCTCCTCGACTTCCGTCTCACGGCGGCCAATGCTGACTCCCCTCGGGGCGTGTGCCGCATCCGGCGCCATTCCCCTCGGTGATGTTCTGCGATCGTCCCTGATGGTTTCTTCGCTGTTTCCGGTGTTCTTCTTATTCATAAGAACCTCCTTGCCCTCAAAGGAAGCAAACGCCGCGCCACCATGAGATTTCACACCGTACTTTAACGGAATTGACGTTTATAAAAGAAGTTCACGCTGAAAATGCCGTTCTGATCGCGCGTAGCGACGGCGGACCACCTCGGATCGAAGGCCCATTCGATTTTTACGATCTCGCCATTGGGATCGTCGAGCGCCGAGGTGTAAGTGAAGGTCACATTGGTTGTAATTCGCTGCTGCAGCGTGAGCCTCGCGGTCGGCAATGCCGACCCGCCCTGGAACGCGGGATCGATCTTTAGCTGGGAAACACCGAACACGCGCTGCAGACGTCCTGCAACGGGGTTCGCCACGGCCTCTCCCAGAATTGCGGATTCACCCATCTGCTGAAAGGATGCCTGCGGCACCTGCGGCTGATTGGCGAGAAGCGTGGGGTCGGAGGTTGGCGTTTTGCCGGTGGCAAGAAGCGAAACGATTTCGGTGAACTGAAGCGGCGGATTCGACGTGTAGCTCAGCTTCATGTTGTCGATCGGCCCGGTGACGCGAAGGGTCACCTGAATCCCCTGCGTCTGCGTTTCGAGGCTGATATCGAGGATGGGATCGATGCTCAGGGGGTTGTAGAAGGCAATGGTACCGGCATCCACCGAGAAGGAAGAACCGAGGAACACGAGCCGGCCCTCGTTGATATTTACCCGCCCCAGCACGCCCGGTTGCGCCACATTACCCTGCACGCGGAGATCGGCCGTCACCGAAAGCCCCTGCGCCATCACCGCCTGAACGGCGAGTCCGGAAGCGGTACGTACGCGAAGGTCGAGCCGCATATTTTCAAGAATGGGCGAGGGCGCGGCCGCAGTTTGCACGGAAGGCGTCGCTTTCGAGAGCAGAGAGGCGATATCGGTGGTGGGATTGTAGTTCACCTGATCGATGGTGGCGGTGCCGCTGATCGCACTGTTGCGGGAGGTGCCGGCAAGCTGGACATTGGCGGCGAGCACGATACTGATGCCCTGCTGTGCCCTCACACGGACCTGCTGGGCGCGCAACTGCAGTCCGAAGCGCGAAGGCTCGCCGTACTGCGCGAATCCGGTGAGCGTGAGCTTGCCGCCGCCCGATTCGCCCGTGAGGTTCTGGATATTGGCCGTGCTCCCGTTAAGAAGAATGGTGCCGTTCGCGTTGGAGATTCCATTGGGTAAGGACGCATAATTGAAGGTCGCGTCCCTGAGAACAACCTGCCCACTCATCTGCGGCTGCGAGGTGGTGCCGCGAATGTTGGCCGTCACACTGATGTTGCCCGCGGAATAGATATCGCTGTCAAAGCTTTTCAGGATCGCCAGCCCCACATTTCCGTTGACCGCGAGCGCCATGGGGCCGCCCATGATGGAAGCAGTGCCCTGCGCCTGCAGATCGAGATCCGGACCCTGCAGGTGCACGTTCCGGAGCTGGACCGCGCCCCGGTCGAGCGTTGCCGTAATCGGACCCTGATTGGTGATCTCAACAGGACGCGCCTGCCCCGGCTCGGGTTTGGCCGTCACTTCCACGCGCGTCAGTTGCAGATTTCCGCGAAGCTGATCCGGATTTTCGGCAGGCCCGTTCACGCTGACCTGACCGTCAAGCGCAGCCTCTACCTGATTCGGCGCTGTCACACCAGCCAGCTTCGCGAATTTCGAATAGAGCGCATTCTGAACGCTGAGCTGCGCGTTCACCGGATAGCCCGCCGTGAGATCCACGCTCCCCTGCCCGTGGATACGGGAGGTTGCCAGATCGGATTCGAGCGCAAACTGCACGCGATTCGCCGAGGCCATTCCGGCAGTGAGCTTCAGATCGCCGAAGTTCTCATTCTGCGCCTGCACACCGGTGGCGGCGAGGTTCATATTCAGGTCGTGGATCTTCAGGCGTGTAGCGACCGGGGCGGAGCCCGCCGCTATCGCTCCGCTGCCCTTCGCCGCCAGCTCCACAAGGCCGGCCAGCCCTGGCCGCCGCGTCTGAATATAGTGGATACGCGCGAGATCGAGATGGCTGCTGTTAACTTCGAAGGAAGCGCTGCCGCTCTGGAGATTGCCTGCGGGGTGATCATAACGCGCCGTCATGCCGATACTGGCGCCCGCGGCAGTGATCTGCAGTTGCTGGAGATCGATTCGATCGGGAAGATAGGAAGCCTGAAGACGAATGTGATCGATTGGCTCATCGTAAAGAACTGCGCGGGTCAGTTCGAGGTTTGCGCCGCCCTGCGGGTTGCTCAGGGTACCGGTGACATGGGCCGTGCCGGAGAGGGTACCTTTCGCGGGAATATCCGCACGGTCAGCGGCCTTGAGCAGACTCGCTACGGAGATGTCTGTCAGGGTGGCGTCGGCTGTAGTCGGATAATCCTGCGCCAGCCGGGTAGCCCCGGCGACGTGGATACGCGAAGATCCAAATGCAAGGCTGGCATTGTAATTCGCGGTATCGCCCGAAGTTCGAAGATTCAGATCGAGGTTTCCAAAATCCTCGCCGGTGATTGTCAGGCCGCGGCCCGTTATGTCTCCGGTGACAGACGACAGCAGAAACGGCGCTGCCGGGGCGGCCTGAAGCCGACCGGTGGCATTGAGGTTCGCCTGCAGGCTGCCAGTCGCGTTCCGGGGCAGCGGGATCGGGAATTTCGCGAGATCGAGCTGGGTCGTCGTTAGTTTCGCCTGCACCTGGCCGGTGGTGAAGCTGTCCGCCGGATGACGGAACTCCCCGGTAATGTTCGCGCGGCCGGCGCCGCCCTGAATCCAGGCAGCGGGAATCGTGACGAGACGATCGGTCAGGTTCGCTTCAAGATGCGCCTGATCGAACGGCTTATTCCCGATGGTCCCTTTGCCCGCATCCAGGCGTACCGTGCCGAGCGGATTTCCGGCGGTACCCGTCACGTGCGCCGTCACGGTCACCGGGCCGGAATAGCCGCCATCCTTCTGGCCGGCGAGCGCGGCGAGGTCCGCCAGATCCGCGGGATTGATTGTGAGATCCGCGCGAACGGGCGCGCTCGGCGGCAGTTTCCAGTTCGCGAGTGAAGCGGATGCCGAGAACTGCGCGCGCATACCGCTTCCGTCACCCGCCCGCGCGATCGCTCCGTTCGATACCGTTGCGCCCGATGGCGACGCGGCGAGGTCTGCCTCCACTGAATCGAAATGACGGCCCTCAACCGCAATGCTGGTAGCTCCAAGATGCCCGGTGAGCCGAGGGGCCCGGAGGCCTCCGGTCACATTTCCATCGAAGGTCAGAGTGCCCTGATTCAGAACGGCAGTATCCGGCGCTATTGTAGTAGCCGCCAGAATATCGTGCAGATCACGCGATTTCAGGACGAGATGCAGATTCGAGGTAAGATCGCCGGCAAGGTCCAGACGTGTGTGTGGCAGCGCAAGATATGAATTGCGGAGCCGGATGTTGTCGCCAGCCGCCGAGTAGTTCGCATCGAGCTGGCCAGAGACTGGAATGCCCGTCTTGCCCGGCGCGATGGTCAGACGCGCCTGCGCGGTCAGACTCTGGGTGGATTTCAGATCTCCTTCCGCGGTGACCGCGCCGCTGACCGCACCTTCATAGGGCAGCTTCGTCCCGGCGATGGCAAGCGCGTGCTGAATGTCGAATCCCCGAAGATTGCCGTCCACTCGATAGAACCGGAGTTCACGCAGCGCAGCGTTTCCTTCAAAGCTGCCCCCGAAAGCGCGCAGGATCAGGCCCTTCAGTTCGATCGTGTTCTGGTCGGCGTGAATACCCGAGGTGAGATTCACGTCCCGAATCGCGGTCGTGCCCTGCGTGACATCGATGTGGTCACCACGAATATCGCCCGTGAAAGAGTATTGATTCGCAGCTTCCCATTCCGCTCTGCCGCTGAGGGCGACTTCCCCGCCCACTTTCGCGGGAACCTGAAACAACTGCGCCAACTGGCCCAATGCGAGTTGAGAACGCACGTTCATGGCTCCGGAGCCGTGCGGATTGCGCAGCGCGCCCGAAGCCTCGATCGAAGAATCGCCGATCGCAGCGCGCAGATTGCGGACCTCGATGGCGCTGTTCGATGCCGTCACATCGGCAGCGACCTGGATATCCTGCGGAAGATCGCGAGCGGTCGCAATGTCGACACCCGCTCCGTAGCGCAGGTCTGCCGCCGCAATCGTCGCGTTGAGTTTCGCATCGATTTTCGGATTCCGAATGTCAGTCACCGAGCCATCCACGGAAACGGTGGACGCCGCGGTCGAAAGGCTTGCGTGATGCAGCTCGATGCGGTCGCTCCCGATGGTGATCGGCAGCCTGACGTTCACCGGCACCGGTGTACGGCGGTCCGCCATCACGTAAGCGGGCGCGAACGAGATCTGCCCGCCATAACTGGAAGCCAGCAGGTTGTAATCGAGACGCGCTTTGAGATCGTCGACCTGCGCGTCGAGCGGAATCGTCGTTTGCTCCAGCGCCACCGCGCCCTGATTGATTTCGAAGTGCCCGATCGCAAGATCGACGACCGGCTTCAGCGGCTCATCTTTCGGTGGCGAAGGATTACGGGGACTCGGAATATTGCTGCGTCCATCGGCCAGCGTCATGACGTGGATGCGCGGCTGGTTGACGATGACCCGCGAGATGTTGACGATCTCACGCAGACTCGGGAAAAGCCGCACGTTCACCACGATATTGCGGATATGCACAAACGGCGCGGCATCGGCCGGTTCGAGGCCGTGGATCGTCAAATTGTCGACATTGGCTTCCAGATGCGACTCGTTAAATCTGAAATCGCCGACTTCAGTGCGGCCGCCGGTGCCGTCTTCAATGGCGGCTATGATCTTCCCGCGAACAAAGGTTTCAAACCAACCGGTGTGCACGACAATGGAGGCCGCGACAATCACCAGTACGGCGAACGCCGCCAGACCAATAGCCACATTCCGCGCGATCTTCCAGCCGCGGCTCATTCAAATGCTCCCTTCAGAAACGTGACGCGATCGTCTTTTCTCTTCTCCCCGAGCCACGCATCGAATTCCTGGTCGACTTCCTCGGAAGTGAGCTGCTCGCGAATTTTTGGCTCCAGAGCCGTGAAGCTGGAATCCTTCGGATTCTGCTTCTTCAGCTCGGCCTCGTGCTGGTCGTAATAGGTTTTCAGCTGATCGTCCGTGATCAGGACAGCTGGACGGAAACGTTCGTCGATGAAACGCAATACCGTGAGCTGCCAGCGCAGCTCGTCCGTCACCTGTGCTTCGGTGATGCCGTATTTTGTCAGATCCTGACGAAGCCGCGCTTCGGAGCCGCCGAACCGGTCGCGGCGGAAATTATTCAGCACACCGGA
>DASZVV010000138.1:0-20476 GCA_035546955.1 Bryobacteraceae bacterium
CGCTTGGCCGCGATCGCCTCAAGCACCAGCTCGGCGTTGGTCTTTTGCTTCGGTTGGTCCACACTGCCCTCGGCATGCATCTCCGCCCGCGCCAGCGTCACCCAGAGCGTCTCGCCCTGTTCGCCGAACAAAACCTTGATCCCCAGCTTCTTCGCGCGCGCCGCGACCGAGGGCCGCGCTCGCAGGCTGTCGAACTTCAGAAATTTTCCCGGGCCAGCCGTGCGCAGCTGCTCGAGCAATGGATCATAGGGCGACTGTCTCGCCAACCTGCCGAACAGGACGCCCTCCGGCGCTTCTGATACGAGCACTCCGGCGACGCCTTCCAGCCGCGCGGTTTTCATCACGCCTTCACCAGGTTGTCAGTCACCGCCAGACGAAACAGATCCGCATCGTCATCGTGCAGCGGCCGCAGATCCATCGCATGACTCTGCGGATCCCGTCGCGTATACCGCTGGCCCATGTACATCGCTAATGACGGCGGAGTCGCATCGCCCACACGCCGGGCCGCAAGCGGATACAGCGCGACTCCACGCACTCTGCCGTTTCTTTGACGCTCAGTTACAAACGCGCGGCCAAGGTCGACGAGCCGCGAAGCCTCGCGGCCCGAAACGAACTTGACCAACCGGCCCACGGATTCACGCAGCTCAACGCGGGAAACATAAGAAGTTTTCAATGCCTGTTTACAGGCGCAGATCGGGTATAGGAGGAGATCAAAAGGACCGGTTGGAAGGGTACCGGCAGACCAGAAACGCCACCTGATTGGCGCGGCGGGAATCTTGCTCGATCCGCCTTCGACGGGCGCTTCGATGAACGCCCGTTCGAGCTATTTCTAACACGAACGCGTATCGGATGTCAAAACAATTCCATACGAAAATGTTTGTGACCTGCGTGACGCGTCACAAGGCCCCATTGCTATCTCTCCGCAACCGAAATGTTACGCAAGAACCGTCGACAACATTATTTTCCCCTGCCGCCTATTAATGGTAAAAAGTACGTCACATGTCACACTATCAGCGGTTTGAATCACTTGGCCTGTGGATTCAGTGACGCAAGCCGTGACGCGGATGACGGAAACCGCCGCGTTTCGGGCAGACACACGTATAGCGTGCGTCACATCTCAGCGTTCAAGCTGGACGGCGCACGCCCTACGAGTCGAAATCGCCCCCCGACCCGGATACCGGCGGGCCGGAAAATTGCGTCACAAGCCTCACTCCGTCCCAGCACCGCGCCTGTTTTCCAGCGTCGCTGATGCGCCTCGAACGGTTCAGCTTGATCCCCTTCAGCATGAGCCGCTGGATCAAGCGGCTGCTCTTCAGCTGAGGCTCGTTATTGTCCTTACACCAGGCCTGATAGGCCTTCGTGAAATCTGTACAGCGGCAATAGCAGAACGGATCGGCCACGTCCACTTCGCAGCATTCCTCCAGGAACGGCGCCAGCGGATCGTCCGCTTCTCGCCATTCCGCGCCGGCCGCCGCGACCTCCGGCGGATCGCCGAGATTACCGTCCTTCGCCCATCGCATAGCGCCGCGGATCGCCCAGGCCAGCACGCCTTCCGATTCCGCCAGGATCTTATCGACGAGCTGCTTGTCGATCGCCGGATCGTTCTTATCGATTCTCCTCAGGAACGGCACGCATTTCAGCCGCGTCCAGATGGCCTCATCGGCTCCCTTGATTTCAGGCCGGTAATTGCAGTCCATCCAGATCTTGTGCGTAGCGATAAATTCGAACGGATTCTCAAACTTGCGGCAGGCCGTGATCTCGCCCATTCCGGCCGTCAGGTACTTCATGAGCCGCTCTGAAAGGCGCTGCCCATCGTCGACCTCCGACGTCATGACGAACCGCGCTCCGTGCAGCCTCGCCAGATCCGCGCGCACGTTATTGTCTGTGAACTTGCTGGTCATCAGCGTGTTGATGTCCAGCTGCGTGGCATACTCCGCCAGAATGGTTTTGAAGATCGTGAGCAGCGTCGTTTTGCCGTTGTTGCCCTTTGCCCCGTAGCAGATAAATGCGGCCTTCTCGCTTACGTCGCCCGTCAGGGAGTAACCGAACGATCGCTGCAGGAAATCGACCATCCGCGTGACTCGCTCCGGCAGTTCGCCCTGATCCGGCGTCTCGCCCATCGCCCAATAGAGCAGTTTCATGAACCGCGGGCAGTCTTTCTCAGAGTTCGATTCTGCCTTATAGTTCACATGGCAAAGCTTCGTGATGTAGTACCCGCGATCGAATGGCAGCAGATCGCCCGTCCGGACGTCCACCACGCCGTTCATGCAATTCAGCAGGTAGCGATGCTTGTCCAGATCCGCTGCGGAGATCGACATCCCAGCTTCGCTCTTGCATCGCAACAGAGCCGCGGTGATTGCGCCCTGAGATTCCGCGTCCCTTGCGTGCTTTTGGACGGCATAGCGCCATTCCTTATCCGCGATCAAAGCCGCCTGTCGATAGAGAAGCCGCGCCATGCCCTTGACCTTCTGGGTCACGGTTGCCGCGTCGGTATCGACCTTCCACCGTCTGCCGTCCCACAGCAGCCACTTCTTGAACTCCGGACAGAACCGTATATCGGTGCCGTGCAATTTGAGCACTCGTTCGCCGTTGCCCGAATCCGTCAGCGGGATCTCGCCGATGAGATCCGGTGCGTCGTCTGGCGGGAGATCATCGTCCAGGATCGCCGGAGCGTTCTTTCGAGCCCGCTCTTCTTCGACGGCCCTGATCGCCCGGGAGAAATCCCGAGCCGAGAAATCGCGCCGGAATTTGACGCGCAGCTTCGCGACGATCAGGGCCTGTGTATAGTGAGGCGCGATGGCGATGTCCGGAATCAGCCGCAAAGCCCCCGGGAGATCGTTGGCCAGGATGGCGGCATCGACCGCCGCCTCTATGTCCGCAGGACTGAGCGGAATTTCGTCACGTGTGTCACTTTCTCCCGGAATCGGCGCAAATGGCGCAAACGAACGTTGCACCTGCGCACGCTGAGGCTCATAGAAGTCGCGGAACTCCTTCCAGCCTTTGCCCGCGCAGCTGTTATGCAGGCATACAAACCCCAGCCGGCCGCTGGCGAGGTTTCGGAATATCGCGGCGTCAGGCGCACGGTGATCCGGATTGAAAGGGCAGGCGCCGAGCACCCAGCGCTCACTGCCTTCGTGAATGTCTGGCCCGCGATGGATGGGAACGCCCTTGTCCCGCAACCACTGCTCAAGCTCGAAGGCAGCTCGCTGCTCGGGCTTGCGGGCCGCGTGTGCCGATCGCGGAGCCTGCTTCGGCTCATCGGCCCGGAACTCCGCAGCGAACTGCTGCAGGGCCTCCAGCGGCACAACCTGAAGCTGCTCCGGAAAGTCCAGAATTCGGCTGAGGCGGTGAGGACGATCGGGCGTCGAATCGCCCTTTTGCGCTACCGTTCCGTAGGCCTTCGAGATCCGCGCCGCATTGAAGACCTTGACGTCGACGTCGATCGCGGGCGTTGTCCAGCGTTGAGCCGCGACCTCGAGAACGCGCTTGACGAGCTCCGTCGCCTCGCCATTGTTCGGCAGGTCGACGCGGTAGATCAAATGGCCGCCGTTGCCGGAATCCGCCCATATGGGCGACGGCCAGCCGGTCTCAGCGAGATACAGCGCGGCCTCACGAGCGGCCGCCAGCGCCAGATCGTGCTCGCCGGCCGTACTCGAAATTCCCGTAGGCCGCACTGGATCGAAATCCAGCAGCAGGCAGCGCCGGCGCGTGATATCCGAATCGACGGTCAGGTTTTCAGCGTGGGGCTTCGCGCGATTCGCCGCGCGAGACAACAGATCGCGCTTCACCGGGTTCAGCGTGAAATAGATCCCCGGGTACTTGCCGCTGAGCTGAAAGGCGGCGCGGGCAGCCAGTTCGGCGTTATCGAAATATCCGGCTACAACGCGCTCGCGGCCCGCTTTCGGGATGCGGAGCTCGATGACGCCGCCGGGTTCGAGGAACAGCGCAACAGTGCGCCGGATGTCTTCGAGGTTAGCCGCGAGCGCCATGGGTGTCCATTTCCGACGCATTCATGCTGCCCGAGCGGCTCGCTTGACGTGTTGTGACGAAAAAATTTCGATCCTCGCGGTAACCGCGAGGAAGGGGCGGGGCGTGGCCGTGGATGCGGGCTGACATGATCGGGTTTTCTAAGCGGATTGCTTCCGGACAAGAAGGCGGGGCGCGCCGGCGGAAACGGGAGGAATTTTAGGAGGCGCCTGCGGCGCGCTCTCTTTTATTTGCGAGGCGCGTTCGAGCCCTGCGATGAGATCGCGCAGCTTCGGGACCGAGATGGCCTCGCGTTGGTGGAACGGCTGGACCGCATCCGCCGGCGCGAGGTAATAGACGCCGCCAGGCCCGGGCCAGACGGCGCCGATCCGCCCGGCCGCCTTGAGCTCGAGATAGCGCAGCACCCAGCCGTGCCCGAGCTCGACATCGGGATCAAACACGCGGATACTCCCGAACCCGGAGATCGTCGGGCCACTCGGACATGTCGCCGCCCTTGCGGTCTTTGAGTGCCAGCTGAACATATCCGGCAATCGGCAAATGTTCGGTCTTTGGCGTCAGTAACGGGACTCGCTGTCCAGCATCGGCCAGCGCACGCCAGGCCGGTTCCGGAAATATTGGCACCGCTCCGAGCTGCTTCACGAAGCACGCCACGCCAGCCGCTTTGCACTGTTCGATCGTATTCCGTGCCCATTCGATATCGAACGGACGAGCGCCGGGGCCGGATTCGCCGCCGATGATGATCTGGTCGAGCCGCTGGCGTTCCGAATCAGGCGGGGAGGGCCCATCCACATCCCAATCACCCTTGTAGACCATTCCGGATTCGACGTAGGTGCCATGAAGCGCATCGACGTGAACCCCCGCGCGATGGCTTCCATGTGTCTGCGGCAGTAAGCAAATTCTGGTGAAATCCACCGCGGCCAAAGCTGGTTCGTACGAGATGAAGCGCTTCGCCGCTGGAGTCTGGAGCAGCAGCGGAATTCGCGCATCCGCCGTCTTCTGATCTTCCACGCTCACGCCGAGGTGGACGTTGGGGAGCGGCCAAAATGGTAGGCAGGCTGGGCCCTTGATCCCCATGATTGAGCCGCCCGTCAATTCGATTCGCTTGGTATGGTCGCTTGCGAATTCGCCTGCCGTAGTTTCGCGCGTTACTTCCGTCGGCCATGTCGGGATATCGCTCATCCACTGCAGCATTCGTTCCGGCCTTTTTGTCAGCACCTGAAACGTATGCTGCGGGCAAAGTGCCATCACGGCGAAAACACGGTCAATCGCCTTGTCCGGAAGGGCTTCGTGAAACAGATCGCTCATCGAATTAACGAAGATCCGTTGCGGCTTTCGCCAGTGCAGTGGATCGGTCAATCGCCTTTCGACGAGACCGACCTTGCCCGTCCAGCGCGGGCCCGACGGGCGCATGATCGAGAGTCCGGACGCGGGCCGGCGGAGAGCTGCGCGCGCGGCATAGCAGTTCAGGCATCCGCCGGCTTCGGAACCCTTCGCCATCGTGCAGCCCTCGACGGGATTCCAGGTCGCATCGGTCCATTCGATCGATGTGGCCTTCACCGCCGCACCCCGCCTTTCGTGCTCCAGCGCAGCCGCCGGCGGACGGACGGGGCAAGGTACTGCGTGAGCAAAAACACGCCCACTGCGATCATGCCGAGCCCCAGAAAGATATCGATTCCGGTTCTCATTGGGCAACGCCGCTCCGTCCGTTGGCTTCGGGAAAGAGGATCGGACCCAGAAATTCCGGCGCGGTCTTCGGGTCAATCCTGCCCTTTGCGTTAAATAGCTCGTAGAGCGCCGCCGGGCCCTGTTCGCACTGCCACTTGCCCGTATCGACGAGATGGTTCCAGATGCGGACGGCATATATAAGGCGGACGCGAACGGCGTCCCAGCACCAGTTACCCACCCACCCGCGGTATAACAGGCACGGAACCACCAGGCGCCCGAATCGAGCGGTCATATCACCGGTTCCGGCGTTGGCCTCCGGGTGTCTTTTGTTGGAGCAAGAGAACGTCATCGGAGGCCCGCTCAGTTCGCACTCGAAGATCTCCAGATTCTCGAAACGCCCGAGGGACACACCGTTGCGGTGGTCGTTGCAGCAAACCATGACGGTAAATGGCATCTCAGTCCGCCGCCGGATTCAGCCTTCCCGGAAACGTTTCCCGGTCGGCGCGATTACATTCCTCGACAGCGATTGCCACGGAATTGGCAAGAGCCGTTTCCATGCCGAGGACCCACTCGCAAACAGCAAGCTGACTGGCCCAGCTTCTCGCCTCCGGAGCTTCGGAGTTTACGGCGAGACACGTCCTCAGAATTTCGCGGTACCTGCGAACCTCCGCCATGGATCGAGGTGCGCTCATTCGACCGCTCCCGTTAATCTCGCCGGCAGAGCGCGGCTCTCTTCCACCAATCCAAAAAAATTGCCTCGCGAAGGCGAGCCGCCCACGGCCTTCACCAGATCAACCTCGACTTTGGCCGAATTGATAATCGTCTGCGCAACATCGGCGATCGCCGCCGCTCGCTCGATATCCATCGGCTTGTCCGGATCCTTCAATGCTTCGATAGTTTCGAAGAGATGATCGCGAAGATCCTTAATCGTGTTCTTCGGCACTGCGAGCCCTCCTGATTCTTCGTTTCAGCGCGCCGGCGAGTTGAATCGCCTCCGACAGCTCACGCGGATACCGCCCCCACATGCGATTTCGGCGGGCCAGCTCGCCGCGCGGAATCAATTCGAGATTTTCGATCGTGCAATCGCTGCGATTGCCGTTGCGAAAGGCGACCGCGTGACCCGCGGGGACCGGACCGTGTTTTTCCTGCCAGACGCGATGGTGGAGGAGCGGCCAGATCTCGGGGTTCCATCCATTCGCGTCCTCAGGCCGGCGTTCACGGACCTTGATCCGGAGATAGCCCTCATGGTCGGCGAGAACCGTGCCGATCGGCTTCCAGGTGTGGGGACGCCGGCCTTTTCTGAACTGGGTTTCTTTCATACGGCCCGGACCCCATCCCGGCCGCCGCAGCCCCTTGTTCGGCGGTGCCTGGCCTTTCCGGAATTGCGTTCTTTCAGATCCCGGCCTCGTCTCGCCTTTCTTCAGGCGCCCGGATTCGGCGCTCTCATAGAACGCCGGCGTTTTCGCAAGCCCGAGCGAGGACGCCTTTGCGTAAACCTTAGAGACATTCCTGCCCAGCTCCGCCGCGATCGCCGCGGTCCGCCGATGAGGATAATGCGCACGGAGATACGAGACGTGGTCCTCGGGCCAGAGCTGTCGCGGTCCGGTCCATTTGCGCGACGGCATCAGAACAGCCTCCGCGGCTCAAGAACGGCAGGGCCGATCATGTACGCCTGCGATCCGACCTCGGGAACGTCCGGCCACCTACATCCGCCACAATCCACCGCCCCAGCGAGCCTGACAAAAGCCTGACAAAAAGCCTGACAGACGTGCCGGAACCGTCTGGAATCCGTCCGTTTCCGTCCAGATGAAGGCGTTCGATAAACAGCCGGAATCTGATCTAACTTGCTGAATTGTGAGGAGGTTAGTTGGAGGCGCGAGTCGGGATCGAACCGACGAATAAGGGTTTTGCAGACCCTTGCCTTACCACTTGGCTATCGCGCCTTCTGTTATTGGAGAGCTATGACTTGCAACATAGCGCACTTGGCGGTCCAAGGTCAATCAAACGGCGACAGCCCCAACTGAATCAATGACTTGGGCGTATTCCTCCGCCGCGTCTTTCAGCCGGTGCCGCGTCCCGATATACCGTGCCGCCTCCTGTCCAATGCGCCGCCCAATATCGGGAAATCCGGCCACTAGGGCCATTTGCCGGAACAGGACCTCGGCCTCTTCCGCGCCCCGCGGTACCCGCAGGGCCGCCGTGGCAGGAATCTCCGACGTCTCCAGGCTCTCCGTCAGGATCACCGGCTTCCCGATTCCCATCAGCCGGATCGCTATCCCGGACGTCTCTCCCGCCGGCGGATAGCGCAGATTCAGACAGCAATCCACCGCCTCCGCCGCGATCCGAAAATCCTCATCGGGAAGATGGCCAAGACGCCGCACGCCCGGCTGTTTGCCTTCAATCGCCAGCAGCCGCCGCAAATCCCCCGAAACGACATCGCCCGCGATCAGCAGCGCCGTGTTGGGCATTACCGCGTGCAGCCGCCGGAAAACGCCGAGGCAGGGAAGCACCCGCTTCGTCTCCCGCAGATAGCCGAAAATTCCGAATAAAAACGTCCCCGATTCGACCCCGACGCGCTGACGGAATCGCTCCGCGGCGGCCGCATCCGGCCGTTCCGCCGGTTCGAAGAAATGAGGAATGATCCGGACGTTCCGCGCACCGTGCTCCCGTGCAATCGCAGCCGCACCCGGATTGTGCACAATCACCGCGAACTGCCGCTCGAGAGCCCGACGCAGCATCGGATACAGGAAGTAGCGCGGATCGACAGCGCATGCCGCACGTTCGTTCCACAACTCCTCGCCCACGTGCCGATTCCACTCGCCGTAGTTGTAGACGAACTCTTCGATATACTGCTCGCGCGTGAGCGTTCCGAGCAGAAAGTGCTGAAGTACGGCGTCATGCAGTACGACGATTCCCGGCGTCGAAAGTGCCTGAGCGTAAATCCCGGCATGCAGCCGGTTATTGCCGAGGTGGTAGAGGTGAAGATCGGGGCGATCTCCGCCTGGAAGTTTCGCGAGCGCGCGCCGCAGCGTCTCGGCGTAATCGGCCACGCCCGTGGGCGAACCGGGCGGCGGCGCGTGATAGCCGAGAGTCACGCTTTTCCCAGCAGCGGCTTCCGGCTGCCGAACAGAGCCGTACCGATTCGCACCCAGGTGGCGCCTTCTTCGATCGCGACTTCCATATCGTTCGACATCCCCATGGAAAGCTCCGCGATCGAGTGCTCCGCCGCCAGTTCCCGCAGCCGCGCGAAATACGGCCGCGAAAGCTCTGCGTTTTCCGACCACGGCGGCACCGTCATCAGCCCGTGCAGCGTCAGGTTCTTCGAAGCCCGCACCGCCGTCACAATCTCGCCAAGCGCTGCCGGATCCGCGCCGGTCTTGGCGTCTTCATCCGAAAGCTTGACCTCAACCGTGATGTCGAGCGGCGTATCCTCGGCGTCCAGCCGCGAAATCAGCCGCACCGAGTCGACCGAATCGATCGCGGAGAACAACTGCGCGGCTTTTTTCGTCTTATTGGATTGAAGATGTCCAATGAGGTGGAAGCGCGCGCCGGTGAGGCCCGCCACCGCGGCGGATTTCCGCTCCATCTCCTGCACGTAGTTTTCTCCGAACTCGCGCAGGCCGGCCTCATAGCCCGCGCGGATCACCTCGGGCCCGAAGATCTTGGTGACGGCCAGCAGCCGGACGGAGGCAGGGTCGCGGCGCGCCCGGTCGCAGGCGCGCGAGATCCGTTCGCGCACCGCCGTGAGCCGTTCCTCCAGCGAAGGTTCCGTCATGAACCTTCATTGTGACAGTCTCGCCGTTTGGCCGAAACTTTTTCTTGCGACGGCGGGCAATCCGAAGGACACTAATAGTTTCCGGGTGCATCTTATTGTGATGCACGGAAAGTTTCGATTCTGTGAACGAGGAAAACGTAAAGTTGGAAAAGAACGGACGTAAGGGCTCCCTCGTGATGGAGCCCACCGAGCGCTGGAATCCGCAGGATGCCAGTGAGCTGTATGACGTGGCGCGTTGGGGCAAGGGTTATTTCTCGGTTGGCGACAACGGCCATATTCGTGTCCACCCCGAAAAAGATCCACAGCGAAGCATCGATCTCAAGCAGCTGATCGATACCTTGGTACTGCGCGGCATTTCGCTTCCCATTCTGATTCGTTTCGCGGAGATTCTGAAGCACCGGCTCGGCGAGCTGCACGACGCGTTCGCGGCCTCCATTCAGGAACACCGTTACAACGGCGGCTACTGCTGCGTTTACCCCATCAAAGTCAACCAGCAGCGGCAGGTGGTGGAGGAAGTGCTCGAATTCGGCCGGCCGTTCCGGTTCGGTCTCGAAGCCGGCTCGAAGCCGGAGCTGCTGGCCGTGATGGCGCTCGCCGATAACGAAACGCCGATCATCTGCAACGGCTTCAAGGACGATGAATACATCGAAATGGCAATGCTGGCCCAGAAAATCGGCCGCAAAATCATTCCGGTGGTCGAAAAGTACACGGAACTGACGCTGATCGCGAAGTACTCCGAGCGTGTCGGCGTGCGGCCGATGATCGGCATCCGCGCCAAGCTCGCGAGCCGGGGTTCCGGGCGGTGGAAATCCTCCGGCGGCTACCGCTCGAAGTTCGGACTCAGCACTTCGGAAGTGATGCGCGCTCTGCAGGAGCTGAAGATGCTCGGCATGGCCGATTGCCTGCAGTTGCTCCACTTCCACCTCGGCAGCCAGATCACCAACATCCGCCAGGTGAAGGGAGCGGTAAACGAAGCCGCGCGCATTTATGCCGAACTGTGGCGGGAGGGCGCCACCGGGCTGCGTTATCTCGACGTCGGCGGCGGGTTAGGCATCGATTATGACGGCTCGCAGACCGATTTCGAATCGAGCGTGAACTACACGCTGCAGGAATACGCGAACGACATCATCTATCACGTGCAGAACGTGTGCGACGAGTCGAACGTGCCGCATCCCACGATTGTGACCGAAAGCGGCCGCGCCATCGCTGCTTATCACAGCGTGCTCGTGTTCAATGTTCTCGGTGTTTCCGGCATGGGCGAAGAGGAAGTGCCGCATGAGCTCACGGGCGATCCCGAACAGCCGCTCATAGATCTGCAGGAAACCTACCGTTCGGTCAACCAGCGCAATCTGCTCGAGGCGTACCACGATGCCCAGCAGGCGCTCGATTCCGCGCTCAATCTGTTCAGCCTGGGCTATCTGCCTCTCGATCAGCGCTGCGTGGCGGAGAATCTCTACTGGGCAATCTGCCGCAAGATTCAGAAGCTCGCACGCGAGCTGGATTTCTACCCGGAGGAGCTGGAGGGCATCGACGCCACTCTGTCCGATACCTATTTCTGCAACTTTTCGCTGTTCCAGAGCATGCCGGATAGCTGGGCCATCAAGCAGCTGTTCCCGGTGATGCCGATTCATCGGCTGGATGAAAAGCCGACGCAGCACGCCGTTCTCGGCGATATCACGTGCGATTCCGACGGCAAGGTGGATCAGTTCATCGATCGCCGGGACGTGAAGCGTACGCTGCCGCTGCATCCCTATTCCGGCGGCGATTACTATCTCGGTACTTTCCTTGTGGGGGCTTATCAGGAAATTCTCGGCGACCTGCACAATCTGTTCGGCGATACCAACGCGGTGCACGTCCGGCTGAGCCCGGAAGGTGAAGTGATGCTCGAGGAAGTGATCAAAGGCGACACGGTTCGCGAGGTGCTGGATTACGTTCAGTACAAGCCCGACGCCATGATCGCCCGGCTTCGCAGGAGCGTGGAAGCCGCGGTGCGCGAAGGCCGGTTAGGCTACGAAGAATCGGGCCGCCTGCTGCGCTTCTACGAAGAAGGGCTGCACGGATACACTTACCTGGAAGATCCGCACGAGCGATAGAGCGTGGCGAATTCGACGGGGGAAAACACACCCGCCGGCGCCCAACTGCGCAGGCGTATATTTATCGCAGCCGGCTGCATGGCGATGCTGGCGGGGGCTGGCATTATCCTCAAGGTGCATTCCCGATCTGAGCCGCCGGCGGCCGCCCTGCCCGATGTGCTGCTCAACGCCTCTCTGAGTTGTGGAGACGGGAATATCCAGGTCACGAACAATGACACCGCCGGGTGGAGAGACGCCCGGGTGGAGATCAACTCGCAATATGCTCGTATTATTCCGGCGATGTCACCCGGACAAACCGTCACCCTCCCGGCGGCTGCGCTCACGGATTCGAATGGCAAGAGCTTCGGCGCTTCGATGACGTGCCGCAGCGCCGAAGTTCGTGCCTTCATCCACGGCGCACAGGGGCATTACACGCAGAGTTTTCCGCACTAAACGGCGCGGCGGCTTACGGTTCCCGAACCGGCCGGAAGCCGATCATGCGGTGGCTCTGCAGGCTCGGCCACGCAGCCGAGCGCGCGTAAGTTCGCAGATCAAACGGTTCCTCGAAAAACGTGCCGCCCCGCAGAACCTTGTAGGCGCCCGTCGCCGGTCCCTGCGGATTCTTCGCCGGCGAAACCGAATAATAATTTTCGCTGTACCAGTCCGAGCACCACTCCATCACGTTCCCGGCCATGTCCATCGCCCCGTAAGGCGACGCGCCGTTGTGCGTCTGCAGATCGCCGTGTTTTTCGCCGTCAAAAGTGCCGACGATCATTCCGGTATCGAACTTCTGCGCGCCTACGTAGTTCGCGTACGAGTGATCGATCACGTTACCCCACGGATAACGCCGCTGATCGGTCCCGCGCGCGGCTTTCTCCCACTCGGCTTCAGTCGGCAGGCGATACTTCTTGCCCGTGGTCTTCGTCAGCCAGTTGCAGTACGCGACCGCGCCGTCCCAGTTCACGCCGAGCACCGGATAATTTTCCGTGCCGGGCGTGCCGCCGCCGTGATTCTGCGCCTGCGTCCAGTAGGGAATCTGATTTTTCGGCATCGCCCGATGCCCGGGCCACAGTGACACATCGTCGTAATCGGGACTGTTCCGGAATGCTGTCCATTCGGCATTCGTGATTTCGTACTTGCCGATGTAGAACGCATCCACATCCACCGTATGGACCGGACGCTCGCGCGGCATGCCGTCGCCGAAGTTGTCGCCCATCTTAAATGGACCGGCGGGCACATATAGATAATCGCCGTGCCCGTCATTCACTACTTTTTTGGCCGACGGCTTTGTCGCCGTCGCCGATTCAGACCGCGTTGCAAACACCGCCAGGCTCAGGCCGGCAACGGCCATCAGGAAAAGCGAGCGCTTCATTAGTTCTTCGCCCCCGCCATCTTCGCCGAAGCCGTGGTCACAGTGCCCGGTTTCGTGGTGGGAAGGAATCCCGTCATTTTCAGAAAGTGTTCGAGCCTTGGCATCCAGTCTTCGAATTCCGGCGCGCCGAAGCCGCTGCCGAATCCGTGGTGTCCTTTCTCATAAAGATGCAGTTCCGCCACATCGCCCGCGCGCGTCAGGTCCATGAAGAACTGCGCCGCCGGCATCGATTGCGCCGTATCGGCCTGTGACGCCACGATGAACGTGGGCGGATAATCTTTCAGGTTTTCGCCGGGCACGCCGCGCCCCGCCGCCGCGCCATAGACGAAGGCGAGATAGTCTGGCCGCGAGCTGAATCGCGCCACCGGATCCGTTGCATTCGGATCGCCCGGTCCGGCTGTCACCATGAACGGCCGCATCAGGCCGCCGCCCGCGGAAAAGCCGATGAACCCGATCTTCGTGGGATCGAGCTTCATCTCCGCCGCCTTCGCGCGCACCACCTGCACCGCGCGCTTGCCGTCTTCACTCCGCGCCTGCTGGTTATAAGTGGGAGACATTCGATAAGTCAGCACGAATGCCGTCACTCCCCACTGGTTGTACTGCTCGGCGATATCAATGCCTTCCGCACCGTACATCAGCATGATGTTCGAGCCGCCCGGCGCCACGATCACGGACGCGCCATTCTTCTTGTTCGCCGGCGGCTCGAAGACCGTGAGGAACGGATTGTCGAGCGGGCCATCGCCTTTTGCCAGCGGCACGGCGCCTTCGGTCCACAGCGGAATGTTGTAGTTCAGGATCGGCTTCACGGCCGCCGCTGCCTTCTTCGCGGTTCCGGGAGCGGCTTTGGGCGCGGCATTTGCTTCGGCGGCGCATAGCCCCCCGCAGAGCGAGAGCGCCGCCACCGCGGCGAGACCAAGATTCTTCATGGGTTGAATTATGACAGATTCGCCACCAGACTGGCGATTAAAGCGGTGCGGTCCGCGAGCCTCTCCACCAGTACGCTCTCGTGCGCTGCATGCGCCCCCTCACCAACGGCGCCGATGCCGTCGAGCGTTGGCACGCCGAGCGCTGCCGTGAAGTTGCCGTCCGATCCCCCGCCGGTGGCCGATTCTTCCAGCGTGACCCCAAGTTCCGCAGCGCAACGCCGCGCCAGCCCGAACAGTTCGGCAATGCCGCGGCTTCGCTCCATCGGTGGACGATTGAGACCGCCTGTGATTTCGATGGAGCACCGGCGATCGAACGAACGCAGCGCGCGGAATTTCTTATCGAGCGCCGCGGCAGCCCGCATGGAGGGTACCCGGATATCCACCAGCGTTTCCGCAGCGGCCGCGATCACGTTCGATCTTGTTCCGCCCGAAATGACGCCCGGATTCACCGTGATCCCACGCTTCAGATCCGTGAAGCCCGCAATCCGCTCCCCGATCTGGCGCGAAAGCTCGACAATCGCGCTCGCGCCGTTTTCAAAATCGACCCCCGAATGCGCGGCCACGCCCTTCACTGCCACCCGATAACCGCCGATTCCCTTGCGCGCGGTCTTTGCTTTGCCGGTCAGGCCGGTTCCTGGCTCCAGCACCAGCACGGCGCGAGCACCGCGGGCCAGAGATTCGGTAGTTTGCCTTGAGCCGTTACTTCCTGTTTCTTCATCGGGATTCACCAGCATCATGACGGGGCGCGGAACCGGGATTTTCAGTTCCCGCAGCGCACGCATGGCGAATACAAACATTGCGAGCCCGGCTTTCATATCGAGCACACCCGGACCCCACAATCGTCCGTCGCGATTCCGGAACTTCATTGTGCGCAGCGTGCCGATCGGCCAGACGGTATCGGCATGTCCGAGCGCGAGAATTCGTTCACCGCCCGAGCGGCCCGGCAGACGGAATTCGTACACGTACGAGCCATCCACCACCCGGTTCCCTGCGATATCCGCTGTCGATTCCGCCAGCAATTCCATACAGCGCAGCACGGCTCCCGGCGAATCGGTCGGCGATTCGCATTCCACCAGATCCCGAATCAGGCGGATCAGAGCCGGCTGATTCTTCCGCGCCCACTGCAGCAAAGCGTTCATCGTCTACTTCAGATTCTCCTCGAAGAATCGTACCGTCTCCTCGATCATCTGCTTCTTCGCCGGCCCCTGCACTCCATGCGTTTTCCCCGGATACACCGTCATATAGAAAAGCTTGCCCGCATTTTCGAGCGCGCCCGCCATCTGCATCGTGTTTTGAAAATGCACGTTGTCGTCTTCGATGTTGTGCAGGATGAGCAGCTTCGTATCGCCCATCGCCGCCGCGGCGCCCACCGGCGAACTCGCGGCGTATCCTGCCACGTTCTCGGAAGGCAGCCCCATGTATCGCTCGGTGTAAATTGAATCGTAGTTCCGCCAGTCGGTTACCGGCGCTCCTGCAACCGCGGCTCGAAGCAGCTCCGGAGCATGCGTCACAGTGTAGAGGGTCATATACCCGCCGTAGCTCCAGCCGGTCATCCCGATGCGCGCCGGGTCCACGAAGCCCATGGAGATGAGATGCTGGATCCCTTCCTTCTGATCGGCCAGCTCGTGCTCACCCATTTCGTGGAAGATCGGCGCTTCGAACGCATGCCCGCGCCCCGCCGATCCGCGATTATCCAGATGCCACACCACAAAGCCACGCGCCGCCAGCAACTGATCCATATTCACGCCCGCCCAGGCGTTCGTCACGCGCTGCACATCCGGACCGCCGTAGACGGCAATCACGGCGGGATACTTCTGTTTCGCTTCGAACCCCGCAGGCCGGACGATCTGCCCATAGAGCAGGGTGCCGTCCGCGGTCTTCATCGTCACATTCTCCACCGGCTGCAGATCGAGATCGGGTTTCCCATTTACGCGAAAAATGCCGATCTGCTTTCCGTCCATCCCGTACACAACGCTCTTCACCGGCGATGACACGCTGCTGAAATCCTCCAGGTAACAGGTGCCGTCCGGCGAAAGCGACGCGGCATGTGTGCCCGCGCCAATCGATAACTTCCGTTTGCCGGATCCATCGAACTTCACCACATACAACTGCCGCTCGATCGGACTGTCTTCCGTCGATGTGTAGTAAACGAGCTCGCGTTTCTCATCGACCCCCGCGATCTGGTCTACAGCCCAGTCGCCGTTCGTCAACTGCTCGCGCGATTTCCCGTTCAGGTCTTCGATATAGAGATGCCGGAATCCGCTGCGCTCGCTCGTCCACAGGAACCGGTCACCACCCGCAAGAAATCGGGGCGCTTCGCCCAGATTGATCCAGTAGCGGTCTTCCTCATGCAAGACCATTTGTGCCGCGCCGGTTTCGCAATTCGCCAGCAGCAGATCGAGCCGGTTCTGCACGCGATTCAGCCGCTCCACCAGAATTTCGCGGCTGTCCGGCGACCACACTACCCGCGCCAGCAGATGATCCTCCGCCGCTCCGGAATCCATCCATTTCGTTTTGCCGCCCGTGGCCGCCACCACACCCAGCCGGACAATCGCATTCGGATCGCCCGCTTTCGGATAGCGCTCCGGCTCCACCACCCCATGCGTCTGCATCAGCGAAACCTGAGGAAAAACCGGCTCGTGCGAGACATCGAACTGCAGATACGCAATCGACCGGCTGTCAGGCGACCACCAATACGCCGTATCGAGATCCAGCTCTTCCGGATACACCCAGTCCGTCTCGCCGTTCAGCAGCGTGCCCGATCCGCCTTCCGTCAGCCGCCGCTCCGACTTCGTCTCCACGTCGACCGCATACAGATCGTGACCTCGCCGAAACGCGACCGATCTGTTATCCGAGGAGAGCTTCGCGTCCTGTTCTTCCT
This sequence comes from Bryobacteraceae bacterium, assembly GCA_035546955.1. GTDB lineage: Bacteria > Acidobacteriota > Terriglobia > Bryobacterales > Bryobacteraceae > BOG-234. Next base: position 16,679 of record DASZVV010000138.1, read on the forward strand.
CCGGCGTATGGACCAGCGTTTCGAAACTGCCCTTGTTCGCATCGACGATAAAAAGATCGCCGCCCGCCGCCACCAGCAGGCGTCTGCTGTCGGCAAACCACTGCAGCTTCGTTTCCGACGTGTGGCGATCGATCCAGTCCGCCGTATCGTGCGCAGGCATTTTCGCGGCCGCCCGCTCCAGCCTCGCCATCGAAATCACGTCGCGCTTCGATGCCGTCTTCACCGTATAGACCGAAACCACGTCGTTTTCGAGAATCGCGAACCGCGAGGAGTCGGGCGACCATCGAATGGAGTTCGCGACGCCGTCTTCCGGCGATACAACATCCGCAGCCGTGACTGGCCGCTTCTGCGCCGCGCACGCAAGCGCTCCGGAGAGCATCAGCAGCAAAACAGCCCGCTTCACGGCTTGCCCTCATAAACCACATCGCCTTCCACACGCACCTCGCAAACGCTCTCCGCCCCCGCCAGCGTGATCACCGCGCTGAGCATGCGCTCCGGATCTTCGGTGTGGGCAAGAACGGCGTGCAGCGGCGTGCCGGCCGCCGGTTTGATGTAAACCAGATCTGCCGCTTTACCTGGCGTGAAGTCGCCGATTTCATCGGCCAGGGAGAGCGCTTCCGCGCCCGCGCGCGTGGCCATCCAGAGCAACTGAGCGCTCGTGAGGGCCATCGGCTCCGGCGCCACGCGCTGCATCAGCCCGGCCTGGAGCGCTTCCTTCAAAATGCCGAAGCCTGTCCCTGCCCCCACATCGCTTCCGAGGGCGAATCGAACATTAGCGCTGAGGTGACGCTGCATCGGGAAGATGCCGTTCCCCAGCGCCGCATTGCTGCCCGGGCAGTGCGCGATCGTTGCCTGTCGTTCGGCGAGGCGGGCCAGTTCGCTGTCGGTCCCGTGCACGTTATGGGCAAGCACACTCGATCGTCCGATGAGATCGTACTTTTCGTACACCGCCAGATAATCGGGCGCCCACGGAAATAATTCCTTCACCTGCGCGATTTCCCCCGTACTCTCGTTGACGTGTGTCGTGAACGTCAGACCTGCATTTTCACGAAGCAAGGTCTGGCAAACCTCCAGCATCGCCTCGCTCGCAGACGGTGCGAAGCGCGGGATCACGGCGTAACGCATCCGCCCGCTCGCGTGAAACTTTTCTATCAGAATCCGTGAATTGCTCAGCGCGGTCGCCGGGGTCTGGCAGAGACCTGGCGGCAGATTGCGGTCGGAGAGAACCAGTCCGCTTGTCAGCCGCAATCCGTGATGGTCTGCCACATGGAACAACTCGGCGGTCGCTTCCGCAAAGTGCGATCCGAAAACGAGCGCCGTCGTTGTGCCGTGCGACGCGAGCCCCTGGACAAATTCGCGCGCCACCACGCGAGCATGGGCCGTATCGCCGAGCCGCCCTTCTTCCGGCAATGCCAGGGTTTCCAGCCATTCCGGAAACGAAAGCCCCAGCCCGCCGAGGATCCGCACCTGCGGGAAATGCGCATGCGTATCGACGAAGCCCGGCAGAATGCAGCCGTCACGCAGATCGCGCACGGCGGCGTCCGGATACTCGGCGCGTACCGCAATGTAATCGCCGCACGCCGCCACGCGTCCGGCCTGGATCGCCAGCGCGCCGTCATACAGAGCGACGAAATTCTTCGCGTCTTCAAACGGATTCCCCGGTGTATGAAACAGGGGCGCGCGCAGAATTTCCACGCTGTCCGCGAGAGGCGCGATTTTTCTGGTGCGCGGACGAGTCGTCGTCGCCGTTGCCACTAAGCCGAATCTCCCTGCGCCGCGCGGGACGCTAACCGCATTCTACTGCAACACCCCACACGGGGCGGCCCACGGTGAAACATATCCGGCAGTACTGGAGCGGGAGTACCGATTTGTTCCCTGGTATTTACCGGCGTCAACCCAAATCGTTAGACTATATCCTTCGATTGGGAAAAATGTGCATCGAATGAGTACGGATTCGAGTGCAGGGATGGTCATGAGGCTTACGGTTCCCGCGGGCACGACCGCAGGAGTTGCCACCTCGGGCAGGCCGGTAACGACCGCGAGCTCGTTTGACGGACACGCAGTTTCTGGAAACGGACGTCACCCATGAAGGCCTTTCTCGCCGTTACCGCTCTCGTGCTCTCTGTCGTTGCATCGGCAGACACTATCAAGCAGGATCAGCCCGTCAAACCGGATACTCAGGTCACCTCGGAAAACGGCGCTTCTGCCTCCATCGCCGCCGATTACGGTGGATTCGCGTCCAATCGCGCGTCTCTGGCGGACAGCGCTCTCGTGCAGTCCGAAGATACGATCACGCTCTCGTTCGAACTGACTTCCGGCTACACGCCCGAGCCGGAGACCGTTCAGGCGATCGCCACTCTTATGAACGGCGCATAGCTCAGCGCAGCCATTGATCCAGATTCTCCGCGATCAGACGGTCATCGGCTTCGCGCAGATGTGGATAAGCCGCGCATACGCGGTCGATCTCCTCACTCTGCCCAGGCGATAACTCCTCATGCTCATCGAGACACCATCGCCCCGCGAGTAATCCCTGGCGGCGCAGGATCTCGTGAATCCCCGGAATGCAGCCGTGGAACCGGTTCGCTGCGTCAAAGATCGCAGCATTCGCGTCGGCGACCTGCGCGCCCAGAGTGAGCGGCTCCGGCCCCGCATCGCGCAGCAGAGTAACGGCCTGCCGTGTCCACACGGCCCAATGTCCGAGCAGTCCTCCCACGATTCGAAGCCGCCGCCCGCCGAAGTCGAATTGCGTCAGAAGATCCGCCACAATGTTGTCATCGTTTCCCGTGTAGAGCGCGATCTCGCCCGCGCGCCCACTCTCCGCCACGGCCCGGACCACGTCGATTGTCTGATATCGATTGAACGGGGCAATCTTGATCGCGACGACATCCGGAATTTCCACGAACTGCCGCCAGAACGAATAGGGCAGAATCCGTCCGCCTACCGCGGGCTGCAGATAAAACCCCACCACCGGAATAACGGACGCCACCGCCCGGCAATGATCGATCAGCTCGCCTTCGGATGCCTCGCGCAGCGCTGCCAGGCTCAGGAGCCCCGCCTCATACCCGAGCGCTCGGGCCAGTTCCGCTTCCCGAATCGCCTGCTCGCGGCCGCCGCACACCCCCGCAATCGTAACCGCGCCGCCGGCGGCGGCTTCCTCGCGCCCCATTTCGAGTACCGGCCGCAGCAGCCCGGTCCTGGGATCGTGAATCGCGAACTGCGTTGTATGCACGCCCACCGCGATTCCGCCCGCGCCCGCTGCCAGGTAGTAACGGGTCAGCGCCCGCTGACGTTTTTCATCCAGCTTGCGGTTCGCATCGAGTGCCAGTGGATGCGCCGGAATCGCCATCCCCTGCAGAAGCCGCTCGCGGACACTCATCAGAATTTCCCGTCCCGCACTTCGAAATGAGTGGGCTTATTCCATTGCGGATTGCCACGCTCGATCCATTCCGCGGTCCAGTCCATCAGGGTCTCCGGCGTAACCGTTGAAGGCATGAACAACTCATCGCACTTCGTGGCGTTATTGAGCAGCGCAAGCGAGCCCTCTGTTCCGCGAAATACGGGCTCGATGCCGAAGCGCTCTCCGAAGCCGCGCGCAATCTCCCGCGTCGAGAGTGTCTCCCGCCCTGTCAGATTCAAAACCAGCGGCGGATTCGCGCACGCCGAAAGCGCCCGGATCGCCGCCGAATTCGCGTCGCGCTGCCAGATGACGTTCACGAATCCCATCCCGACATCCACCGGCCGCCGTTCGAACACCGCCCGGCCGATATCCGCCAGCACACCGTACCGCATTTCCACCGC
>DASZVV010000139.1:0-9217 GCA_035546955.1 Bryobacteraceae bacterium
CTCTCACCGCACGTGCTTCGCCGGCGGATTGCGCTCGGTCGCAAACTTCTGCTGGTGCCAGTAGGGATAGGGCAGGGGAATCGCGCTCACCTCATCCAGCCGGATCACCTCTTCATCCGTCAGCGCCCAGTTCGCAGCCGCCAGATTATCCCGAAGCTGCTTCTCATTGCGCGCCCCAATGATCACCGTATCCACGCCCGGTTTCCGCGTCAGCCAGTTGATCGCCACCTGCGAAACCGAAACTCCCCGCTGCTTCGCGATCGCCTCGAGCACATCCACCGTCGCGTAGAGTTTTTCGTAATCGATCAATCCCGCCGGCTCCAGCGTATTCAGCCGGCTCTCGGCGGGCTTCTCTCCGCGCCGGAACTTGCCCGAAAGCAGTCCGCCCTGCAACGGACTCCACACCATGATCCCGGTCTTTTCCTCCACCGCCATCGGCACCAGATCATGCTCGGCGCCGCGCGCGATCAGCGAATAATTGATCTGCTGCGAAATGTATCGCCGGATCCCCAGCCGGTCAGACGTCGCGTGCGCCTTCATCAGTTGCCATCCCGAGTAATTCGAAGACCCGAAGTATCGGATCTTTCCCGCGCGCACCAGATCGTCGAACGCCCGAAGCGTTTCGTCAAGCGGCGTCAGCGCGTCAAAGTTGTGCGCCTGGTAAAGATCGATGTAATCTGTTCCGAGCCGCCGCAAACTCGCCTCGCACGCCTCCACAATATGAGTGCGCGAAAGCCCGGCCCGGTTCTGGCCCGGCCCCAGGCGCACAAAACATTTCGTTGCGAGCACCACATCCCTGCGTTGCGCCCCCAGCGCTTTTCCCAGGACTTCCTCGGATTTCCCGCCCGAATACATGTCCGCCGTGTCAAACACATTCACGCCGGCTTCGATGCAGATTTCCACCTGGCGCCGCGCCTCCTCCACCTGGACATTCCCCATGGCTGCGAAACGGCCTTCCCCTCCCATCGTCATCGTTCCGAAGGTCAATACGGAAACCTCCAGACCGCTCGCGCCCAGTAATCTGTATTCCATTCTTTGACGGTTCTCCTTCCCAACCAGAATAAGGTCAATGGCGGCGCTGCAGCAAAACCTGTTAAAATCCCGAGTGGAAGAAGGGGGCAACACGGATTGCCTGTTTCCGAAGATGAACTTCTGACCCGGTTGCTGCTGGGATACGCCGAAGCGGTCAGATCCGCCGCAGCCCTGACGCGCCACCTCGGGCTGGCCGCCCGGGCGGGCGATCATGTTGGCTTCGCCACGGTCCGCGAAGCGTTTGAAGCCGCGAGGAAACGGAGTGAGTCGTACAGGCTCGCTATCCAGATTTGCCGGGAGATGAAGATGACCCGAACGGGCGCTGCATATCATCCCGGCTGGTCGGTCGTTCCGCCAGCCGCTCCGCCCGTGGCATTTGCGCCACACTCGCCGGACGTTCTCGAATTTGCTCCCATCACAAAAAACGCGGCTTAGCGCGAGCCACGCCGCGCCCGCCGTTTCGCCTCTCCTCGTAGGAATCGAACACTGGTGAAGCTCGTGCTCCCTTGACTAGCCCCAGCCCGGGGATTCAAGGAGACGATTCGTGTATCACCACATCAAGAAGCTTATGTACACCGTCCGCGTGGACGAGCCCGATCCGCGCTTCGGCAATATGCTGCTCGAACAATTCGGCGGAGCCAACGGCGAACTTGCCGCGGCCATGCAGTATTCCATTCAGGGTCTGAACTGCGACGACATGGCGCGCAAGGACATGCTGATGGATATCGGGACCGAGGAGTTGAGCCATCTCGAAATCGTCGGCACTCTCGCCCGCATGCACCTGAAGCCGAGCAAATTCGGGAGAGACGCGGCCGAAGCCGATCCCCTCGTCGCGATTGCGGGCGGCGGTGGCGTCAACATTTTTAACTCTCAGGGAAATCCCTGGACCGCCGACTATCTCAAAATCACCGGCGAGCTCGACGTCGATCTGCGCAGCAACATCGCCGCCGAAGCGCGCGCGAAAATCGTCTATGAACGCCTGATCAACTTCTGTGACGACGCGGGCACAAAAGACGCACTCCAGTTCCTCATGACTCGCGAAATTACCCACATGAAGGTTTTCACCGCCGCCCTCGAGAGCCTCGGCAAAAATCCCTTCTCCATTGGCCAGATTCCTCCCACCGCCGGCCTGGTCAACCAGTACTTCAACGATTCCACCGGCCAGGGCGAACACGGTGAAATCGATACCCGCGGCCCGTGGAGCCAGGGAGGAGACTGGAAGTACGTTACCTCTCCTGTCATATCCCACGATGGCTCGCGCAATGCCGAAGAAAAGCTGAATACCGAACACACGCAGGTCGGTGAATCCGAAATTCTGCGCGAACTTCTCGCCGAGGAACTGCAGGATCTGCTCAGCACCGAGAACCAGATCGTCAAAGCGCTCCCCAAACTGATTGACGCCGCCGATTCACCGGCTCTGAAATCCACCCTGCGCACGCACCTCGAAGAAACCAAAGGCCACGTCGACCGCCTGAAAGACATTTTCGGGATCGTGGGCGTCACGCCGCGGCAGAAAGTGTGCCGTGGCATCGCGGGCCTGCTCGAAGAGGGAGAGGAGATGATCCGCGAATCCCGGGATAAGGACACCGCCGCCAGGGACCTCGCGCTCATCGGCGCCGCCCAGAAGGTGGAGCATTACGAAATCTCTGCCTACGGCACCGCGCGGACAATGGCTCAGCAACTCGGCCAGTCCGAAGCGGCCATGATGCTGAGCAAGACTCTCGCGGAAGAGGAGAATGCCGATTGTCTGCTTTCGCAGTGCGCCCGGCCGCTGATGACGGAAGCAAAACTCTCGGAAACCCGGTAGCCGGAACCGGAGATCGCGGGCAGGGCGCTGCCAGCCGGCGGCGCCCCGGCCCCGCCAATCGTATATCCTGGTAGTGTTGCCCTTTCAGCCAGATAACTACGGTCCGGATGTTGCCCGGATGTTGTCCCTCGGTGACGCCGGGGGCGGCGCGCGGCCGATGGAGCTCTTTCCCCAACACTCAACCGATGAGGCTGTCCGCGCGCAGCTTGCGAAGACCCGGCCCGAGCAGTTTTTCCCTGCTGCGAGCGACCCGCAGGCCGCGATGAGCGGTCTCTGCATCTATTTCGGATGTCTCGACGAAGCCCATGCCCTTGTTCAGGACTCCGCAACCCGAGACGGCATGTACTGGCACGCCATCATGCACCGCATGGAAGGCGATATCGGCAATTCCGGGTACTGGTCGCACCGCGTCGGGCCACATCCGGTATATCCGCGGTTGCAGCGCGAAGCCGAATTGCTCGGCTACCGCGCTCACGGCGGATGGAACCCTTCCGCCTTTGCCGCTTTCTGTGAATCTGCGCCGGGTACGAGCAGGGAAGACCTGGCGAAACGCATCCAACTCGCCGAATGGCAACTGCTTTTTGATCACTGCGCCGCTCCTGCGGCGGCTGGCGGGGCGGCGTCGGTTTGAAGAAGATCATCCTCGCTGTCGTGCTGGTCGCGATCGCCGTTCTCGGCTGGTGGATTTATCGGATCCAAAGCACACCTCCCACCGTGCCTTTCGCGAAAGCGGTCCGCCAGAAGATCGCGAACAATCTTTCCACCAACGGTAAAGTGGAACCGCAGGACTACGCCGAAGTCCACGCCTCCGTCCAGGGCCTCATCTCGCGCCTCCCGGTCCATCTGGGCCAGACCGTCGCGCAGGGCCAGGTCTTCGCTGAAATCAGCCAGCCCGGTTTGCAGGATGAGCTGCAATCCGCCGAAGCTCGCGCCGCCGAAGCGCGGGCGGAGCTCAGCACCCTCACCGCCGGTGGGCGCAGCGCCGATGTTGCCGAGATCGAAGGCAATCTCTCGGTCCTTCGCCGCCAGCGTGAAAGTGCACAGGCCACGGTCGATTCCCTTCAGCGCCTGGTGCAGAAGCAGGCCGCTACTACCTATGAGCTCAAACAGGCTCAGGACGGCGTCGCCGAAATCGACGCCAAAATCGCTGCTCTCGAACAACGCCGCGGCGCGCTCGTCAGCAAGGGGGATATCGAAGCCGCCCAGGCCCGCATCCGTGATGCCGACGCCGCCGTTGCCCTCGCCAAAACCCACCTCGCGCAGAACGTGATCACCGCGCCGCTTTCAGGCGTCATCTACGATCTCCCCGTGCGCGCCGGCGCCTACGTGCATCCCGGCGACCTTCTCGGCGACATTGGCAAAATCGATCCCGTGCGCGTTCGCGTCTATGTCGATGAGCCCGAGCTCGGCCGCGTCGCCATCGGGCAGCCCGTCCGCATCACCTGGGATGCGCTCCCGAGCAAAGAATGGACCGGTACTGTCGATAAACTTCCCACCCAGATCGTCGCCCTCGGCGCGCGCCAGGTCGGCGAAGTTCTCTGCACCATCCACAACGAAGCCCATGAGCTGCTCCCCGGCACCAATGTCAACGCGTTCATTCTGACCGAGGTCATCGATAACGCTCTCACCATCCCGAAAGCCGCAGTCCGCCAGGAGCAGGGGACCGGCGTCTACGTCCTGCAGAAGGACGGTTCCGTCAAGTGGACCAATATCACCACCGGCGCTTCTGACGCGCTGAACGTTCAGGTCACCGGCGGCCTCTCGGAAGGCGATGAGGTCATGCTCCCCTCGGATATCACGGTTCACGACGGCGATCACGTCATTCCCAAAACGGAGTAGCGTCCCTATGTTCTCTCTTCAGTCGAAAGTTGCCCTTGTCACCGGCGCGGGCCGCGGCATCGGACGCGCCATCGCGCGCCAGCTCGCCGAAGCCGGTGCGTCGGTGATGCTCAACGATCTCGATGCCGAGCCGCTCGATGAAGCGCTGTCCATCCTCAAAGGCCGCCACGCGCAGCTGGCCGGCGACGTGACCCAGCCCGCCTTCCCCCAGAAACTGGTGGATCGAACCGTTTCCGAGCTGGGCGGCCTCGACATCATCGTCAACAACGCGGGCTACACCTGGGACAACGTCATCCAGAAAACCACCGACGAACAATTCCAGGCCATGCTCGATATCCACATCGTGGCCCCCTTCCGCATTTTGAAAGCCGCCTCGGGTTTTATTCGTGAATCCGCGAAGCTGGAAGCCGCCGAAGGCCGCCGCGTGGCCCGCAAGGTCGTGAACATCACTTCCGTCGCCGCGACGGACGGAGGGGCAGGGCAGTCGGGCTACTCATCGGGAAAGGCCGCCGTCATCGGGCTCACCCGGACGCTGGCGAAGGAATGGGGACGCTACAACGTGAACGTGAATGCGGTCGGGTTCGGTCTGATCGATACCCGCCTCACGCAGCCGTGGACCGAAACATCAAAGATTGAAGTGAAGGGAAGGGAAATTCAGGCGGGGGTCCGGCAAACGGTGCTCGATCAGATCATCGCCGCCTCGCCGCTGGGCCGCGCCGGCACCGCGGACGAAGCAGCCGGAGCCGTACTCTTCCTCTGCTCCCCGCTCAGCGATTTCGTGACTGGCGAAGTTGTAATGTGCACCGGCGGAATGCGGTTCTGAGCCGCATTCCGCACTGCTCACACTTTACTTGATCTCGAAATCCGGAGGCGTACCGCCGCGATGCGCCATGTGGCACTGATTGCACGTGCTGCGGAGTTGCATCTGCGCCGCCTGCTGCGCTTCCGCATCCTTCGCGTCAGCAATCGTCTTCGCCGCGTCCCGGGCCTTCGTCGCCAGCGCGATCGCGTCGTCTGCCTTCTTCGCCGTCCAGTAGGCCAGGATCGTCTCGAAGCCGTCCTGAATCTTCTTGCCTTCGGCTGCGGCCGCCGCAACGTCCTTATTCTGAATCGCGGCCGTCAGCGGAGCCATCCTTCCGCCGGCCGATGCGTTTACGGCCTTCATCGCCGCTTTATAGGCGGCATCGTCCTGCGCGCCCAGCAGGGCCGCGAAGACAGTGAGTACAACAACTGAAAGTAGGGTGCGCTTCATATATGGGATACAGGATAACCGATTTCCCCGCCGCATTGGTATCTCTTTTTACAGAAACTTCCGCCTGATGTTGTTCAAGCCAGGAGTGCCCGCTACAATGGCTTAAAAATGGCATCGCGAAAGCCTGTGAAGGCGGCAAAGTCACCGGCCGCGAAGAAGTCTGCTGAACCGGTCTCCCCAAAACCAACGATCGATCCCCGGCACGCCGGCTTCAAACTGGTGGTCCGCCCGTCAAAGATCCATCGCTGGGGCGTTTACGCCGGGGAAGATATCCCGGCACGGCGCAAAGTCATCGAGTACACCGGCGAACGCATCAGCCGGCGCGAAACCCGCCGCCGCAGCGACGCGCAGGACAAGATGATCTACCTGTTCACTCTCGATAACTACTGGACGATCGATGGCGCCGTCGGCGGCAGCGGCGCCGAGTTTATCAACCACTGCTGCGACCCCAATATCGTCACCGAAATCCGCAACGGCCATATCCTTTATATGAGCCGCCGTCCCATCCGCCGCGGCGAAGAGCTCACCGTCGATTACCACTTTGGCAAAGATATTGAGGAAGTGCCCTGCCGCTGCGGCGCGAAGACCTGCCGCGGAACCATCAACGTGAAGTAGCCGTCCCAAATTCCTGAGATATTCCCCGCGTCCTCCCACTAAAGTTCTTAGCCCACCCGGCCGATGAACATGCAAGAGGACCAAACGGATGGATTTCACGCGGCAAAACGTTCTGATTTGTGACACCCAGCCAGTAGCAGTGGAGGGAATGAAATGGCTGATCGATAGCTCGGAAGATCTCCGGTTTGCCGGCTCCGTGGCAAATCTGGAACTGCTTCAACCGGTGCTGCAGGGGCGGAGAGAAGACGGCCAGACCGTCGATACAGTCATCATCGATAAGGCATTTGGGCTCGCGGAAGTAATGGATTTGCTCCGCGCCCTCGCCGCGAATTCCCAGTCGCCGCCCCCCGTTGTGTGGGGTTCCACGATTACCGAGAACGAAGCCCTTCGGCTTCTCCAGGCTGGCGCCAAAGGGATCGTCCGCCGCACGTCGGACTCGAACACGCTGCTCACCTGCCTCCGTACCGTCATTTCCGGCGGCACATGGCTCGAAGACGGCATCTTCGGCGCCGCCGAAAAGATTTACAACCCACGCCGCTCCGAACTCACCGGCCGCGAGCGCGAAATCGTGGCTCTGGTCGAAAAAGGGCTGCGTAACCGCGATATCGCGCAATTACTCGGAATCCAGACCGGCACGGTCAAAATCCACCTCAAGCATATTTTCGAAAAAACCGGCGTCCGCGGCCGCTACGGCCTCGCCTTCACCGGTCTCCAGGGCAAAGGCTCCATCGCCACCACCGCGCCGCCACCCCAATTTACCGCCTGATTTTCGCCTGCATTCACGCGCCGGGCGATAATACGATATTGCTCAGCCGCATGCGCAGCACCACGGCCCGCTATCTCTTTTATCTGGCGCTCGCCGTCATCGCATTTCACTGGAAAACGCTTCTCACCGATCAGTTCACCTCGCTCGTCGGATCGGAAGCCGTCAATCAGACCTACGCCTGGCTGCATTTCTGGCTCGGATCCGTCTGGCACGGTCATCTTCCCCTCTGGGATCCCTATGCCTTCTCCGGACGTCCCTTTGCGGGCGAAACCCAGACCGGCGGCTGGTACCCTCTGCATCTGCTCTTCGCGCTCGTGCCGTTGAACAAAAACGGCGTCATTTCGCCCCGGTTTTACCAGGAATATCTCGCCTTCAATTGCTTCCTCGGTGCAGCCTTCATGTTCGCCCTGCTCCGCGAGCTGCGCCGCAGCCATTTTGCCGCATTTATCGGCGCCTGCGCTTTCGCGATGGGCGGCATGATGGAGGACATGCCCTGGCCGCATCAGCTTGAAGCCTGCATCTGGATGCCTGCCGCGCTGCTTTTCCTCGTGCGCTCTCTCCGCGCTGCCTCCAGAGAACGGGCGCTGTTCGAAGCGTCACTCGCCGGCGGTTGCCTCGGTCTTTCCCTGCTCACGGGCGGGATTCAGTTCGCCATGATGGAGGCGATCTGCGTGGTCCTCGCGGGGCTCTGGTATGGTTTTACAAATCGTCCGGAATGGCCTCGCGTCGGACTCGTGCTGGCCGCCGTAGTCTTGCTGGCGGGCGCCGCTGGCGCGGCTCAATTGATTCCTTCCTTTCAGTACGGGCATCTGGCGCTCCGCTGGATGAAGGGCGGTCCGTTCCCCATGTCGGACAAGATTCCTTACGGCCGCATGGATCCCGGCGTCTGGCCGCACGCCATCCTCACTGTCCTTTTCCCTGCCGCCGGCGGATCGCCGGCCGGCGAATCGTGGCCCATTTACGTCGGAACACTGCCGTTCTTCCTCGCGCTCGCCGCGCTCTGGAAGTGCCGCCCGGGCGTGCGCTTCCTCGCTGGGCTCGGCGTCCTTGGTTTCGTATACGCGCTCGGGGAATTCTCACCTCTCAACGGTGTGCTCTACGCGATCGTCCCCTATCTCTGGACGAATCGCGAGCCCAGCCGCTTCCTCTTCCTCACCTGTTTCGCCATCGCCGCGCTCTCCGCCTTCGGGCTCGATAACCTGCTCGAACAAAGTCTGCCGCGCGATCGCGCCACCGCCATTCTCAAGTGGATCGCCATCGCCGCCGCCGTCCTGATCGTCATCCCCGGCCTCTTCGATCAGGCCATTCTCGGCATCTGGACGTTGCTGAATCTGCTTTTTATCCTCGCCTCCTGCGCGTTCTGTTGTTACCTCCTCGGCAACCGCCCCTCGCGCGCGGCCTGCATTCTCCTCGCCGGGTTCGTGCTCTTCGACCTGGGCACTTTCAACTGGGGCCCGAGGGATAAAAACGAGCTCGCGAAAACCGGCGATTTCTACCAGGAGGCGCTGACCCTCGCGCGCCCCGCCGCCTTCATCCGCAGCCTCCCCGGACTGAATCGCGTCCGCGTCGGCGTCGATCCCGAGCCGAGCGTCGGCGACCTCTACGGACTTCAGGCCTTCTGGGGCGGCGGCGTTACCGTCCTGAAGGACTTTTCAGAGCTGAGTTCGAACGAGAATCTGCTCAATGTCCGCTACCGCATCAAACCGTCCTCCACACCCGATCCCGGCGCCATTTATCAGGACACTCATTGGAAGGTTTATGTGGACGACAAAGCCTTCCCGCGCGCCTGGATCGTGCATGAGGCGGCCGTTGCCCTGAAACCCGCCGCCGATCTTCATCGCGTCGCGCTCGTCTCCACGCCGCTGCCGCTCGAAAAATCCGATCCCGCGGGCGATTCTCTGCGCTT